>JAFSFT010000028.1 GCA_017435045.1 Oscillospiraceae bacterium
AAAGCCCGAAATCGCAAAATTCATTTTTGTGGGGAGAGTTGGGAGCGGATATTATATGCCCTTAAAAATAAATATATGCGGCGACAAACCCAAAAAAGATTTATATCACACTTGGCACAAATTCACTTGTGGAAATGTCTGAAGAGGATTTCCTGAAAGAATATGCCGAACTGATAAAAGCACTTAAAGAAAAAGTATCATCAGCACGGATTTATGTATGCAGTGTACCGCCAATGACAAAAGATTTTGTCAGCAAAAGGGATGTAGATGTATTCAAACCGGATAATCTGCAGTATATTAACGGTCAGTTGGCGCAGCTTGCAAATGAAAATGGTGCGTATTATCTTAACCTGCACGAAGTCTTGGCAGATAAAAACGGATATCTCAAAGAAGAATATGCATATGTAGACGGTATGCATATGATACCGGACGCATATAACGAACTTGTTGAATATCTTATGGCACATACTGTAAACGAAAGCAAAGATTTTTGCGGCTATCCGACACAGGAGTATTTTAAAGAAGAAACTGAAAATGCTGCAGAAAATGTAACTGAAACCGAAACAGTAGACCAGTGGACAGGTTTTCCGGAGGTTATCCATCTGCCAGTGCTGGAAGTTGGCAAATATGTTTTCCCTTTTGATATGACCAACGAATCTATACGTGTTTCCCGCGGATATGTAGGGCAGTATCCAAAGCACGACGGCATTGATTTTTCAGGGCCTTTTGGTACCGAAATTTTTG
Organism: Oscillospiraceae bacterium; assembly: GCA_017435045.1. GTDB lineage: Bacteria > Bacillota > Clostridia > Oscillospirales > Ruminococcaceae > RGIG3102. The sequence goes on from JAFSFT010000028.1 coordinate 745, forward strand.
CATCTGCCGACGGCAAAGTGATAAAATCAGAGGAAAGTTCTGTCGGTGACGGCAACCACGTTGTTATTGAACACGCAAACGGGTATTATACCCTGTATGGACATTGCTCTGAACTGCTTGTAAAAGAAGGCGACGATGTAAAACAGGGTGATGTTATTGCCAAAATAGGCTGCACAGGCAACTCCACAGGCAATCACCTGCACTTTGAGTTCGGTTTCGGCTACGGCAGCGAACCGAACGGCGGTTTAACCCTTGACCCATACACAGCAATCAGCACACGCTGTGCGGAAGATTTGAACGGCGTCAGTATAAGCGGGGAATATCAGCAAACAAATAATAATTCAACCGTTCAGACAAGCATTGAAAATGAACAGTATTACACTGCACAGGCAGGAGATTCTCCCATAAGCATTGCTAAAGCACACAAACTTAATGTTGATGAACTTTATGCAATGAACCCCGACATTAAAGAAAACGGAGTGCTTGTGGGAGATAAAGTCCGTGTTACACAACCGATTTTTGGCTGGCCTACAGGAGAAAGTCCCACAGGAGAAGGTGTCAGAATATCACGTGGTTTTGTGGGACAGTATCCAGAACATAATGGCGTGGATATAGCAGGACCGAAAGGTACTGATATACTTGCTTCTGCAGATGGTAGAGTTATTAAAGCATATATGACTGCAGGTAATTATGGAAATTATATTGTAATTCAACACACGGGCGGATACAGAACACTGTATGCACACTGCTCTGAACTGCTTGTAAAAATGGGGGATTATGTAAACAAAGGTGATGTTATTGCCAAAATGGGCTCAAGCGGTAATGCAACAGGAAATCAGCTGCGTTTTGAAATTATTCTTGAAAACGATGTGAGAATAGACCCATATACAAAATGGTAAAACAAATATATATTTGCAAAGGGGCGGCAGTCGGCCACCCCTTTGTCATTCTGAGTGACAGCGAAGAATCTACCTGACTTTACAAAATAACAGCGTATAGTGTAAACCGAGAGACTTTTCAGTCGTATCACCTCCTTGTATTGACAATGAATAGAAAATAACGCTGCATTTATACGGGCGGATGTGGACATCCACCCGTTATATTTACCCCAAAACCCGCTATCTGCTTGACATTTCCTTTAAAATATAATAATAATTATAAGGATATATGCCAACACTGCATATATCACAAAAATACAAAGGCTGTGACAAAGACAGTACCTTTTGAACGAAATTCCAAGAGAGCACGGAAAAGGTGAGAGCCGTGTAAAAGTAGTTTTTAAGGGAACATCACTTTCGAGCTGCGGTGCCGAACGTTTTTTACTATTAAGTGCCGACGGAGTTTCACCGTTAAAGGAAAAACATATGATAGTATGTTGTAATAGGTGGTTTATAAACAAAGATATTTACTGTCTTTGTCCTGTTATAATTTCAGGACAAAGGCATTTTTTATTTTTCAATAAATATATTACAGATACATCAAAACACAAAAATTTTTATGGAGGAAAACAAAATGTACAAAAAAGTACCTACCGACTTAAACTTTGTGCAGAGAGAAAAAGAAGTGCTCAGTTTCTGGAACGAAAACCAGATTTTTGAAAAGAGCATGGAACAGACAAAGCAGGGCCCAACCTACACATTCTACGATGGCCCTCCAACAGCAAACGGCAAACCGCACATCGGCCACGTGCTGACACGTGTTATCAAGGATATGATTCCAAGATACCACACAATGAAAGGCGAATTTGTGCCAAGAAAAGCAGGCTGGGACACACATGGCCTGCCTGTTGAACTTGAAGTTGAAAAACTTGTTGGCATCAACGGCAAGGACCAGATTGAAGCTTACGGTCTTGAACCATTTATCGCAAAATGTAAAGAAAGCGTTTGGAAATACAAAGGTATGTGGGAAGATTTCTCAGGTACAGTTGGTTTCTGGGCCGATATGGACGACCCATATGTAACCTACCACGACAACTTTATCGAAAGTGAATGGTGGGCACTTAAAGAAATCTGGAACAAAGGTCTTCTTTACAAAGGCTTTAAAATTGTTCCTTACTGCCCACGCTGCGGCACACCTCTGTCCAGCCACGAAGTTGCACAGGGCTACAAAGATGTAAAAGAACGCTCTGCAATCGTTAAATTCAAGGTTAAAGACGAAGATGCTTACATCCTTGCATGGACAACAACACCTTGGACACTGCCTTCCAACGTTGCACTCTGTGTAAACCCAAAAGAAGAATATGTTAAGGTTAAAATGGCAGAAAGCGGCGAAGTGTACTATATGGCACACGCTCTCTGCGACAAAATCCTTGGCGAAGGCAAATATGAAGTTGTGGAAACTTTCGTTGGCACAGACCTTGAATACAAGGAGTACGAACCACTGTGGAACTTTGTATCTCCAAAAGAAAAATGCTGGTATGTAACCTGCGACAGCTACGTAACACTCACAGACGGTACAGGTGTTGTTCACATTGCACCTGCATTCGGTGAAGACGACGCAAATGTTGGCCGCAAATACAACCTGCCGCTTGTTCAGCTTGTTGACGGCAAAGGCGAAATGACAGGCGAAACAAAATGGGCAGGTATGTTCTGCAAAAAAGCCGACGAAGAAATCCTCAGGGATCTTCGTGAAACTGGCAAACTCTTTGCAGCACCAAAATTTGAACACAGCTATCCACACTGCTGGCGCTGCGACACACCGCTTATCTACTATGCACGCGAAACATGGTTTATCAAGATGACAGCTGTCCGCGAAAACCTTATCCGCAACAACAATACAATCAACTGGATTCCTGAATCCATCGGCAAAGGCCGTTTTGGCGACTGGCTGGAAAACGTTCAGGACTGGGGTATTTCCCGTAACAGATACTGGGGCACACCGCTTAACATCTGGGAATGTGAATGCGGCCACAAACATGCAATCGGCAGCAAGGAAGAACTCCGCTCCATGAGTCCTAACTGCCCTGAAGAAATCGAACTTCACCGTCCGTTCATCGACGAGGTTACAATCACCTGTCCTGAATGCGGCAAGCAGATGAAACGTGTACCTGAAGTTATCGACTGCTGGTTTGACTCCGGCTCCATGCCGTTTGCACAGCACCACTACCCATTTGAAAACCACGACCTGTTCGAAGCACAGTTCCCTGCAAACTTTATCAGTGAAGCTGTTGACCAGACACGTGGCTGGTTCTACTCTCTCCTTGCAATTTCCACATTGCTCTTTGATAAGGCTCCGTTCAAAAACGTAATCGTTCTCGGTCACGTTCAGGACGAAAACGGTCAGAAAATGTCCAAGTCCAAAGGTAATGCAGTAGACCCATTTGATGCACTTGAAACATACGGTGCCGATGCTATCCGCTGGTATTTCTATGCAAACAGCGCACCTTGGCTGCCAAACCGCTTCCACGGAAAAGCAGTTACAGAATATCAGCGTAAATTTATGGGTACACTGTGGAATGTATACGCATTCTTCACACTGTATGCTGATATCGATAAATTTGATCCTACAAGATACACACTTGATAAAGCTGCACTGTCCGTAATGGACCGCTGGCTCCTCTCCAAGCTCAACAGCACAGTCAAAGCAGTTGATGACCACCTTGCAAATTACCGCATTCCTGAAACAGCAAAAGTTCTGCAGGAATTTGTTGACGATATGTCCAACTGGTATGTTCGCCGCAGCCGTGAACGTTTCTGGGCAAAAGGCATGGAACAGGACAAGGTTAATGCTTATATGACACTGTGGACAGCGCTTGTTACACTGTCCGAAATCTCAGCACCTATGATTCCGTTCATGACAGAACAGATTTATCAGAACCTTGTACGCACAACGGACGAAAATGCACCATTGTCCGTACACCTCTGCAGATTCCCTGAATGTGACGAAAGCTTTATCGATGCTGACCTTGAAGCTGATATGGCTCTTGTTCTGGAAGTTGCAACACTTGCAAGAAGTGCACGTAACGTTTCCGGCATCAAAAACCGTCAGCCACTTTCCAAAATGTATGTAAAAGCTGACCGTGAACTCAACGACTACTACAAGGCAATCCTTGCAGAAGAACTCAACGTTAAAGAAGTTGAAGAAATCAGCGACGCAAGCGGCTACATCAGCTATAACTTCAAGCCACAGCTCAAGACACTTGGTCCAAAATACGGCAAACGCCTTGGCGAAATCCGTACAATGCTGGCTGAACTTGACGGCGGCAAAGCAAAAGCTGAACTTGATGTAAACGGTGCAATCGTTCTTGCAAGTCCAAACGGCGACATCACACTCACAGCCGAAGACCTGCTTATCGAAACAAAACAGACAGAAGGTTTTGAATCTGTTGCAGATAACAACGTAATCGTTGCTCTTGATACACATCTTACAGATGCACTTATCGAAGAAGGCTTCGTGCGTGAAATTATCTCCAAACTCCAGACAATGCGTAAAGATGCAGACTTTGAGGTTATGGACCACATTGATGTATTTGTAAGCGGCAACGAAAAGGTTAGCGGCGTAATGATGGCAAACGCAGAAGAAATCAAGGAAAATGTTCTTGCAGATGCAATTACAGTTGCTCAGGCAGAAGGCTTTACAAAAGACTGGGATATCAACGGCGAAAAAGTTGTATTTACAGTTGTAAAGAAATAATTGATCCATAGCATATAAAGAAAAAAGACGATGGTTTCATCGTCTTTTTCTTTTTGGTGTAATTGCAGCATTCAAAAAGGGACGGATAGAGGCTCCGTCCCTTTAATTGTGGTGCTATTTTGTTTTTTCAGCTTTCATAGCGGATTTTTCAGCAGCCTTTGCAGCTTTTTCTGCTGCTTTCTGTGCCTTTTTGTCTTCGGCCTTTTTGTACGCACAGTATTCTGCCAGTGTGCATTTTTCGCACATTGCCTTTCGTGCTGTGCACACCGCTCTGCCGTGTTCCACAAGTCTGTGGCAGAAATCGTTCTGCTTTTCGGGGGCAACAACTCTTTTAAGTTCCATCTCCACCTTGTACATATCGGTGCTGTTTATAAACCCAAGACGGTTGGAAAGGCGTATGCAATGGGTATCTGCCACAATGGCTGGTTTGCCGAAAACATCGCCAAGGATAAGGTTTGCACTTTTTCTGCCAACACCAGGCAGACGCAGCAGGTCTTCCATATTGTCGGGCACAACGCTGTTGTACTCATCACGCAGCATCTTCATGCACAGGTTGATATCCCTTGCCTTGCTTTTGCCAAGCCCGCAGGGACGTACGATTTCCTCAATATCTCTGGGGTCAGCATCTGCAAGGGCAGATATGGTCGGGAATTTTGCAAACAGAGTTGGAGTTGTGGCATTTACCCTCAGGTCGGTACACTGTGCCGAAAGCCGCACGGCAACCAGCAGCTGCCAGGCGTTTTCACTGTCCAGAAAGCACTCTGCCAAGGGGTATTCGTTTTCCAGTGCGGCCACAATGGCTGCCGCTTCTTTTTTTGTTTTCATACCATAACCTCCGCTTTTTTTGACTTATTAAAGTATATCATTTTGCATAAATTACCACAAGTGACCAGGTTACACAGGCAGGAAGAAATACAGTATGGGGGCTGGTTATCCTACATCATAATTGTATGTATACAGGCGAAAGGCAAATATCAGCCAAAAACTTGTATCACAGCGGTTTTTAATGTATACTTAATAAAATAAAACTGTATCTGGAGTTGATGATTATGAGTATGCCTCTGGCAGCGGCAATAAGACCAAAAGAGCTTTCTGACGTATGCGGACAGAAGCATCTGCTGGGCGAAAACAGCGTTTTCCGCCGTGCAATAGAAAGGGGAGTTACCCCTAATATGATATTCTTTGGTCCGTCAGGTGTGGGCAAAACCACCGTGGCGTCCATTATTGCACGCAAAACGGGCAAAAAGCTGTTCAAGCTTAACGGTACACAAAGCTCCACTGCAGATATAAAGGATATCATCAATCAGATAAACACCTTTGGCACAGAAAACGGCATACTGCTGTATCTGGACGAAATACAGTATCTTAACAAAAAACAGCAGCAATCTCTGCTGGAGGTTATCGAGGACGGCAGTGTAACACTTATTGCATCCACCACAGAAAATCCTTATTTTGCAATCTTCAACGCCATTCTCAGCCGCTGTACAGTGTTTGAGTTTAAATCTCTTACAGCACAGGATGTGACAGAGGGCATAGAAAAGGCGGTTGTCCGTTACATAGAGGAAAACGGCACAGAGATAGATATTTCCGACGAGGCAAAGCAGACCTTAAGTTACGGCTGCGGCGGCGATATGCGCAAATGCTACAATGCTCTTGAACTTCTTATTGCGGCGGCAAGGGAAAAAGACGGCAGGCTGGTTATCACAGACGATATGGCAAAGCAGGTAACCCAACGCAGCTCCAACCGTTTTGACAATGCAGGGGATGTACACTACAATCTGCTGTCTGCATTGCAGAAATCCATCCGTGGTTCGGACGAAAACGCAGCTCTCCACTACCTTGCAAGAATTCTGGACGGAGATGGCCTTATCTCTGCAGTAAGACGATTGCAGGTTATTGCCTGCGAGGATATAGGCCTTGCCTATCCACAGGCAATTGCCATTGTAAAAGCCTGCTGTGATATGGCACTGCAGACAGGTATGCCAGAGGCAAGAATACCTCTTGCCGATGCGGTTATACTGCTTGCCACAGCCCCAAAATCCAACAGCGGCGAGGCGGCAATAAATGCGGCCTTTGAAGATGTAAAAAGCGGCAATTTTGGCGATGTGCCTGCACACCTTAAAGATGCCTCAACCTTTGAAAATAAGCAGCTTGACGACTCCAAACGTTACAGGTATCCGCACAGTTACCCCAATCACTGGATAAAACAGCAGTATCTGCCCGACGCAATAAAGGACAGAAAGTACTACCAGTACGGGGAAAACAAAACCGAACAGGCGGCAAAGGCCTATTGGGAAAAGATAAAAAAATAGTACAATGGTGTGCAATATGAAAATGTAAGATGTTTTAAATATATTTAATGTAAAGCAGTACACTTTTTACAGCATGGGAAATTTGATTATGGGAAGATTGAAGATAGTTTACAACAAACATTGCAATATATCTGCGGCACCGATATCGCAGAATTTCAGCGTGCAGCAGGCACAGCAGATAAACAGATTTCACCAGTCTTTTGCAGAATATGGAATAACCCCTCTTGTCGGTCTTAACAGCACAGCGGATTTTCTGGGCTGTGGAGAAATTTATGTAAAGGATGAAAGCTTCCGCTTTGGGCTGAATGCCTTTAAAGCGCTTGGCGGCAGTTATTGCCTTGGCAGATATATTGCCGAAAAAATGGGTAAAAATATATCCGATATGGAATATGCTGATTTTGTATGTGCCGGCGAAAAAGACAGGGTTACCTTTGTTACTGCAACAGACGGAAATCATGGCCGCGGTATTGCATGGGCAGCGGCAAAACTGGGACACAGTGCTGTGGTGTATATGCCAAAGGGCAGTGCATCAGAGCGATTGGAAAATATACGCAGGCTTGGTGCCCATGCAGAGATTACAGAAGTAAATTACGATGATACAGTAAGGTTTGCAAAACATCAGGCTGAAAAGAACGGATGGGTACTGGTGCAGGATACATCCTGGGACGGATACGAAAAGATTCCTGCATACATAATGCAGGGATATCTTACAATGGCGTACGAAGCTGTTCAGCAGCTTGGTGATAAAAAGCCGACACACGTATTTCTTCAGGCAGGCGTAGGTGCAATGGCAGGGGCAGTTACAGCCTTCCTGCGCAGTGTATATGGTGCAGATGTAAAAATTATTATTGTTGAACCGGATAAGGCAGATTGTCTTTACAGTACGGTACTGGCAGATGATGGCGAAATCCATACTGTGGGTGGAGCACTGGACACAATAATGGCAGGTCTTGCCTGTGGCGAACCATGCACACTTGCGTGGAACGTGCTTAAATACAATGCAGATGCATTTATCTCCATGGAAGACAGTGTAGCGGCAAGAGGAATGCGTATTCTCGGCAATCCTGCCGGCAGAGATACCCGTATTGTTTCGGGAGAAAGCGGTGCAGCAGGATTTGCAGCATTGGCGGAAATAATGAATAATCAGCCTGAAATAAAAAAACAGCTTAATCTGAACGAAAAATCTGTTGTATTGTGTTTTTCTACAGAAGGGGCAACAGATGCGGAGAACTATCGCAATATAGTCTGGAATGGCCTGTACGGCGAAAAATAAATATTAAAAACGAAAAAGCACAGATATACGGCCGTATATCTGTGCTTTTATTATAATGTTATTCAGAAATCTTATTCGGCAAGGTCAAACTGTTCCTTGTCAACGCCGCAGAGAGGACATACAAAATCTTCAGGCAATTCTTCAAATGTTGTGCCGGGAGCAATGCCCAGTTCTTCGTCGCCAACCTCTTCGTCATAAATCCAGCCGCAAATCATACAACCGTAACGTGCCATAATAAATTCTCCTTTGCTGATGATATTACTGAAAAAACAGTACGTTGATAGCTATATACTATAGCCACATACGGCTGTCTGTCAATAGCTTTGCGGTGAATTTTATGCGAAAAAATACCGCTTCGACACAAGAAATGAAAATTTGTGAAAGATAGCCAAATTTGTTAAAAAATTTTTTTAATATTCTAACTTTCAAAATCAAAATTAAAATTGTAACAGGAACTAAATAGTGATATACTATATAAGTATTGATATTTAATTGTCAGCTGTTAAGACGGAGGTGTAAGATGTTAAAACAGGCTTTCAGCAATGATATATATATTGAAAAACAGTCTCACGAAATCAAGGAGCGTATCAAACGCTTTGACGGTAAACTCTACCTTGAATTCGGTGGCAAGCTTTTTGACGACTTCCATGCTTCTCGTGTGCTTCCGGGTTTTCAGCCGGACACAAAGATAAGGCTGCTTCAGTCTCTTGCAGACCAGGCGGAAATTATATTCTGCATCTCTGCGGACGATATCGAAAAAACAAAGGTGCGTGCCGACCTTGGCATCAGCTACGATATGGACGTTCTCCGTCTTATAGACGAGTTCAAGGCTATGGGCATTGCAGTAAACAGCATTGTTATCAATAAATACAACCACCAGCCTGCAGCAGACAACTTTATGCGCAAGCTGGAAAACCTTGGTATAAAAAGCTACAAGCACTATGTTATTCCGAACTATCCCGGCGATGTGAACAGTATCGTAAGTGATGAAGGCTACGGTAAAAACGAGTTTGTACAGACAACAAAACCGCTTGTTGTGGTAACAGCACCGGGTCCGGGCAGCGGCAAACTGGCTGTGTGTCTTTCTCAGGTTTATCACGAACACAAGCGTGGCGTTATGGCAGGTTATGCAAAATTTGAGACATTCCCAATATGGAATCTGCCTCTCAAACACCCTGTAAACCTTGCTTACGAAGCTGCAACAGCAGACCTGCTGGACGTAAATATGATTGACCCTTTCCATATGGAGGCGTACAACGAAATTACAGTAAACTACAACCGTGACGTTGAGGCTTTCCCTATTGTAAAGACAATTCTCACAAAAATCACAGGGGACGAAAACTTCTACCGTTCACCTACAGATATGGGCGTAAATATGGCAGGCTATGCCATTGTGGATGACGAGGCTGCACGCTATGCATCCGCACAGGAGGTTATCGCAAGATACTACACAGCACTCTGTGACTACAAGATGGGCAAAATTGACCATAAGACAGTTGAAAAACTGGAGTACATCATGGGTCAGATGCAGCTTAATGCGGCACAGGACCGTCCTTGCGTAAAGCCTGCTCTTGAAAAGTACGAACAGACAGGTAAAAACAGCGTTGCATACGAGCTTTGCGACGGCACAATTATCACAGGCAAGGCAAGTGATATAATGTCTGCAACAAGTTCTGCAACGGTTAATGCAATCAAATACCTCAGTGGTATTCCCGATAATATCAAGCTTATCCCTGCAGAGGTTCTTGCACCTATGCTCAAGCTTAAAAGAGAGGTCCTGGGCAGCCGTACATCTGCTCTCAAACTGGACGACGTGCTGCTGGCACTGACGGTTTCAATGGCTACAAACCCAATGGTAGAGCAGGCACTCAATCAGCTGCCAAAGCTCCGAGGGGCAGACCTGCATTCCTCTGTAATGCTGCGTACAGGTGACGTTTCCACCCTTAAAAAGCTTGGCGTGCGTGTAACCTGCGAGGATAAATTCCCTGAAAACAGCCTCTACTTTTAAATAATTAAACTATGTCATTCTGAGGAGTTTTAACTCCGAAGAATTTCCCGTATTGATTAAACAGGGAGATTTTTCGCTTTTGCTCAGAATGACTTTTTGTTTATGTATTGATATAATAAATATTGCAGTAAAGTTTTCAAGTCTGTTTTTTTATATATTTATATGTTAATATGTATACATTGAATAAAATCAAAAAGAGGTATGTTATGAAGAGATACAGCAAATCACTGGCAGCTCTTGTGCTGTCTGTGGCGGTTTTGTTGTCGGTGTTTACCGGCTGTACAAAAAATGTGCCGTCAGATTCTGCACAGGGGCAGAACAGCGATGTGAAATATGATGTTGAGTACGACGAAGCACAGGCACCCGAGGAAGATGAGGTCATATACTATGGCGAAAGCTATTCTGACAAGTACAGCGTTTCGGCGTATCTGTACGAATGGCAGGAACTGCCGCCAAACTTTATAACCAAAAGCGAGGCAAAAAAGCTGGGATGGGATTCCGCCAAAGGAAACCTCTGGGATGTGGCAGAGGGCAAATCCATCGGCGGTGATAAATTCGGCAACCGCGAGGGTCTGCTGCCTGAAGGTGAAGAATACAGGGAATGTGATATAAACTATCTGGGCGGCTACCGTGGCGGAGAAAGACTGGTATACAGTACAGACGACTACGATATATACTACACATCCGACCATTACGAAAGCTTTGAACAGCTGTATGATTCGCAGCTGGGATATGTATGGACAGAATAATACAGCACAGCGGCTGAAAAAGGAGAAGTTATGAAAAAGGTAAAGATAAATCTGGGCTGGGACAAGGAAAAAATCCACTGTGAGCTTGCACAGAAGCTGGATTTCCCGTCATACTACGGCAAAAACCTTGATGCACTTTACGATGTGCTTTGCGATATATGCGAGGATACGCTTATCGCTGTGGAGGGGCAGTCTGATTATGGCACAAAGTTGCTGGCAGCTGTTGAGGACGCCGCAGAGGAAAATGACAGAATAAAAATTGAAATCTTGCAGGAGGACAATATGACAATAAACGAAGCAAAAGAAAAACTGTATGCTTTACAGGCAAAGCTGACAGCATATAACCATGCTACAGCGGTGCTTTATTTTGATGGTGCAACAACAGCACCAAAGGGCACAGGTGCAAACCGTGCACAGACACTGGCTGTGCTCAGCGGCGAAATCTACAAGCTTTCCACAGGGCAGGAAACAGTGCAGCTGCTGGAATATCTGGAAGCAAACAGAGAACAGCTGGAGGAAAAGGAAAACCGCATGGTTTACCTTATGCTCAAGGGCATCCGTCAGATGCAGAAGATACCGTTTGATAAATATGTGGAACTGCAGCAGCTTATAAGCGAAGCAGACGATGTATGGCACAGAGCAAAGGACGAAAGCAACTTTGAAATGTTCTGTCCGTATCTGGAAAAGATGTTCAGCTTCTATAAACAGATTGCTGCATGGTGTGCACCGGATAAAGACCCTTATGACTACTGGCTGGGCGAGTTTGAAGAAGGCTTAAGCAAGGCAAAATGTGACCGGTTTTTCTCAACACTGCGCAGCCGCATAGTGCCGCTTATTGCAAAAATCAAGGAAAAACAGCAGGTAAGCGACGACAGTGTAAACGGATATTTCTCCGAAGAACAGCAGGCACAGTTTGCACAGTATCTTATGGATGTTATGCGTCTGGACAAAAACCACTGCGGCATTGCAACAACCGAACATCCGTTTACCACAACTCTTGGTACACACAGCGATGTACGTATCACCACAAAATATCACACAGACAACCTTGCACGCTCTATGTACAGTGTTATCCACGAGGGTGGTCACGCACTTTACGAGATGGGCGTTGCAGACGAGTTTGCATACACAGTGCTGGACGGCGGTGTAAGTATGGGCATTCACGAAAGCCAGAGCCGCTTCTACGAAAACTACATCGGCCGCAGCCGCAGCTTTGTGGAATATATCTTCCCTGAAATGCAGAAGATTTTCCCACAGTTGGAGGGATACACAGCGGAGGATGTTTACAAGGCGGTAAACAAGGCAGAACCGGGTCTTATAAGAATTTTTGCTGACGAACTCACATATGCACTTCATATTATGGTGCGTTACGAGCTGGAAAAACGTGTTATGGCAGGAGAAGTTGAAGTTAAAGACCTGCCTGAACAGTGGAATAAAATGTACAAGGAATACCTTGGTGTTGATGTGCCGAACGATAAAGATGGCGTGCTGCAGGACAGCCACTGGTCCGGCGGCAACATTGGTTATTTCCCGTCCTATGCTCTCGGCTCTGCATATGGTGCACAGTTCCTCAGAAAGATGAAGGAAACTGTTGATGTGGAAAAATGCATAGCAGAAGGCAATCTTGCTCCGATTAACGAGTGGAACAGAGAGCATATCTGGCAGTACGGTCAGCTTTATGCACCATCACAGATACTGGAAAAAACACTGGGCGAAAGCTTTGACGCTGACGTTTTCTGCGACTATCTGGAAGAAAAATTCAGCGAGATTTATAATCTGTAATATAAATAAACAGACAATATAAACAAAAAAGGCTTACAGCGGTTGCTGTAAGCCTTTTTGTATATGCAGATTTCTTAAATGGTAATTTCTGTGGCTGTTCTGAAAAATCTTTCAGAAATCCGTTACATATCCAGTATTGCCAGCAGGATAACGCCAACAAGCACCATGCCAATAACAAAATACTGCTTTTTCTGCAGTTTTTCTTTAAGGAAGATATGACTCCACAGCACGCTGAATACTGTATAGCTGCCGATTGCAGGTGCAGCAACAATTGCATTGCCGCTGAGGGCGAAAACATATGTAAACTGACCAATTGTTTCGAAAACTGCGGCAATACCCTTGAACTTGTCGTTTTTAAGTGTAATTTTGTCCTTTTTAATGCCCAGCACATAAATTGCACTGAGAATGCCAACAACCATAAATGTAAGCTCGTAGCTGATGTTGCAAACAACCTCTACAGTGTCCTCTGTAATACCTGTGTAGAAAATTTCGGGCATTGCAAAGTCAAAGTAAAGCCCGTCAAGGAATGTACCCATAGCATCGATTATAAGGTACAGCACAGGGAAGACAATTGCCAGTACACTTCTTTCGTATTTGCTGTCAATTTTTGTACCTTCGCTGCTGCGTGCCTTGTCGGTGTCGATTTTTTCAAACAGAGCCAGCAGAAAGATGCCAAGGGAGATAAGAATTACCGCCACAAGTGCCAAAGGAGGCATTGTCTGTTTCAGGAACACAAAGCACATCAGGGCAACCATAGCACCCGAGGAGTTGCAGATAGGGGAGGAGATGGACAGCTCGATATAACGCAGACCCATATAGCCGAACATCATGGAGATAATGTACATTGCACTTACAGGCAGATAGGCCAGAAAGTTGAACCACTGATATTCAACACCGCCTATGGTAATCTGCCATATGGCGTGTGCACCCATTACAAATCCAACTGCCATAAGCATCTTGAAATGGCTAAGCTTATCGCTTGGCTGTGTGCCCATTTTGGAAAACAGGTCACTGCCCGACCACATCAATATAGTACATATAGTGAATAAAAACCACATAAATTTTTACCTCTTGATTATTATATATATTCGTTTTTTTAAAAGTAACTTTGACAGTATACTATAATCTGTTTGCTTTTACAACAAAAAATTTAACAGTATATGGTATAAAAAACACCTTGTCAAGAGAAATTTTTTTTACCATCTCAAAATTTATTGACAATTTGACGAAATGGATGTATAATCTCATAATGTATAAAAATGGCTACTTAGGCTCTTTTTGCGATTTTGTGGAAAATTTGTCGTCAAAATTGACAAAATTTAAGCTTAAAAATCTGTTATTTGTACGAAATTTACCGTAAATTTTGGCAACATAAAGTTTTAAGGCCGAAAACAGGCAGTAATTCTGTGCCTGCTTTCAGCCCGAATCTTGTCACAATTTGTTGCGGATTGATAAAATGATGGCATTTTATTGACCGCAAAGTGATTGGCGAAAACTGTAAACGGCAGTAATTCTGTGCCGTTTGCGGCGGAAACCATTGCCTTTGTTATTATTGAAAGCGCAAGGCCCCAAGCCACTTTTGGTTATCTGGCGGCTTTTGCCACAGGCAAACCAAAAGAAGCAAACCCAATACTTATGAAGGAGAATTACGAAACATGCTGAAAGTAAAACCAACTATGCTTGGCACAACACAGCGTATGAACTTTGCAAAAATCGATGAAGTTCTGGAAATGCCAAACCTTATCGATGTGCAGAAAACATCATACAAGTGGTTTATCGAAGAAGGTATCCGTGAAGTTTTCAGAGACACAGGCGCTATTGAAGACCACACAGGTACACTTGCTCTCGAATTCGTTGACTATCGCATCGACGAAAAAACAAAATATTCTGTAAAAGAATGTAAGGAACGTGACGTAACTTACGCTGCTCCGCTCAGAGCTACAATCCGCCTGCTCAACAAAGAAACAGGCGAAATCAAAGAGCAGGAAAAATTTATGGGCGACCTGCCTAAAATGACAGAAAGCGGCACATTTATTATCAATGGTGCTGAACGTGTTGTTGTTTCCCAGCTCATCCGTTCTCCTGGCGCTTACTTTAAACTTGACCATGACAAAACAGGTAAGGAACTGTACTCCGGTACAATCATCCCTAACCGTGGTGCATGGCTTGAATACGAAACAGATGTAAACGACATCTTCTACGTTCGTATCGATAAAAACAGAAAGCTTCCTGTAACAAGCTTTATCAGAGCTCTCGGCGTAAGCACAGATGCTCAGATCCGCGAACTGTTCGGTGAAAACGCAATCATCGAATCCACACTTCTCAAGGACATCACTTCCAACCAGGAAGAAGGTTTGCTGGAAACATACCGCAAGCTCCGTCCGGGCGAACCACCAACAGTTGAAAACTCCCAGAACCACATCAACAATCTGTTCTTCGACCCAAGAAGATACGATTTGTCCCGTTTTGGCCGTTACAAATTCAACAAAAAGCTTTCTATTGCTAACCGTCTTATCAACCAGGTTGCTGCAGAAAATATCGTAAGCCCTCTCACAGGCGAAATCCTCTGTGAAGAAGGCCAGCTCATCAGCGAAGAACTCGCTTATGTAATCGAAAACAACGGTGTTGCAGTAACACACGTTAAGAACGGCGAAAAAATCGTTAAGGTTATCTCCAACGGTATGGTTGACCACAAAGCAGTTCTCGGCTTTGACGCAACAGACCTTGGCCTCAACGAAAAAGTTTCCTTTGCAGTGCTCAGAGAAATCATGGAAGAAGCAGGCGATGACGACCAGCTCCTCAGAGAACTTCTCGAAGCAAACTGCGAAAGACTTATCCCTAAAAACATCACAATCGATGACGTATTCGCTTCCATCAGCTATGTGCTCTGCCTTGCTGACGGCGTAGGCGAATACGACGATATCGACCACCTTGGCAACCGCCGTATCCGTTCTGTTGGCGAACTTCTCCAGGCTCAGTTCCGTACAGGTATCATCCGTATGGAAAGAACAATCAAAGAGAGAATGGAACAGCAGGAAAGAGAACTTATCACTCCTGAAAGCCTTATCAACATCAAACCTGTTGTTGCTGTTATCAAAGAGTTCTTCGGTTCCTCCCAGCTGTCTCAGTTTATGGACCAGACAAACCCACTTGCTGAACTGACACACAAACGCCGTCTTTCCGCTCTGGGTCCTGGCGGTCTTTCCCGTGACCGTGCAGGCTTCGAAGTTCGTGACGTTCACTACTCACACTACGGCAGAATGTGCCCTATCGAAACACCTGAAGGTCCTAACATCGGTCTTATCTCCTACCTTGCTACATTTGCAAGAGTAAACGAATACGGCTTTATCGAAGCTCCATACCGCAGAGTTGACAAAGAAACAGGCGTTGTTACAAACGAAGTTGTTTACATGACAGCTGACGTTGAAGACAGATACATCGTTGCACAGGCTAACGAACCTCTCGATGAAGAAGGCCGTTTTGTTCGCCCTCGTGTTAACGCACGTTTCCGTGACGCTATCCTCGAAACACCAAGAGAATCCGTAGACTTTATGGACGTTTCTCCAAAAATGCTGGTTTCCGTTGCTACATCAATGATTCCGTTCCTTGAAAACGACGACGCAAACCGTGCACTGATGGGTTCCAACATGCAGCGTCAGGCTGTTCCGCTTCTCCGTCCGCAGCAGCCAATCGTTGCTACAGGTATGGAATACAAAGCAGGTTACGACTCCGGCATCGTTGTTATCGCTAAAAACGGCGGTGTTGTTGAAAGAGTATCTGCAGACAAAATCACAATCCGCGTAGACTCAACAACAGTTGACGAATACGATATCATTAAATTTATGCGCTCCAACCAGGGCACATGTATCAACCAGAGACCAATCGTAAACGAAGGTCAGATTGTTGAAAAAGGTCAGGTTATCGCTGACGGTCCATCTACAGACCAGGGCGAAATCTCCCTTGGTAAAAACGTTCTCGTAGGCTACATGACATGGGAAGGTTACAACTACGAAGACGCTATCCTCATCAACGAAAGAGTTGTTAGCGGCGACGTATTCTCCTCCATCCATATCGAAGAATACGAAATCGAAGCAAGAGAAACAAAACTCGGACCTGAAGAAATCACAAGAGAAATTCCAAACGTTGGCGAAGACGCACTCAAAAATCTCGACGCTAACGGTATCATCCGCGTTGGTGCTGAAGTATCCAGCGGCGATATCCTCGTTGGTAAAGTTACACCAAAGGGCGAAACAGAACTTTCTCCTGAAGAAAAACTTCTCCGCGCTATCTTCGGCGAAAAAGCAGGCGATGTAAGAGA
Source organism: Oscillospiraceae bacterium (assembly GCA_017435045.1). Lineage (GTDB taxonomy): Bacteria > Bacillota > Clostridia > Oscillospirales > Ruminococcaceae > RGIG3102. The sequence continues at coordinate 17,819 of JAFSFT010000028.1, forward strand.
TACATCCCTTAAAGTTCCACACGGCGAATACGGTACAATCGTAGGCGTAAGAGAATTTACAAGCGAAAACAGCGACGAAATCAAACCTGGCGTTATCAAGGTTGTTCGTGTATACATCGCACAGAAACGTAAGATTTCTGTAGGTGACAAGATGGCCGGCCGTCATGGTAACAAGGGTGTTGTTTCCCGCATTCTCCCACAGGAAGATATGCCGTTCCTCGAAGACGGTACACCACTTGACCTTGTTCTCAACCCACTGGGCGTTCCATCCCGTATGAACATCGGTCAGGTTCTGGAAGTTCACCTCGGCTATGCTGCAAAAGCACTTGGCTGGAAGGTTATGACACCTGTATTTGACGGTGCAAAAGAAACAGATATCTTTGAAGCACTCAAAGAAGCAGGCCTGCCGGAAACAGGTAAAGTTACACTTTACGACGGCAGAACAGGTGAAAAATTTGATAACCCTGTAACAGTTGGTTACAAATACTTCCTCAAACTTCACCACCTTGTTGACGATAAAATCCATGCCCGTTCCATCGGTCCATACTCCCTCGTTACTCAGCAGCCTCTTGGCGGTAAAGCTCAGTTCGGTGGTCAGAGATTCGGTGAAATGGAAGTTTGGGCTCTCGAAGCTTACGGTGCTGCTTACACACTGCAGGAAATCCTTACAGTTAAATCCGACGATATGGTTGGCCGTGTAAAAACATACGAAGCTATCTTTAAAGGCAACGAAATTCCAAAACCAGGTATTCCTGAATCCTTCCGTGTTCTTATTAAGGAAATGCAGTCCCTCGGTCTTGACATCCGCGTTCTCGACAAAGCAGGCGACGAAATTGACCTTAAACAGACATACGATGAAGATGCAGATTTTGCAAGCGAAATTGCTACAGAGTTGGTTGGACAGAATGAAGACTTTGAAAAAGGCTTCTCAGTTTCAGATGACCCTGAACTTGACGAAAGCCTCGCACTCGGCGAAGAATTTGTATTCGACGCAGGCGACGACATGGACGACGAATTCTAATATCTGAATATATATTACATTATATAAGCGGGCACACCCCGCCGGGGAAAGCCTGCTTGTATAAGCAGTCGTACCAATTCAAAGACAGCATTTAACCCACTGACATTTATGAAAAGGAGTTTGCTTATAATTATGGCACATAACACTTTTGATTCCATAAAAATCGGCCTTGCTTCTCCTGACCAGATCAGAGCCTGGTCCCGTGGTGAAGTAACAAAGCCTGAAACTATAAACTACCGCACACTCAAACCGGAAAGAGACGGTCTTTTCTGCGAAAGAATTTTCGGACCTACAAAGGACTGGGAATGTAACTGCGGTAAGCTTAACAAAAACCGCCACAAAGGTCAGATCTGTGACAAGTGCGGCGTTGAATCTACAAGAAGTAAAGTAAGACGTGAAAGAATGGGTCACATTGAACTTGCTGCACCTGTTTCCCACATCTGGTACTTCAAGGCTATTCCATCCAGAATCGGCCTTATCCTTGACGTTACACCAAAAGCTCTGGAAAAGGTTATCTACTTCTCCAGCTACATCGTAACAGACAAGGGCTTTACATCCCTGGAAGACAAACAGCTCCTCAGCGAAAACGAATACAACGATATGGTTGAACGTTACGGCGCAGACGCTTTCAAAGCTGCTATGGGTGCTGAAGCTATCCTTGAACTTCTTGAAAAAATCGACCTTGACCAGCTTTCCAAGGAACTTACAGAAGAACTTGAAACAGCTACAGGTCAGAAGAGAGTAAAACTCTACAAACGTCTTGAAGTTTGCGAAAGCTTCCGTCTTTCCGGCAACCGTCCTGAATGGATGATTCTCACAACAATTCCTGTTATCCCACCGGATATCAGACCAATGGTTCAGCTGGACGGCGGCAGATTTGCCACATCCGACCTGAACGACCTTTACAGACGTGTTATCAACCGTAACAACCGTCTTAAAAAACTCTTGGAACTCTCCGCTCCTGACATCATCGTTAGAAACGAAAAACGTATGCTTCAGGAAGCAGTTGA
>JAFSFT010000029.1 GCA_017435045.1 Oscillospiraceae bacterium
CCTTTTGCGGAATGGATTGTCATAAGTGTTACGCTGTCTGCATCCTGGTCGTAATTGTCGATGTCGCTGATAAGGCTTACTTCTTCAAGAAAAGCCCTTAAGGTTGCATCCTCACCGTTGTTGTTTTTGTATTCCTGCATATTGGTTACAAGCTGACCAACGTTTTCGAGACGGGTTTTGCCCTCCTCGCCCTGCTGTACAAGCATATCCTCGTAACCTGTTATGCGGATAAGATTCGGAACGATATGTTCCATAGGACAATCTTCGCACAGACGCACAATCTGTTCGTAGATACCATAAAAGTTTTTAAGTGCACTTGCCGCACGGCCAAGCTGCGGATAATCGTAAACATTTTTGATTATCTCAATCATTGACGTGCCGTTTTCCCTGGCAAGATTTGAGATTGTCTCCACAGTTGTATTGCCGATTTTGCGGGCAGGTGTATTGATAATGCGTTTTAAACGCAGGTCATCTTCAGGGTTTATTGCCACATTGATATATGCAAGGATATCCTTGATTTCCATGCGGTCATAGAATCGGTGGCCACCGATAATGCGGTATGTGATACCGCTTCTTGCAAGAGCATTTTCCACCGCACTGGACTGCATATTCATTCTGTAAAGCACAGCATGGTCAGAAAGCTTTGCACCTTTTTTAACGTTCTGTGCAATTACATCAACAATATTGCGGCTTTCGTCAAATTCCTTTGGCAGGGAATAGATTTTAACCTTTTCCCCGTCCCCCTTGCTTGTCCACAGGGTTTTGCCTTTTCTGCCGTTGTTGTTTCTGATAACAGAGTTGGCGGCATTGAGGATATTGGATGTGGAACGGTAGTTCTGCTCCAGTCTGATTACCTGTGCTCCTGCAAAGTTTTCTTCAAAACTGAGGATATTTTCGATTGTAGCACCGCGGAAGCGGTAGATGCTCTGGTCATCATCACCAACAACACAGATGTTGTTGTGTGCCTGCGACAGAAGATGTACAAGTTCAAACTGGGCAGTGCTGGTGTCCTGATATTCGTCCACCATAATATATCTGTATCGGTTCTGATAGTATGTCAGAACTTCTTCGTTTTCTTTGAAAAGCTTTACTGTATAATAAATGAGGTCGTCAAAGTCAAAAGCATTTGCTTTTTTAAGACGTTTCTGATATTCTTCATAACATTTTACAACAAGTCTTTCGTGGGCATTTACAGCAAATTCCGCCGCTTCCTGCGGAGATACCAGCTTGTCTTTATACCCAGACATATGGCTCATAACACTTTTCAGCTGAACAAACTTGTCGTCAATGTTCAGGTCCTTCATAATCTCTTTTATAATACGCTTCTGGTCGTCTGTATCATAGATTGTAAAGGAAGAATCAAAACCAAGCTTGTCACCGTCCCTGCGCAGAATTCTTACACACAGAGAGTGAAAGGTGCTTGCCATAACATCGCGTGAATATTCGCCTATGGATTTTTCAAGCCTTTCGCGAAGTTCTGCCGCTGCCTTGTTTGTAAATGTGATGGCAAGTATATTGTAAGGTCTTATTGCACTTGTGGCAATTTCGTTTTCCTGTTCAAAAGACAGCTTTTCGCCGCCATTAACCGCTGCTTCCAGTGCCTGCAGGGTTTCTTCGCTTACATCCCCTGGGAAATAATCGGAGTTATAGCTGTGACCAAACCGCACCATATTGGAAATACGGTTGATAAGCACACTGGTTTTGCCGCTGCCTGCACCTGCAAGTATGAGAATAGGGCCTTTTACCGCATACACCGCTTTTTGCTGCATAGCGTTTAAAAAGCCAAACTGTTTTTCTATGTATTCTTTTCGCAATAAAACTGCTCTGGAAAATTCCATTTATTACCTCTGAACATTATTAATCATTTTATTATATCATGAAATTATCGCTTAGTAAATCAATTTTACCATTTACTGACGCAGATGTATGTAATATCCGTTAAGTTCTTTTTCGGCTTCTCTGTAATGTGGCATATACTGTTCAACAAGAGAATAAAACTCCTTTGAATGATTGAACTGCTTTAAATGACAAAGCTCGTGTACAACAAGATATTCCCTGCATCTCTGAGAAACCAGTGCCAGTCGGTAAGAAAAGCAGATTGCCCCATCCTTGCCGCATGAGCCCCAGCGTTTTTCTGCCGAGGTAATCTTTACACTTTTGATTTCTGCACCCATCATTGCGGCATATCTGTCCACCAACTCCTGCATCTGTGGCAAAAGCTGCTTTTTCATTGCCGCTTTTTCTTCCTGTGATACAAGGATGCGGTGGTGGTATGCATCCTCGTAATATTTCTGCTGTTCCTTAATCCACTTTTCCTGTGAAATGATAAATTTTTCTATATATCCTTCGCTTGCATACAGCGGTGCTTTTACAATCACCTCACCCATTGGGGTAACTGTTACAGCAAGCCTTTTTCGCCTGTGATGGCGTATAACCTTATATTCCATATCTCACCAAAAAAGGCGATAAAAATCGCCTTTTCAATTTATATTATTTTTTTGAGAGACCCGGTGTAACATCTCTGAAACCGGATTCCAGCTGACCTTCAAGTGCAAACACTTTGCCTGTACCCACAGCAACGCACTGCTCGCAGTTTTCGGCAACAAACACCTTACATTTAAGATGCTGCTGGAAGTATTTATCGAGATTTGCAAGCTTTGCACCTGCACCTGTAAGCAGAATACCGTTTTCGTAGATATCGCCGGAAAGTTCCGGTGGTGTTATTTCCAGTACATTCTTAACTGCAATAACATATTCTTCAATAACAGGGTCTATAACAGGCTTAAGGTCAAGGGTGGACACATTGAGTTTTCCTGGCAGACCTTTAAGCAGATTTATACCTTTAACTTCAAAAGTGCGGTTATTTTCCTCTGTTGGCATACAGTCTGCCACAGCGTGTTTAAGCTGCTGTGCAGTTTTCTGACCAACATAGAAATTGAACTTGTTTTTAAGCAGTTTTACAATTTCCTTATCGATTGCATTGCCTGCAAGCTTTATGGATTTGGAGCATACAATGCCGCCAAGGGAAATGACAGCAATATCTGTTGTACCGCCGCCGATATCAACAATCATATTGCCGTTAGCCTTCATAATATCAAGGCCTGCACCGATTGCAGCAGCAATAGGTTCTTCGATAATAAGCACCTGTCTTGCACCCGAAGAAATGGCAGCATCAACCACTGCATTTTCCTCAATGCCTGTAACAGCACTTGGCACACATATACTTACCTTTGGCTTTACCACCTTGGAGTCGTAGGATTTGCTGATAAAATATTTTACCATCTCTTTGGTAAGGGTGTAGTTGGAAATTACACCGTCCTTGAGCGGATATTCAGCAACAATATTTTTATGGGTTTTACCCACCATTTCAAAAGCTTTCTGACCAAAAGCGATAGGTGTTCCGCTTTCAGCGTCATAAGCCACAACGCTTGGTTCGTTGATAACGATGCCGTCGTTTTCTCTGTATATCATAACTTTGGTTGTACCCAAATCTATTCCAATATCATTTGATGCCATATATTAACCTTCTTTCTATCCGTTGTTATACGCAAAAGTAATGCCGACAACTCCGGATGCCCCACTCTTTTTTAGAGTTCCGGCAACCTCTTCCAGAGAATAGCCTGTAGAAATTATATCATCCACCACAGCTATATTCTTCCCTTTTACATCACCTTTTACACTGAATGCTCCCTTCAGGTTGATTTTGCGTTCACTTAAAGATAAATCGTGTTGATTTTTTGTCTTTTTAACCTTGATTACAAGGTTTTTATTATACCCCAAACCTGTGCTTTTTGCAATCTTGCGTGCCATTTCCTGCGGCAGGTCATACTCGCTGTCGTACAGCTTTGATTTGTGAAAAGGCACAGAAACAATCACATCTATGTCATTTTCTTTGAAAAAGCTTTCAAAATCAAAATCTGTATAGCTTAAAAATTCCTCCACAAAAGCAGAGCAGCTTTTGAATTTTGCATACAGCAGACCGTCCCTTATTATTCCTTTATACTGATAAAAAGATATGCATTTATCAAGATTTTTAAAACAGGAATGCTTTATCTGCCTGCCATATTGGGAAAGTGCGTATTTCTCTGCTTTCTTTCTGCAGTTTTCGCACTTATCCCCAACAGAAATGACTTCGTTGCAAAGCATACATTTTGGTGGAAATATCAAATCAATCAAAAGTTTTTTAACCATTCATCTCTTCCAGAAAATATTTTATTCCCGAATATCTCAGCTGTTTTCTGTGATTTAACGTCATCTGCCCGAGAATATGCGGTTTGCCGATAATTATAAGCAGTTCCTTTGCACGGGTAATTGCCGTGTACAGCAGATTGCGGTACTGCAGTTCCTTTGCTGTATCAGATATGCACAGCACAACCGCCTTGAACTCGCAGCCCTGACTTTTGTGCACAGTTATGGCATACGAATGCTCCAACTGAACAAACTCCTCCTGAGTATAGGTATAAAGTCTGTCCTCAAAACGGATGTACATAAGTTTATTAAAAGTATCTATCCTTTCTATAACTCCTATATCTCCGTTGAAAACACCTATATCTCCGCTGCCGTCATCCTTTACATATTCAAGGTCGTAGTTATTCTTTATCTGCATAACCTTGTCTCCTTCACGGAAGATAACCCCGTTGAAAGAGATTTCCTTTTTATTTGCAGCTGGCGGATTAAGGCTTTTTTGCAGCAATGTATTGAGGTTTGCCGTTCCTCCGCGTTTTTTTCTGGATGGACACAGCACCTGAATATCATCAAAGCTGTCATAGCCGTAAGCCTGCGGCAGTCTTGTCGTTACAAACTGCACAAGCAGCTGCTCGGCTCTGTCTCCATCCGCATCGATAAAGAAAAAGTCGCTGTCTCTGCCCGCAGAAACAGGTGCAATGCCGTTGTTTATGTTATGGGCATTAACAACAATCTGACTCTGCTGAGACTGACGGAAAATCTCTGTGAGCATTACGCAGGGCACAATATCACTTTCGATAAGGTCTTTGAGTATATTGCCGGGGCCCACTGCAGGCAGCTGATTGGAGTCTCCTACCAGCACAATTCTGCAGTTTGGTCTTACCGCGGTTATAAGCTGTGAAAACAGCACTATATCCACCATGGAAAATTCGTCTATTATAAGCACCTGACAAGGCAGAGGGTTATCCTGATTTCTTGCAAAACGCAGGTTGTCCTTGCTGCCCGGCATAACCTCCAGCAGTCGGTGTATGGTTTTTGCAGGCTTGTCGGTAAGGTCAGAAATACGTTTTGCGGCACGCCCGGTTGGTGCACAAAGGCTTATTTTAAGTCCCTGTGCTTCAAACAGACTGATTATGCCCTTTACTATTGTAGTTTTACCTGTGCCCGGTCCGCCTGTAATTATTGACACAGGCGAATTATAAACCTTGCTTATGGCTTCTTTCTGCTTCTCTGCATAGGTAATGTCATTAATGTGTTCGATATATTTAATAAGATAATTGACATCTTCCACATTATATATTTCATTTGCCATAAGCTCGGTAAGCTTCTGGGTAATAACAATTTCCGCTGCATACAGTTCAGCAAGGAACACAAAGGCTTTATCGTATAGTTTTTCCTCTATTAGAATTCCCTGCTCAAAAAGATTATTAAGGGAGTTTTCCACCTTTTCAGGTTCAACACCAATAAAAACAGCCACCGTTTCAACAAGTTTCTGCTTTGGCACACAGCTGTGCCCTTTAAGGGTGTTATGACGCAGCACAAACATAATTCCGCCCTCTATACGGCAGCTGTTGTCGTACTCCATCATAAGTTTTTGTGCAATTTCGTCCGCTCTTTCAAACTCAAAAAAGCATGGCTCGCCACAAAGCACAAAAGGATTGTCTGTAACAATCTCCACTGTATTCGGGCCAAGCATGGAATAAAGTGCTATGGCTTCCTTTGCCGCAACATTATATTTGGAAAGGAATATCACAGCATCCTGCACGCCGTGGATTTTTTTGAACTCCTGCTGAATAGCTTTTGCCTTGGACAAGGAAATACCCTGAATCTGTGCAAGCTTTTCAGGGTGGTTATCCAGTACATCAAAGGTTTCTTCACCAAATTTTTCCACAATTCTTTTGGCATAAACTATACCTATGCCTTTAACTGCACCGCTGGTAAGATATGTAAAGATAGCATTTGCATCACTTGGCAGGCTTATCTCCACCTTTTCGGCCTTAAACTGCACACCAAAAGACGGGTGGTTGGTATATTCGCCAAAAGCAATCAGTTTCTGACCTTCGCCTATACCAGCCATCTCGCCCACAACGGTTATATATTCTGTTTCGGTTTCCAGTTCAAGCACGGTAAAACCTGTGTCTGCACTCTGGAATGTTATGTGAACAACATTACCTTCTATACGTTTAAGTGTTTGCAAAGCTTACCTTCTTTTGTATTGATTTTTCTATTTTATTGTATCACAATTCATAGTTGTTATCTACACAAAATTAAATATGTTACTATTTGTTCACACTTTTTACACCCAATACTTCTGTGAGATATCCGTTCAGCAGCTCCATCTGTTTTTCATCGCTGTCCGCATTGTCAAAGGGATAAAAAACTGTATAGTTGTTGGGGATATTCTGTTCTGCAAATTTAACCTTTTTAAAGGTTTTATCACCCATGTCATTTTTCATAATCATAACCGATGCAGGCATTTTGCCCATAGCAAAAAGTGCAAGCACCATATCAACAAGACAATACAATCCAAAAACCGCAAAGGCTGTAAGAATAATAATATAAATATCAAAAGCCATAAAATCACCCCTTATTTCAGAATATGCATATTCCGCTGTATCTGACAATTAAAATTACCATATTGTAAGCATACATATATTTGTGGTAAAATTCTATTGGTGATTTAATGAGAGAATTAATTTTTAAAGGTGCAAAACCTGTCCGCTTTGACAGTTTTATCTGCGAAAAATATCCGCTTATAAGACCGGGGGCTGTCAGCAAGTTTTTACGTCAGAACAAAATAAAAATAAACGGCAGCAAACCGGCAGCAAACTATAAATTATCTGCTGGTGATATTATAACTCTTTATATTGATGACGAGTTTTTTATGCAGCCCGATAAAGAAAACGCATTTATGTTTGCCTCCTCACAGGTGGAAATTATCTACGAGGACGACAATCTGTTTGTGGTAAACAAGCCATCCGGCATAAGTGTTATAAGCGACGACTGGCAGGAGTTTGATACTCTTGTAAACCGCATAAAGCACTATTATTACAAAAACAAAATTGATGGCTGCATTCCACAGCTGTGCCACCGAATTGATAACGGCACAAGCGGCATTGTTGTACTTGCAAAAAATGACGAAACACTGGAATTTATGTTCGATATGTTCCGTGACAAGCAGCTTAAAAAGAAATATATCTGTGCTGTAAAAAATAATCCCAAAATCAAAGACGGTGTATATAAAGCCTTTCTTACCAAAAATTCCCAGCGCGGTTTTGTTACTGTAAGCGACAAGCCAATCAACAAAGCAAGCCAGAACATTGAAACAGGCATAAAAACCCTGGACAGCTTTGATGGATACAAGCTTATGGATATAAATCTTTTTACAGGCAGAACCCACCAGATACGTGCCCACCTTGCATATATGAATATGCCTGTATTGGGCGACAGTAAATATGGTGATAACAACCTTAACCGCAGACTTAAGCTTAAATATCAGTTACTGTGCAGCTATTACATTAAGTTTGGCAGAATTGAAGATGAACGTTATTCATATCTTTCATATAAAGAGTTTACCTGCCCTGCTCCGTGGTTTGTAGAAAGCTTTAAAAACAGAAAACTTTGATTATTTAAATAACTTATAACCTCAAAAAGAGAGTATTTCCATTATACACAGAAATACTCTCTTTGGTTTTATATTATATTAAAGTTCAAGAACAAGGTCTTCGGATTTTATCCATCCGCGTTTTTTCATTATTTCACAGAACACAACACTTAAAATTGCAGGCAGTACAAAGCATATAAGCAGCATTGCAAGCCAGTCGCCTGCTGTTATGGCAGCTTTGGTACCATTTGCAATATCGTTCAGCCAGCCTGTATATACACCTATCTGTCCCACAAGACCGCAGGTGCCCATACCCGATGAAACAGCGGCACCATTCATCTGAAAGTTAAACAGGCAGGTTGCAACTGGTCCTGTTATGGCAGAAGCAAGTGTAGGCGGAATCCATATGCGTGGATTTTTAACAATATTGGACATCTGCAGCATACTTGTACCAATTCCCTGTGCCACAAGTCCGCCCCATCCGTTTTCTTTAAAGCTCATTACCGCAAAGCCTACCATCTGTGCACAGCAGCCTGCAACAGCTGCCCCGCCTGCAAGACCTGTGAGTCCAAAGGCTGCACATATTGCCGCAGAGCTTATCGGCAATGTCAGTGCCATGCCGATAATTACCGAAACAATTATACCCATAAAGAAAGGCTGCAGTTCTGTAGCCCACATAATTGCAATACCTACAGACTGTGCCGCAGTGCCTATTGGCTGTGCAACAAGCTTTGCGAACATTATACCTGCAAGTATTGTAACACAAGGTGTCACAAGCAGGTCCACCTTTGTTTCCTTGGAAACGATTTTGCCAAATTCTGCCGCAACAATAGTTACAAAATATACCGCAAGCGGACCGCCTGCACCAGCCATTGCATTGGTGGCAAATCCCACAGGTATAAGAGAAAAAAGAACCATAGACGGACAATGCAGTGCAAAACCTATTGCAACCGCAATACCCGGGCCAACCATTGCAGACGCAAGACCGCCAATAGTATACCCCACAGAGCCCTCACCTGTGCCAATGGTAACTATAACTTCCTGCAAAAAAGCTATATTGAACTGCTGTCCGATTGTGTTGAGTATTGTACCCACAAGCAGCGTGCAGAACAATCCCTGTGCCATTGCACCAAGTGCATCAATACCATATCTTTTGCCCGATACAACAACATCCTTACGCTTTAAAAAAAGTTTAAATTCCTTCAATTAAAACACTTCCTTTAAATTGAGACCAATTTGTCAAAAAAATAACCTTGCCCTAATACGACAAAAAGCATTGAAGATTTAATTCTTCAATGCTTTTTTGTTGGTGGAGACGATCGGGATCGAACCGACTACCTCTTGAATGCCATTCAAGCGCTCTCCCAGGTGAGCTACGCCCCCAAATGAATTTCAAGGTACATATTTTTATTACTAAAATAGTATACCACAGTTTATTCTGAAAATCAATATGTACACAATGCAGATTTTGTGAAATGTTGACTATCAAAAAACCGGGTCCGACAGATAATCGGACCCGATTTTTGGTTTAGTATTCGTTTTCAGGCTTATCTCAGATTGCTTTTAAACTTAACATTTGTAACCTTTACACTTACTGTTGCGTTAGGATTTTCGTGCTTTGTGTTGTTGCCTTTAAGGTATACATTCAGCTTGACTGTTCCGTTTTTAATCTTCGGTGCAACTGTATTGTCTTTGTATTCAACTGCATACCAGCCGTTGCCAAGGCTTATCAGTTCGTAGTATTCGCTGACTGTGCCTTCTGCCAGTTCCACTGCTCCTATCTTTGGCATTGCCTTGTCACTGATTGTCAGTCGGATTAATCCTCTGCTGTATCTGTCGTTCTGATACAGCTTAACCTCTCTGACACTCTGTGTAACCTTTGCCTTTGTATGAGTAAGTGATACTGATACTGCCTTTGCTGTGGATACCGTTGCATTGCCTGTCCTGATATCCTC
>JAFSFT010000030.1 GCA_017435045.1 Oscillospiraceae bacterium
CAGAGGCTATTGTGACACAGTATAACCAAGACCTTGCAGAATGGGAGCAGGCAGTTAAGAACGGACAGAAACCTGCCGAAAAACAGCACAGACCGCCCGAAAGACAAAGTGTGCGTAACAGGCTCAGACAGCTTCAGGAAGATGGTAAGCAGCATTCTCAGCCGAAGCAAAGAAAGAAATCCAAAGACAGGGACAGATAATCACGACATACGAAATCGACACCGCAGGGCAACCTGCCTTGCGGTCTTACATATATACAGGGCATAAGAAAACACCCTGCAAGATTTTTCGGTCTTGTAGGGTGTTCATATATATACAAAGTATCTCACTCAGCACATATTACAGTATCAGTATTTTTTTGATAATGTGTATGTATAGTAGGTGTCAACAATCAAAAGAATTGTTACGATGCTTATTGTCCACCAAAAGCAAGAAAAGCCTTTCGTCAAAAAGCATACTATGATTATAAAAATACCTCCTACAATAAATGAAATACCGCCAAAGCGTTGGCTCTTTTTCCACGTTGTTTCATTTTTCATACTCCATACCGTTCTCAGTCCTGCGATTGAGTTCATTCGTAGTTTTGGCATAATGTTACCTAATACAATCATTGCAACTCCAAGCAGTCCAAATAAAAGTTGATTAATATCAAGGGCAATTGAAGACAGATTTTCAATCGAATTGAAATCAGCATACAAAAAATAGCCTGTCATAGCGTTAAAAAGTGCAAGAGATACAATTCCAGCCACAATACATACATTTTCGTTATTACTTCCATTTTCTTCTTGTTTTGAGGAGAACTTAGCCATACCAAGCATAAAATAGCCAAATAAAACTGTAATAACAGGAAAAATTAATGTTTCGTATTTGCTGCCCCAACGTGTTACTTGATTATTCATATCATAGTGAGCTGGGATTTGTTCTGGCAGAAATTGTAAGGCAATCAGAACAACTACCAATGGTAAAAACATAAGAATGTAAAAAACGACTTTTTTCTTTTTCATTGTTGACCTCCACGCAAATTACTTATCCACATAATTGTTTCATCAAGGATAGATAAATTTAATTCATAATAAATATAATTTTTATATCGAGTTTCGTAAATCAAGTCTGCCTTTTTTAGCTTTGATAAATGATAGGACAATGCCTGTGGTGTCATATCCAATGCGATAGCTAAATCGCCTGAGCTTATTTTTCCCTCCTGTAACTTTCGCAGAATTTTTCGACGGGTATCGTCTGCTAAAGCAGCTAACACTTCATTTATAGCCAATCTTCCACGCCCCAATCTATTTCAAATAATCTTTAAATAGATTATATCAGTTTAGCATTCGTTTTTCAATAGCTATTTCAAAATATTTTTAAATAGCAAAACAAGAAATACCGTCAATGGTCTTGATGAACAGTGCAAGCACTGCCATTGACGGTATTTCTTTATTTTGTTGATAAGCAGACAAGGGCGATAAGCCAAGTACTGGCTTACCGTCTCAATCCTTACTTACTATGAGTAAACAATCTCGCTATATATGATTTCTCTAACACTGGACTGAATTTTATTTATTTTCTACGATTCTTATACTGTGTGTATTTCACAAAGCACATACCGAATATCGTAAGATACATTGCCAAGACCCCGCCAATAAGTGAAGCGATAAGATAATAGCGGGTGTAAAACAAGTGGCTTATAAATTGTGGCAATAATACCGTAAAGAAAAGAATCAATAACGGCAGCATTCGCCCTTTTATCACTCGTTGCATCATCTGAAATCTTGATTCCTCATCACAGAAAATTTCTTCTGCAACACCATCTTCATCAACTGCTTTTCTAAAATAGCTGTAGCCAAAAAAGTCTTGTATATACTCCCAGCCACAATCATCAAACATTTTCAGATATTCATCCTTATGTGCGAGACCATCTTTGTTATAATCAAGTTGATATACCACATCTTGAGGAATACATTTTTCAAAATGATACATTCCCAACCCTGTTACCTTGACAAATTTCCATCCCGACTTATGCATTTCTCGTAAATAATCCTGCTCTTTTTCATATTCGAATATTGTAAACCATTTGAATTGTTTTTTCACTTGCATTCTACATTTCCTCCTGAGCTATTTTATATAAGCGGTCAATTCGTTTCAGTTCAAGTTGTAAAACTTCTAATCCTAAATCCGTGATTTGATAGATTTTTCGTTTATCTTCTTCACGAATAAAACGAATTACATTATCTTTTTCCATTTTTGATAAACTACCGTACATTGTACCGGGCGTAAGTTTAATAGCACCGTCCGTCATTTTTGCAACCATTTGAACAATGCCATATCCGTGATTAGGCTTTCGTAAACACAATAAGATGAAAAAAGCAGTTTCCGTCATAGGAACATAAACTTTTTTTATATGCTGATCCATAACATCAACCTCCACTTTATTTTAGTGCGATATATCGCACTTCGATACTTATAGTATATCGCAGTACGATATAAATGTCAATAATTTTCACTAATAAATAAGTGGCAGAGAAAAACTTTCCCTGCCACCATTCTTCGATTAGTTGTAAATAATATCGTGATTTACGATTTCTCTTGCACAAGCCTGTATGTTATTCATCAATCCTATCCATTCCATAGGATGTTCTGATTTTAACTGTTCTGTCACACCCTGCTTTTGAGCCATTTCCTCAATCAATCTGTGGAACATTTGCTCCGCCTGTTGGTTAATATCTGCAAGATAGCGGTTAAGTGTACCCTCAATCAGCATTGTGGTGTAAACAATGTGCCTATGCTCTTTCAGATACTGCTTGTGGCGTTGTCCCCATAAGCCGATAGGCTGTGTTTCTTCTTCGGAAAGTATCAAACAAGGGATATAATAATCTCCCTGCAATTCATACCATAAACCGTTGCTTTCATCAAAAATGTACTTGTCCATATAATAAATCCTCCAGTATAATATATTCGCACATACGTCACAGTTCTCCGATTGCCACATTCTGTTATATCTTGTTATCAGATTTTCTTGCCCTTGTGTTTGCCCTTATCAGCTTCCAAGGGAAGAATAAAACAGTGTGAAATCGTATAATAAGTTAAGGTGAGCATTTTGTGATAAATCCTTTATTTTCAAGGCTTTTGGAGGATTTTATTAAAACTCTGTGAGGGTTAATAACCACTTATAAAATTATGGTTTTCAAATTATGATTTGTCGGATAGTTTTATATATTGGCACAACACTAAAACAGCTGTTACAAACAAATGTAACAGCTGTTTTTTATGTGAATTATGGAAGTTTCAGTTATAGTATGGCGGACATAGAGTTTTCTGAAGTCATATAAAGTTTAACATCGTGTTCCGGCATAGTAAATCTGACAGCAATACCCTTTTTGCCTTCATAGCTGACATTAAGTCTTTCATCATCCAGATAAAAACTGTAGTCGGTATCGGTAGCAACATATGGGTAATATACTGTAACCTCCTGACCTACTCTGTAAGACGATTTTGCATGCTTATATAAATCTTTTTGTCCGCAATAGTCCACGGTATATCTGTTGGCTGAACAGCCTGAAAACAAGCCCATAAACACGCCCCCGATTATAATAAGTACCAGTGTTGTAATAACTGTTTTAAATTTCATATCATCACCTTTTTCAGTATCGGAATAAAAGTCTAATCATCATCAAAAACGGGTGATGCTTTTTCAGAAGATTGTCCGTATTTGCGGAACATAAAGTAACACACCACAGAACCCAGAACATCAGTAATTGGTATCAGCTGTGCTGCCGTACATAATGCGACGTCTTTTTTAGTAAGACTGCCGTGTCTGTACAGCCACAAAAAACCGCTGATACCAAACATTGCAGAAGAAAGCTGCAGCATATAACAACCTGCAAAAGCAATTAAAATCACAGACAAAACTATATTACTCATAGCCCTGCCGCCTATAAGCGATGTTATCAGAACTACAAAAATTATTATAACAACCAGCGGAATGTTGCACAGTTTTATCAGCAGATTCCAGAACAGAAGCTGTTTTCCGTTGAAGTTCAGTTTTGGCATTAAAAATGCATATACCATATTAAAAATCAGGATAGCAGCATATATGTAAAGCCCGATTGCAAAATCTATATTTGTGCGGTCGCAAAGAAAATATATGGCATATGGTGCAATCAGCAACAGAATCATTGGCAGCTTTTTCATGTGAATACACCTCCCTTTATATTTTCAGGGGTATTACAGACAGAGCGATATCGGGTGTTTCCTGATATCGCTCTTTTCTATTTGCTATAAAGATAATTCGGTTTTAAAATCACTGTCTGTCAGCAGACCGTCGCGTTTGCAGGCAACAGTCAAAGCCTCCATTTCTACCGACATATCCAGCATATCATTATCAAAAAGAGCGGCATACTGCTTTTCAGTAGCTTTTTTTATATCTACAAGGCAGTTTATTGTGCTGTGCACAATATTTTCAGCGGGCACACCGCTCTCTTCAATAGCAACAAATTTTTTAAGAATACTTGTCAGCGTCGGCAGATAGTAGTTGAAAAACTGGCGCAGCTTTTCGATATCGTCAGGCTGTTTTTTCAAGGTTGAAATAATTTTGTCCACATTGCTGCAGATTTCTTCGTTCAGTTTGCGGACGTCGCTGTTTTTTATACGAATACCGAGATTACGCAGTTCCATAAGGCTTTGTCTGCCTTTTGTCAGCTGCTGGCTGTCCTTTGCAGAAACACCATTTGTCTTGTTTCCGCCGCTTTTTGGCTTGCGGAAAGCAAAGAAAATAACTGCGGTAGTCAGCAGAACAACACCTATGCCAACTATCCACAAAGCAGCTTTCAACATCCCTGTGAGAACAGGGAACAAGCCTTTCGTAGTAAAGAACAACACAGCACATAAAACGGCACCAAAACCAATTATGCCCAAAGAGCCTTTATCTTTCATTGGCCGTCACTCCTTTCATAGAGAGGCAAAAATCTGCAGTTTCTTCCCTCTGTGTTTCGTTATCAGTTTCTGATTTCCAGCAGCTTGTTTTTAAGTTCTGTTTCTATGCGGATAAGCTGGGCCTCGGCAGCCTTGCGTTTTTCTCTGCCTTCATCCTGAATACGCAGAACTTCATCAAGGGTGGAGATAAGCTGCTGGTTTGTATATGCTACAGTTTCGATATCCACAATGCCTCTTTCGCTTTCCTGTGCAATTTCAACAGTGCCCTGCTTTAACATATCGGCGTTCTTTTTAAGCAGTTCGTTGGTCATGTCTGTAACAGCACGCTGTGTTTCCAGCGCTTCTCTGGAGTGTGCAAGACCAAGGGCAAGCACCATCTGGTTTTTCCACAGCGGGATTGTGTTGTTGATTGTGGACTGTATTTTTTCGCTCATAACAGCATCATTGTTCTGTATAAGACGAATCTGCGGTGCCATCTGTACGCTGATTGTACGGGTAAGTTCAAGGTCGTGAAGCTTCTTTTCAAAGCGGTCGCACATAGCGGCATAGTCGTTTGCTGCCTGTGCATCGTGTGTAAGGCCGCTTTGTTCTGCCTTTGCCTTCATATCAGGCAAGGTTGTGGCACGTTCAGCTTCCAGTTTCTTTTTACCTGCCATAATGTACATTGTCAGTTCCTTGAAATATGCAAGGTTCATTTCGTACATTTTATCCAGCATAATGATGTCTTTAAGCAGCTGGTTCTGGTGTTCCTCCAGCTTGCCTGTAATCATATCGATATTGTTTTCCGCTTTATCATAGCGTGCTTTCAGGCGTGTAACCTGATTGCCTGCTTTTTTGAATATGCCAAGAAAGCCTTTTTCTTCTTCCTCTGCAGAGAAACCCTTGAGTTCACTTACAAGGTCGGCAATCATATCGCTGGTTGTGCCAAGGTCCTTAGTGCGCACACCGGCAAGGGCATTGTCGGAAAATTCGGCAATTTTCTTCTGACAGGCTGCACCATACTGGAGAATGATAGCGGAATCGTTCAGGTCGATTGTGCCGGAAAAATCATCAACCGTTTTAAGTTCTTCTTCTGTCAGATTTATCTGTTTAAGATATTCCTCATCAATCTCCTGCGGCAGCGGAATAGCGATTTCTTCTATTGGTTCGTTGGAGGGAATAAGCTCCAATGTGATTTTTTCGTTGGATTCTGTCATTGTAAGTCCTCCTTTTTATAAGCAAAAACATTTTAGCCAACAGCATTATAAAGAGTATAGAAATAATCTGCTTCATTATCCAGCAGGAAGTCATAATCTTCGTAGGTCATATATACACATTCACTGTATTCATCGTATTCAAAGCTCATAGCTGTGTAGATATCAGGTCTTGCAATCTGAATGTCAGAGTAATCATCCACAAGGCTGAGCTCAAAGATAAGTGTGCTTTCAGGATAGCTGTCATCTTCTGCAGGGTACCAGGAGCCTTCATAGTAAACTTCATAGCCTGTGCCGCCGTATACTTCGTAGCACATCTCCATATTGCCGTATTCGTCAAACCAGAAACCTACAGCAACCTCGTCATCGTTCAGAGTAGGAACATAGGCTGTCCAGTCTTCTGCATAATAAAGCACAGCAGGGTCAAATGTATAGTCGTTTTCGGTTACATAGCCAAGTTTTTCGTAAGGAGTAAAATCCAGCACTGTCGGTGCATCGTACGGCACTTCAAGTGTTCCGTCCATACCGCTTAGCCAAGGAATATATTCCAGCACATTGCCGTTGCTGTCGAATATTTCCACAATTATGTTTGGAACAACTTCGCTTTCGTTGCACATTACAAGCACAGGTTTGCCGTCGGTGGACTGATACAGCACATCACCGTATTGTGCAGTATAGTCTTCATAGTCAAAGATGTAATCGTAGATTGTGACAGATGCATTTTCATCAGCAGGCACAATGCAGTAAAGCTGACCGCCAATATGCGGCACAAAATGTTCGGCATCTATATTTGCAATAAACGGATGGTCTTCCGCAACAAAGATATCTGCAATATAGTCCTGAATCTGTGAGTAATCGTAAAGGTCATAATAATCTTCAAACCAGCCGAGATAGGCCACTGCTGCCATATCGGTTGTGTCAATCATTGCCTGCTGCAGCATCACCCAGTCGTTGCCGTCAAAAGCCTCACCGCCATTGTCAGGGTCGGGAGTTGCTGTTGGGGCAGGTGTATTGCTGTCAGGTTTTTTTGGAGAATCTGTACCGCCACCGCCGCAGGCTGTCAGTGCCAGCACCATTGCCAGTGCCACAATTATGGCTGTAATTTTTTTAAGTTTGCTTTTAAGCATCTATATCACCTCTTAAAATCAGAATTTTCCGCCTTTGCCTGAGAAGCCGCGGCTGTTTACCGTTGTGCCCCCACGGGAAGAGGAACTGTCATTATCACTTTCAATTTTTGTTCTCGATACTGTTGTGTGCAGCAGACGGTTATATCTGCTTGTGATTTCCACAGTATTTCTGTCAAAATAGCCTTTTGCATTTGTTGCAATATTGGCTGTCTTCATCTGGGATTTGAAGATGCCGCATACGATAAATGCGATGATAATGCCTGCAATAAGTGCAACGCCGTAGCCTTCCACACCTATATCGGTTTCTTCGTAGTAGATATCAACAGGTTTGCCCTTTGCTGCTTCACCGAGAATGTAATCACAGTCGATTATATATTCTTTAAAACCGCCATACCAGTCATCATTGCCGAAGTTGTCAAGGAAGCGTTCACTCATCCAGTCCTTTGCATAGTCGGTAAAAGCATAGTTGCCTTTTTCTCCGTATGCCAACAGCCAGTAACATCTGTCGTATGTGCCAAGCACCAGCATTACACCGTCCTTACCTTCGCCATAACCAAGGGCAGGAGATTCAAGATACATATCTTCAGAATAAACCTGGATATTGTCAAGATTCACCGCTGGGTCGTCGATGATTACAAAGTGCACAGCACAGCCGTATTTGTCGCTTGTTTCAGCGGCAAGACTGTTGAGTTCAGAATACTGTGCATCATCCAGCAGGTATACAGGGTCGTATACATACTGCTTTGCACTTTCGGCAAAAACGCCAAGGCTGAAAACAAGTGAGAGTACAAGGACGAGCGCGGAAATTTTAAAAAGTCTGTCTTTCATAATCTGCGCCTCCTTTACAAGAACAGCATAATTGCTGTGCCGAGTACCGCTGTTACCGATGCAGCTATGCCCAGGAAATATGTCCAGTATTTGCTTTTGCTTACAGGCAGATTGCCCACAAACTTGCCGGTCTGGCCGTTCATGGCAAATAAGTAGTTCTGGTTGTTGTATTTTGTTGTCAACATATAAACCGGCAGCAGGGCATAGCTTACCTTGCCGCGTTCAAGCTGAACGTTTTTGTTTTTTACCACACAGCCGGAAAAGCTGATGCTGGCATCTTCGTACATCTGTTCAACAGCAGTGTTGACTGCACGGGTTTCGGCGCGTTCAACGCTTTCTTCAGCACTCTGACCATATCTTTCTGCAAGATATCCCGGCAGATAGGACATGGAAAACGGTTTGAGCTGGGAATAATCGAATGGTTCCACAGCATCCATATGGGTATCCGGCATATTCTTTGATGCGTCAACAGGGATGTTTTCAAAAGGCACTGTACCGCTGCGGCGAACATCATAATGGGCTGTTGTTGTAACGTTGTAGTTGCCTTCTCTGTGGGTTGTCACCTGGGTTGCATCAAATTGCACATCCACGTCAGCTTTGCAGCTGAACAGCCAGAACGGAACATAAACGCCTTTAAGTTCGCTGATTTTATTCTTATCTGTAAATTCCTTTGGCAGGAATCTTTTGCCCTTATAGTAGTCTTTAAGCGCTTTCTTTGCGTCTTCGTGACTGAGCTTAAACGGAAGAACATAGTCTGGTTTAAGTGCGCCGCCAAACTGTCCCGGTACAATGGACGGGTTGCCGCAGTACGGACAGCTTGTTGCCGCAGTGGTTTCGTCGCAGATTATCTCTGCAGCACAGGACGGGCAGCTGTAGGCCTTCATCTTTGCACCGTCAGCACCCCACTGGTCGCTTAAGCCGGACATATCCCACCAGTCTTCTTCTTTTTTTGCAGACTGCTGTGCTTTTTCAAAATTTTCTTCTGCCTTTGCATTTTTTGCAGCATATTCCTTGTCAATCTCCTCCACTGCATAACGGCTCTGGCAGTAATCGCATTCCAGCAGGCCGCTTTCGCCCACAAAGTGCAGCGGGCCTGTACATGCAGGGCACTGATAGTTGGTTACCTGTGTTGCCATTCAATCAGCCTCCTTTACATATGTTAAAAATTGTTGTTTTCAAATCGTAAAAAGGGAGCCGAAGCCCCCTTTTTGTTATAACCACGGGTCTTCTTCTGCAGGGAGACGGATGCTCAGGAAAACACCGTTGAACTCCCAAAGATAGTGGTTGTCGCCTTTGATGCGCAGACATACTCGTCTTGGATTGTCAGCGCCGCCGCTGGATACTGTTGTGTAGCTGTATCCTTCAGGTGCACTTACAGTTTCGTCGGATATAACAATTGTCCACGGGCTGTCAGGTTCATAGTTGTTTTCGGGTTTGGCACCTTCAAAATATGATTTCGGCAGATATTTTTTGTCAGACAGCCGTTCTTTGAAAAATGCTTTTTCAGAATCGCTCAGAGGCTGAGGGCCTTTCAGCACATCAACCATTGCAAGACCGTCATCTGCATTTTCAGCATATCTTACATAGGAAGACATAAAGAAAGCTGTTGTATTGTGTCTGTCAGAAAGACCGAATTCATCAACAAGAGCCTGAATGTCAGCAGCTGTCTGAGGCATTGTGTGGAATGTGTATTTTACACCTTTTGAAACTTCTTCCATTGTCACAGCATCAGCTGCATTGAAACCTGTTTCTGTTTCAGGAAGCTTTTCTTCAGACTTTTCAGCTTCTGTTTCAGCATCAGGCAGAGTTTCTGCGGATTCATCAGGTTTGCTTTCAGGCTGAGTCGGAGTTTCATTTTTTTCAGTGCTTTCAACAGTGGACTGCTTAGGCTCTGATGGTGCAGGCTGCTCTGTGCCGCCGCATGCAGTGAAGCTGAACATCAGCACTGCAGCAAACAGAACAGAGAGGATTTTTTTGTTGAATTTCATTAAAAATCACACCTTTCTGTGATTAACCCATAGCACCGCCACAGAATTCACAGCAGCCGTTTGCATCAGGAATTGTTGTGGCACCGCAGTATGGGCAGGTTGCTGCTGTTTTTGGTGCAGCTGCTGCAGCAATTTCGTCTCTTACCTGCTGACGTACGTCTGTGAGAAGGCTGATGATATCATTGCCCATCTTTTCGTATTCGCGGTAGTTTACATCAAGTCTTGGATTGTGCGGGCGGTTGGATGGTACGCCGCCTTCAGGTGTTGTTTCAACATCTGAAGAGTTGAGTCTGAGTGTGATCTGGTCAAAGTATTTATGGCTTACACGGATGATAACGTTAAAGTCGTAGGAATAGCTGTATCTTGGCGGCATATAGCTTACCATATTGCCTTCAGCATCTTTGCGTTTCTGCTCTTCACGGTGTTCGTCAATATCAAGAGTACATCCTGTTACCATAGAGTAGTCCAGAACGTCAGGGTTTGCGTCTTCAAGATTTCTTGCGCCGGTTACCATAAATTTACGGTTGTCTTCGTCAAGAAGCAGTTTTGTATAGTCGCCGCCTATTGTACATGTAACATTGAATTTTGCAACTTCGGCTTTGTTTGCTTCGCGGTATGCAAGCTGCTGTTTGATTTCTTCCACTGTGCTGGAGCGTCTGTCACTGAAAAATGGAGAGAGTTTGCCTGCACAGGTTTTACAGCAGTTGCCGTCTTCCAGTTTTCTGTTACCCAAAAGACCAATTTCGCCGCCGCATATATCACATATTTTCTTTTCAAAAAGTTTGTCAAAAAGTCCCATAGTAGTCTCCTTATTAGTCAGCCTGACAGGCTATGCCGCACATGGCCCATTGCCGCATGCGGCAAAGCATTATCAGACAACAAAAATATTTTCCATAAAGGTTTATGGCTATCGATGTTATACAATGTCACCGTCGTCAAATCTGTCGCCGCATTCAGGACAGAATTTTGGTGGTGTCACACCTTTTTCAGGTTCCCAGCCGCATTTGTCGCATTTGTATACAGGAACACCTGCAGGTTTTTTTGTGCCGCATTCAGGGCAGAACTTGCCTTTGTTTACGGCGCCGCAGGCACATGTCCAGCCTTCTTCTGCGGGTTTTGGACTGCCGCATTCAGCACAGAATTTGCCTGTGTTCTGTGCACCGCAGGCACATGTCCAGCCGTTTGCTGCAGCAGGCTGTGGCTGTGCCGGTGTCTGCTGAACCAGCTGCTGCTGTGCCATCTGCTGTTGCTGTGCCTGCTGGTTCTGCTGCATCTGGTAAAGTGTCTGCATTGTGCCGTCGTTACCCATGCCGTTCATCATGCCAAGGCCCATAAAGCCTGTTGCTGCACCTGCAGCGTTGTTTGCTGCATTCTGCATTGCCTTGCCGCGGCTTGCAACGGTGTATGCCATTGCGAGATTCGGGTCTGTGTATGCTGCTGCACGCTGCATATCTTTGATCATTGCTTCGTCTTCTTCATTTGCCTTGATGGAGCTCATACCGATTTTCTGAATTTCGATACCCATTCTGTCGCCCCAGCTTGGTGCAAGTTCTTCACGGAGAATATCTGCAAGTTCCTTTGTGTGGCCCGGTACTGCAGAGTATCTGATGCCCATTGCAGAAATTCTTGCAAATGCAGGCTGCAAAGCTGTAAGAAGTTCGCTTCTCATCTGGCTTTCCATCATCTGACGTGTGAAATTATCCTCAACGTTGCCTGCCACATTTTTGTAAAGAAGCATAGGGTTGGTAACCTTGAATGTGTATTCACCAAAACATCTGAGTCCGATATCAATGTCGATACCTGCTCTCTGGTCAACAACTCTGAACGGTACAGGGCTTGGTGTGCCGTATTTGTTGCCCATAATTTCCTTTGTGTTGAAGAAATAGATGCGCTGGTCTTTTGGTGCTTCGCCGCCAAATGTGAAACGTTTGCCTATCTGTGCAAATACTTCGGAGATATTGCCTTTAAGATCACCCTGGAAAAGGGATGGCTCTGTGGATGTGTCGTATGTAAATTCACCCGGTTCTGCACACAGGTCAACAATTTTGCCGCTTTCCACAATAATCATACACTGGCCTTCGTTGATGTTGATTACAGAGCCGTTGGAGATAATGTTGTCACTGCCTCTTGTGTTGCTGCTTCTGCCGGAATTTCTCTTATGACCTTTTGTCATAAGCACATCTGCCGGCATGGAGTCGCAATAAAAATAATCCTTCCACTGGTCAGCCAGTACGCCGCCTGCTGCGCCAAATGCTGCTTTAATAAGTCCCATAGTAATCTCCTTTCATATTGAGAAACAATAATATATATGTTTGATTTTTATTTTATAAGTGTCAGTCTGCCGTCAATTTCGCGGTCAAGATGCTGATGGTTTACAAGATATTCTTCCAGCACATCTGTTATTGATGTTGCAGCCACGCGGGCTTTGCCGTTTTTTTCAACCGATGTTATCTCTGTATCAAATATTAGTTCAAAATTGTTGTACTGATACTGCTGCACCCCGACGGTGAATATCATTTTATCCTTTATCGGCTGCCCGTCAAATTCAAATGCTGTCATTTTGCTGTGTGATATGTCATAAACCACTTTAAGCCTGCCAGACAGCTGTAATAAACTGCTGTGCACACCCTGCCATACCTCGTCACGCAGCATATACAAAAACATCTGTTTAAGCTGTGCACCGCTGATTTTCAGCATATATACAGGGCTGTCATATGGGAAAGTTTCCACAAGGTCTCTGTACATAACCAGCGGGCCCATACCATCAGTGCGGATGCTGCCACTGCCAACAAGCATAATATCAAGGCCAAGGCTTTGCGCCAGAATATCTGCAAACAGGCTGCCAAGTTCGGTTTCCTGGGTTCTTGAAGGATGGGTAAGCCTGCGGGCAAGGCGGGTTATAATGCGGTTGTACTTTGCATCGGTCTGCTGTTTATATGTACCGAGAATTTTTTCGATATCTTCATCCTTTGGGCAGGTGCTGCTGTTAATCGGCACTGCCTGCCACTGCCAGTTTTCAATATTGTTTTCGGCTGTGTCCACCACAATGTCAAACCGGCCTATCTGGTCGGTGCCTGTGCCCGCTTGAACTATAAGAATATCATTGACAATTTCGGGCTTTTCGATAAATGTGTGGCTGTGGCCGCCTATTATGATGTCAACACCCCAGGCTTTATCCAACTGTGAAGCAAGAGCTTTGTCTTCTTCAAAGCCTATGTGTGTCAGCAATACGGTAAGGTCAATATCTGTTGCATTATATGCGTTGCATATTCTGCCTATTTCCGTTGCAGCCTCGTGTATATCCACAAAGCTGCCCACAGCTGTATCGTTTTTAGCTGATTTCATAACGCTTTCTGTTATGATGCCTATGAACAGAATTTTCATCCCGTCAGCTTCCAGCACGATATGTGATTTGAAAAGCCTTGCAAAGTTTGATTTTATGTACAGGTTTGCATTGATAATGGGAAATTTTGCACATTTTTCAAGAAACAGCAGATGTGCAATGCCATAGTCTGTTTCGTGGTTGCCAAGGGTGACAACATCGGGGGCGATTGCGTTCATAATTTCTATGGTGCTCAGCCCCATAAATTCGCTGTCAATGACAGAGCCGCGGAACATATCTCCTGCAATACAGTAAAGGGTGTTTGCTTCTTCCCGCCTTACTCTGTCAACATAACCCGACAGCATGCTTACACCGCCCACAAGATTTTGGTCTGTGTTTTCAGACAGGAAATCCCCATGCATATCGTTAGAGTGCAGAAGTGTAAGCTTTTTATATCTGCCCATAAAATCCACCTCCTTTGCCGATATGTATAATGCAAATATTGAATTTTCAGTCTGATTTATCTGATAAGTGTCAGTCTGCCGTCAATTTCACGGTCAAGATGCTGGTGTGTTGCAAGATATTCTTCCAGAACATCTCTTGTGGATGTGGTTACAACAGTAGGTTTTTTGATTGCTTCCACCTCTGCGAGCGGAACACCAAAGAAATCTGTAAAGTTGCTGATATGGAAGTACTGCAAACCTATGCGCAGCAGTCTGTCGTCATCAAGGTCTGCGTCGTCAAACTTGAATTCCAGTATTTTGCTGTTTGGTATGTCATATACAATCTTTACACGTTTTGAAAGCTGATAGAATTCGCAGTGTTCGCCTTTCCATACGCCGTCACGCAGCATAAACTGCATCATGCGCCTGAACTGGCCGCCTGTAACTGTCAGCATATATGTTGCATCGTCGTAAGGGAAACATTCAACAAGGTCCTGATATACAACCAGCGGACCCATCTGCTGTGTGCGCACGCTGCCGGAGCCAAGCAGCATTACATCAAGGCCAAGGCTTTCGGCAAGTGCATCGGAGAGAAGACCGCCAAGTTCAGTTTCCATTTCGCGTTTTGGATGTGTAAGTTTTCTGCGGAAACGAGTGATTGTTCTGCCGTATTTTTTATCTGTTTCGGCTTTGTAGCCCCCAAGGATTTTTTCAATGTCAGGGTCTGCGGGGCATGTATCGCTGTTGATTGGGATTGCCTGCCATTCCCAGTTTTCAACATTGTTGTTGTAGGTATCAATTGTCAGGTCAAAACGGCCTATCTGGTCGGTGCCTGTGCCTGCCTGAACGATAAGGATATCGTTTACCACTGCAGGTTCTTCGATAAATGTGTGGCTGTGGCCGCCAACGATAATGTCAACACCCCATGCAGGGTCCAGCTGAGTTGCCAGTTTTTTGTCTTCTTCAAAACCGATATGTGTCAGCAATACGGTAAGGTCGATATCTGTTGCGTTGTAAGCATTGCAGATTTTGCCAACCTCCTGTGCGGCTTCGTGGATGTCAACAAAGGAACCGATAACAGCTTCGCTTTTAGCCTGCGCCATAACCTCTTCGGTAAGGATGCCGATAAACAGTATCTTCATACCACCAACTTCCAGCACAATCTGTGGCTTAAAGAGACGTGCATAGTTGGATTTGATAAACAGGTTTGCATTTATAATAGGGAATTTTGCACATTTTTCGAGGAACAGAAGATGTGCAATGCCATAGTCTGTTTCGTGGTTGCCAAGTGTAACAACGTCAGGTGCAATAGCGTTCATAATTTCGATTGTACTGAGACCCTTGAATTCTGAGTCGATAACAGAACCACGGAACATATCCCCTGCAATACAGTAAAGTGTATTTGCTTCTTCACGTCTTACCTTGTCAATATATCCGGACAGCATGCTTACGCCGCCCACAAGGTTTTTATCAACGTCCATTGCTGTAAAATCACCGTGCATATCGTTGGAGTGTAACAGTGTAAGTTTTTTGTATCTGCTCATAAATTTTCTCCTTTCGGGTATGTATTTTCAATTGATAAAACGAATCTGCTGTTATCACAGCGCTCCCACCAGTTCTCCGTTTTCGTGCAGGGCTGCCGCGCATTCAACGCACATATCAATGTCATCGCATATCATAAAGCAGCTGTCGCATACAATGCTTTTGCACACGGGGCAGAAATTAAGATTTATTTTTGCCTCCTCCACCGCTTTAAGTGCAGCCTGCTGTTTTTCCTTCTGATAAAGTGCAGCATAGACAATTTCCTTTGCTTCACTGATAACAGTTTCGCCTGCTTTGGAAAAGCTTATCGGAGTGCTGGTCCATTTATTTCCGCATACTGTACAGACAACGGAAAAAACAAAGCGCTCATCATCGGATAAATCCTGCATATTGTTAATTATGGCTTTCCTCATCGCATTGTCCTCCGTTCTGTAGCTTTATGTCTTATTTATAACATCTGTATACGCCCTATAACTATTACCCCCATGGGTTAATCAAGGGTGATTTGTGGTGTGATTTTTAAGGGTTATTATTGAAAATATGCATTTTTGTGTTATTATACATAAACGGTTTGCAGATTTGCGGCAAAAGAGATATAATAAAAAAACAGATTATTGTAAAAGGACGGTGATGGTGTGAGAAGCATAAACACAATGCATAAAAAAGCTGTAAACATTTTTGTTTTTGCAGCAGTGATATCTTTATTGGTTGTTTTATCATCATCCTTTGCTGTATCTGCCTTCAGCGTGAATACTGTGGATAAGTCCGAATTCAACAAAACCATTGCCTATGCTGTAACAGCAGCTGTTGCTTTTGCACTGCTTGTCGGCTACTGCGCTCTGGTAAAGAAAAAAGAAATGATGTTTATTCTGCTTTTCACAGCAGTTTTTGTTATCAACATCGGCTACACCTTTGGTTCTGCATCATCCACTTTGGAAGAAGCACTGCTTGCCAACAAAATCTCATATGTGGGTGCAGTATTTCTGCCATTATTTATGGTGATAA
The DNA here is from genome assembly GCA_017435045.1 of Oscillospiraceae bacterium. Classification (GTDB taxonomy): domain Bacteria; phylum Bacillota; class Clostridia; order Oscillospirales; family Ruminococcaceae; genus RGIG3102. Next base: position 16,375 of record JAFSFT010000030.1, read on the forward strand.
TAATAATGGACGAGTGCAGATACTCCCGCAGCAAAATTTTTCTGGCACTGCTGATGTGTATAAGCGGCGGAATATTCTTTCTGACAATGACTCCGGGATATGCACCATGGTACTATGAATCTGCCGAGCTTATCTTTGTAAGCGGTGGTGCAAAGCTGGTTAAAACTTATGGCCCGCTGCACAAACTGTATTTTGTGTATCTTATTTTGTATTTTTCCATTATGATTGCAGCCATTGTGTGGGCGATTATAAAGAGAAAGCATTCTTCTTTAAAGGTGCCGCTTTCACTGCTGGCACTGGTGTTTGGCAATATTCTTGTATGGTTTATTGAACAGAAGATAAATCTCAATTTTGAATTTCTGTCAATTTCCTATCTTGTAACCGAACTCTATCTGCTTTCCCTGTACAATATGATGTATCTGTATGAAGCAAAAAAAACATGCAAAAACTGCACTGCAGCATGTCAGAACAATACTGCAGAAACTTCCAAAACTGTGAATGATGATTTTGACAGTGGTTTTATCCCGGATATGCAGGACATTATAAAAGCCTGGCCGGCTGTTGCACAGCTTACAACCAGAGAGGTTGAAGTTTTTAAAGAACTTATCCTCAATAAAAAGCGCAAGGAGATTGCAGAGGATTTGTGTGTATCTGAAAACACCGTTAAAAAGCACACCACAAACATTTTTACAAAGCTTGGCGTTTCCAGCCGTGCCGAAATAATGAATATGCTGCTTAAAATAAAATAAAATATATCATTACATATAAAAACAGAGCATAACTTCGCGGTTATGCTCTGTTTTTTGTCTATTACCCCATAGTACCCCCTAAAATCACCCTTGCTTTTGTCATATATCACCCATTCAGATAATTTAAATAAGTAATATATTATCTCATAATATAATCAGGAAATATTTTATTAACGAAAAGCAAAAAAGAAGGTGAAGCGATGGCAAGGGAAAACAACAGCGAATTTCTGCAAAATCAGGAATATGAACTCTGTGATGAACGTTTTTTTCATCAGGATGAATTCAACAGGGAAGTGGAGATAGCACTGCACAAACGTGATTCTTTTGAAGGCGGTGACGGCGAAGAGTTTGCATCAGCCGAAGGTGCAGGGCTAAAATACAAAAACATCAAAAAGGAAAAACTGCAGCGCACCCGGAAAAGGCAGAGCAGTGCTGTCGGCAAGGCCGCAGGCAGCCTGAAGGTGGGGGCTATAACTATGGCGGTTGTTATGTCGGCTGCAACAGTTGTGGTTGCCCACGAACATATTTTCCCTGCCGGATGGCAGACAACTGTATCTCCGACCTGTCAGTGCGAGGGTGAGCAGATTCTTGTATGTGACGACTGCGAACGGGTTGTGGAAAGAGAGGTTATGCCGATAATTGACCACATTGCAGGAGACTGGACTGTGCAGATAAAGGCGGATTGTTCCCATCGGGGTGTACAGATAAAACTCTGTACAATGTGTCAGACAGAGATGGATAAAAGGCAGACAGGTTTTGGCGACCATATTGCAGGCAGCTGGATAACCGACACAGTCCGCACCTGCACAATTGACGGTCACAGACACAGAGAGTGCACCATCTGCAAAGCAGAACTGGAAAGCGAAGCGGTGCCAGCTTCCCACACAGAGGTAAAGGATATGGCAGTTGCGGCAGACTGTACCCACACAGGCCTTACCGAGGGCAGCCATTGCTCCGAGTGCAACACTGTTATCGTAAAACAGCAGGTTGTACCGATTACCCATAAACCGATTGCAGTGCCGGCAGTTGCGGCAGACTGTACCCACACAGGCCTTACTGAGGGCAGCAAATGTTCCCTCTGCAATGTGGTTCTTACAGCCCAGAAGGAAACACCGATTGAACACAAAGAGGTGAAAATTGCGGCGGTTGCAGCAAACTGTACACAGACGGGCCTCACCGAGGGCGCAAAATGTTCCGAATGCGGCGTGATACTTAAGGAACAGCAGGTTACACCGATAAAACACGTGGAAAGAATCAAGCCTGCAGTTGCGAAAACCTGTACATCAGATGGTCTTACTGAAGGTATAGAATGTGCACTGTGCGATGAACAGATTAAGCAGCAGCAGACAATACCTGCATCCCACAACGAGGTTACTGTTCCCGGTTATCCTGCAACCTGTACAGAGCCGGGCCTTGAAAACGGCGTTTACTGCAGCGACTGTGGTGAAATAATTGTGCAGCAGCTGGATATACAGCCGTTGGGCCACAGAGAACAGGTTATGAATGGCTATGCGGCAACCTGTAAGGACAGCGGCCTCTCGGACGGGCTTAAATGTGCTGTCTGCGGAGAAGTATTCCAGCCGCAGGAAGTTATCCCGGCATCCCCTAACAATCATAATTATGTTGAAGCCGGCATGGATGCATCCGGTGCAACTATAATGCAGTGTACATACTGCGGTGATTCCTATTAAACGGAAAATAAATCTGAAAGGAAATATAACTATGAACAACAAAACAGAAAAACGCGGCGTTGGCAAATTTATCGCCCTTTTAATAATCCTTGCAGTGATTGTTGCACTGTTTAACCCTGCATATCTCACATTCCTGCCTGAAGAGGTGCGCACAGCCATCGATGGCTTTATCTCCGCCAACTTCTCCGAATCCGCAGTGGCAGGCATCGGCTGGCTGGATATAGCCGCAGCAGTTCTCACACTGTTTATCGCCTGGGTAGTGGCAAACATCGTTAAATTTATCGTTGGCTGCTTTAAGTTCAAAAAGCGCCGCAGCGAAACTATCCGCCACCTTATGGGCAATCTCTTCAAATATGTTATCTATATAGTTGGTCTCGTGGTGGCACTTGGCTGTCTCGGCGTTGACACAACAGCAATGTTTGTCTCGGTTGGTGTTGTTGGCATCGTTGTAGGTTTTGGCGCACAGAGTCTTATCGAAGATGTTATCACAGGTCTGTTTATTATCTTTGAAGGTGAATTCCAGGTTGGCGACATCATTACAATTGACGGTTTCCGCGGCGAGGTTAAGACAATAGGGCTTCGCACTGTAAGTATCATCGACAACGGCGGCAACATCCGCATTATCAACAACAGCGAAATTTCTTCCCTTATCAACCTTTCCGAAGTTACATCCGCTGCAGTTGTAAATATTCCTGTAAGTTATGAGGATTCTCTTGAAAAAGCAGAAAATGCAGTTAAAGAGGCTTTGACAGAACTTCCGTCCGAATATCCGGATATCTTTAAGGAAGCACCGATCTACCGTGGTGTTGACGTATTGGCAGAAACACATATTGAACTGCAGGTACTGGCAAAGGTGGCAGAAGAAAATATATACACAGCACGCAGAATTATGCAGCGCGAAATTAAAATATCCTTTGAAAAAGCAGGGCTCAGCGTTCCTTGTCAGGCATAATATAAAAACTGTGTGCATTGTTTTTTACAGTGTACACAGTTTTGCTTATTTATAATAATTTTAACCTTATAAACTATGAAAACTAATCTCATTTAAAAGGCGGTGAAGATGTGAGTATCGGAAAAATTTTGAAAATTGCAGCTGTTGTTCTGATTGCAGCAGCATTGATTGGGGTGGCAACTATATTCTTCCTGAGAAAAAACAGAGATAAATATATTATAGATGGCCCTGGCAGCATAAATACCATGGAGGGCGAAGTGGAGGCTGTAAGCTATTACTATGGCGGCGGTATGGAGGGCGAAAGTATATACTACAAGCTCACCAGACTGGAAAACGGCTGCTCACAGTTTGAATACGAATTTATCGCAGCCAACGGTGCCGACCCTGTTGCGGGCACAATCGAGCTGGAATACGACGCCTTTGGCCCTGTAAGACAATACTGCCGTGATACACATTGTCTGCTTTATGCAGATATGGGCAAAGAGAGCGAACTGGAACTGCTTGATGCACCGACAGGTAAAGTTACATTCTATATGTATGACGAACGGACTATTGATTTCCGCAGCAACTATGATTATCCCGAAAAATTCACTGGTATAATCGGTGATATATGTCTGGAATTGAAAAAATTCCTGCCTGCGGATGTTGCAGAAATGGTGGGGTGAGTCAGCTGAAAGGAGAAAATATGTGTAAAAAAATTATTGCCTATCTTTTGACTGCGGTGCTGGCGTTTACAATTTGTGTATGCGGTGGTAATGCCCTTGCAGAACAGAGTGCTGCAGAAGACGTAAATCAGCCCGCGCAGTGTTCAGCTGCGCAAGGCAAAGGACGGCAGATGGTATCTGTGGGAACAGTATCTCCTCGCCGATATCCGCAAACCTGAAAGTACAAACCCCTGGGCATAAACAGAACAGTTCTGCCTGAAGAAAGGAGCGAATATGTATAAAAGAATAATTGCATTTGTGCTGTCAGCGGCAATGTGCCTGACGCTCTGTTCCTGCGGCGGCGATGATATATCATCTGACAGCAGTTACTCCGATACAACAGGCATAACAGACACAGCTGTTGTCGACCGCAACCTGCCGGGCAGCAGTGAAAATACAGATATCAGCAGTGACAGTGAACATAAAGAAATTAAGTTTGTGGCTGATTTTGATGAAAACGAAGTTTTTGAAGACGAAACAGCGCGCAAGGCTGCCGAAATTATTGACCCTGCAATCAAAAATGCAATAGCAATGCTCAACACAATACCGGAAGTGGATTTTGAAATTCTGGACTGGGACGAGGTTGAACATCCTACCGGCCGTGACAGCCTTGCGGGAGATGCCGAGGCATTGAAATGGTACGATTTCATCTATGAAAAAATGTCAAATATGGAATATTTTCATCTTGACCCGGATGATTACGGAGGATACGAGGAACTGTTTATACCATTCTTTACAGCAGAAGTAGCGGTTATAGAAGACCATCGCAAAGCGTATATGTGCGGCACTACATGGGTAGATGAAGACGAAACGGTTTATCCTGTTTTCTTTATGCCATGGGGATGGGTGGACACCCCTTGTGACGACAAGGAAATGATGCACGGCGAAATAAATCTGTACAATGCTGTTGAGGACCGCATTATAGAAAAAATGCCTTCAGGACTGAATAACTATCAGAAGGTCTGCTACTTTACATTTGTCATTGTTTCCAAGGCTGAATACAACTATGTGGGTTACGATGATATTGATTGTTTGTATTACCCTTATGATGCGTTGGTGAGAGGTGAAACTGTGTGCCGCGGATATGCTATGGCATTGTACGACCTCTGTCGCAGAGAGGGAATTTCCTGCTGGTATTGTTCCGGTTCTGTGCCGGGCGGTGATCACGCGTGGACCTGTGTTGATACAACAGACGGTATACGAGGGCTTGATATCACCTGGTATGATCTTGACGAAGAATTTTCAAGATATTATGACGGGGACACTCAGTATATGTTTATGACAGAGTATGAAATGGAGTTTGAAGGATATCAGGAAGGCGTTCATGAATAAACGGCAGCAGTACCGGTACAATTGTATATCCTTATATAAATGACAATATAAAAGGCCATAAAAAGCAGCTGTTACAAACAAATGTAACAGCTGCTTTAACGTTATAACAGCATACATAACAGTTTGCTAAATTTCAATTTGTCTGACAGATAGTAATTTTTAATTAAGTACACAATCCATAAAGCCTGTTGTAAAAAGTGTTGTAAAACGGAAATCCGTGCCGGATTAAAAGTTAAGCAAATTACGCAAAAATATTTTGAAAATAAACCTAAACAACAAAAAAGCCTTGCAAATGCAAGGCTTTTGGTGGTTGCGGAGGCTGGATTTGAACCAACGACCTTCGGGTTATGAGCCCGACGAGCTACCATGCTGCTCCACTCCGCGATATATCTCTCTGTGAAAGTAAAATTATTATAACATCGCATACATGGTTTGTCAATACTTTATTTGTGAAAAAATGAAAAAATTATAAAATAATTTTATTCGACAGCTTTTGATAAAAAAGCAAATTGAAAAAACTGATTTGTTAAAAAAATAAGAGTGCTTTATTTGTGTGAGAATATAAAAACCGCCGAAGCATGGATGCGATTTGAATATGCTCTCGCAATACAACGGCGGTTTATATGTTCTTTATGGCTTTATATATGATAAGACTTTGACAGATTTATTTGTCGGATTTTTCCATCTCTGCAACTTCTTTAAGTGTGAGATAGCTTGGCATTGGAATTCTGCCAAGAGCATCAAGACCTACATTGAGCAGATAGTTGATTCCAAGGCTTTCCAGATGCTTTTTATAATCATAAATCTGCTGTGCACTCTTCCAGTTCTGGTCACGATAGGAGAAGCCCCAGCTTTTGTTCATTGTAGCGGCTGTTTCATAAAGACCATTAGGGGATGGCTTAAGACCGTCAACAGAGTTGTAGTCAACGTCGTCAGGAATGTCCAGTGTTTCCGGAATTTCGTTGTCGCCAAGGGAAACATAGTCATACTGGCCGTTGCCAAGACGGCTGTTGATAAGGCAGTTTGGCTGCAGCTCTTTAACAGTATCGTAAATTTTCTGGCTCTGCTCCTGAGTGAGAGTCATAGGCATATCAAACCATGCAACGCTTATTTCGCCATAGTTTGTCATGATTTCTTTGATCTGTGGCAGAATTTTCTTTTCAAAGCATATAGAAAAGTCTTTTTCACCGCTGAAATCCCATGTGTTGTCCCATGTGGTGCCTGCAGTTTCAATATGGTTGGACAGGTAACCGCCGCCGTGCTGTTCGTGCCAGTCAAGGTCCTGAGAATAATAGATACCAAATTTAAGGCCGTGCTTTGCACAGGCAGCACTGAGTTCGCCAACAATATCACGTCCGAACGGTGTTGCATCAACTACGTTGTAGCTGTCAGCTTTGGAGTGATACATTGCAAAGCCATCGTGATGTTTTGTTGTGATTACAAGGTATTTCATGCCGCAGCTTTTGGCAAAGCTTACAATTTCATCAGCATCAAAGAATACAGGGTTGAATGCCTTGCACAGCTGTTCGTATTCTGCGTTTGGAATACGGCATCGGGACTGTATCCATTCTGCATAAACGCTGGATGGTTCGCCTTTGTATTCACCAGCCAGCAGGGAATAAAGGCCCCAGTGGATAAACATACCGTATTTAGCTTCTTTAAACCATTTGATGTTAGGATTCATAGATAAAACCTCCCATAAGAGAAAATTGTTGTATTGAAAATTTTATAAATTTATTATACTATAAAGTGATATTATAGTACAGAAATTTTTGATGATTGTAAATATATTTGTTTGAAAGTGCAAAAGGTAGACATAAAAATGAAAAGAACAAATGATTTGGGCAAAGACAGTATATTGTCATTGGTTCTCAGACTGGCTGTCCCGGCAATGCTGGCACAGCTGGTAAATGTATTATACACAGCAATTGACAGAATGTTTATTGGCAATATCCCTGTTATAGGAGATGTTGCGCTTGCTGGCATAGGTGTGTGTGCACCTATTGCAGAGTTTATAGCCTCATGGGGCAACCTTATCGGCATAGGCGGCAGTGTATATATGGCTATAAAGATGGGGGAAAAGGACAACGAAAAGGCCTCCCGCATCTTGTCAACCTGTTTCCAGTCGCTTATTGTTCTTTCTGTTATACTTGCGGTTGTGTTTATGCTTGCAAAGGGAAGGCTTATAACCTGGTTTGGTGCCAGCAGCGAGACTTTCGGATATGCAGATGAATATCTGACGATATATATAATCGGTTCAATCTTTGCGGTTATGACCATAGGTATGAACTATTTTATAACCTGTCAGGGCTTTGCAGGCACTGCTATGTTTTCGGTTATAATCGGTGCACTGGTAAATATACTTCTGGACTATGTATTCGTATTTCTGATGAATATGCAGGTGGCAGGTGCGGCTTTGGCAACAGTTATTGCACAGGCCTGTTCCTGCACATGGACAATGCTGTTTCTTTTTGGTAAAAAGGTGCATATCAAAGTCAAACTGTACAGCATATCTTCGCAGATTGTCAGAAAGGTGTGCAGACTGGGATTTCCTGCATTTATTATGTACTCGACCAACAGTGTTATTGTTATAATCCTTAACATTGTTCTGCAGAAATACGGCGGAGAGGCAATGGGGGACAAGCTTATTTCGGCATCGGCAATTGTGCAGAGCTATGTGCTTGCAATCCTTAATCCTCTGGGGGGTATAACAGCAGGTACAAGTGCGGTGGTAAGCTACAATTACGGTGCAAGGGACTATAAGAGGGTTATAAAAGCCTATAACGTTATTACTGGGGCAGCGGTTGTGTTCTGTGCAGTTATGTTTGTGGTTTCCCGCATTGTTCCGCACCATATTGCAATGATATTTACTCAGGATGCCGAGATTGCAGCTCTTGCAGAATGGGGTATGAAGGCATATACGTTTGGTCTTGTTCCGCTGGCGATGCACTATGCTGCCACAGACTGTCTCACTGCCATGGGCCGTGCAGGCACGGCACTGTTTATGTCGGCTTTCAGAAAAATCAGCTTTGTGGTGCTGGTATGTGTAATTCCGCTGTTTGCGGCACCGGAAATGACATTTATTTCCCAGTCACTGTCTGACGGTATATGCGGTCTTATCAATACAGCGGCCTGCATAGTGATAGTAAAAAGAATAATAAACAGCGAAAAAGAAAAATACGGAATAGTATAAATTTGTATAAACAGCAATACAAATGTACTGTCAAATATATATAAGCAAATACCGTCACAAACATTATAGAGTGTTTGTGACGGTATATTTTTGTTTGTTATTATATGTAAGCATTATCTGTTTTCAATTATGCTGCAGAGGGTGTCCACAGCAGAAGCAACAGCTTCCCCGAAAGATAAATCCGGTGCACCGGCAATGAGTATTTTGCACTTGCTTACAGGAACAAGAATCTTTTTGGCATTGCTGCAGGCGATTGCTGCTGCCATTTTTGGCGTGATTTCACCAAGAAGTGAATCTGCGGCGATTATGCCCACAGGGCCAATTATAACATCGGCATCACGACAGTTTACCACAACGGGGTTTTCTCCTGTTGCACCAAAATCTGCACCTGCTTTAAGCATAGCGGCGGTGGCAATGCTGTTTGTACCTATGGCATACAGCGTACAGTTACAGCGGCTTTTAATCTTCTCCACCAGAGTTTTGCCAAGGCTGCCGCCCTGACCATCTATAATAACTATCTTCATTACAACCTCCGCAGGCAGTAATGCCTGCTATTTTATAACATTTGCTCTTTTAAGGGCGGCAACAAGCAGCGGAATAAGCACCAGTTGCACAATAATACCGGGAACAGCATTTACAAAAGCCTCGGTCATAAATATAGCTATTGTAAATGTATTACCCATTATACCATACAAAGCAAAACTTACAACACCCCACACAACTCTGCCTGCCAGCATAGCAGTGATAAGAGAGATTAAAACTGCCCTGCCGTCTTTTTTGCTTTTAGAGTGAATAACGCCCGACACCAGTCCATAAGCGGCAAGCTCAAATGCCATACCGATAGCTTTTGGAAAAAGTACAGGCATACCCCACAGTGCACTGCGCAGCAGCGGCGCAATAGCACCAATTGCCATGGCAGACGGGCCACCTACTGTAAAGCCAGCCAGCAACACGGGCAGATGCATAGGCAGTAGCATATTGCCGATTTCTGGTATCTGGCCTGTCATGAAGGGCAGCACCAGTGCCAATGCCAGCAGAAGTGCAGATATAACAAGTTTTTTTGTGCTGTTCATAAAGCCTCCAAAATAAAAAATGCCACAAAAACTGACGGATAAAATGTATCCGTTAAAAGCTTTCATAGCACACTAATTTATTATTATTAAAATCAGTACAAACTTCCTGTTTGCGTTATGGAGAAATTATATCACAGTAAAAGATTGATGTCAATTTAAATTGCCTGCAGGCAACATTTGTCTGCAGGCAGTTTTGTATGATAAAAAATTATATTTCGTCAGCAAGGCTTTCCTCGAGGTATTTTATGTACTGAATTTCTTCTTCGGACAGTTTGCGGTTGTTCAGCTTTATCCAGCCAAGCTGCATAACATCATCAGAATTGCATTCCACAGGTACAGATATTATACCATCTTCAAAATAGCCTTCATTGAGGATACCGCTGCCAATAGAAAAAGCATTTGTATGGCGTACGATATTATACATACTTGCTCTGTCGTGAACAAATATAAGTTTTTCAGGAATTTTAAATCCTGCAAGATTGATTTCTTCAGTGTAGTAAAGGTTTTTGCCCTGGCCGTGGTCGAATACAGCATAAGGATAGTCAATAAGCTGATTAAAGTGGATTTTCTCCTTGCCTGCAAGAGGGTGCTCATTGCTGAGATAAACCCTTGGATTTATTTTTTTGATAGGCGTAAAGGTTATGTTTTTTGTTGCAAGATTTTTGTGGATAAACTTTTCGCTTTCACGGGAAATAAAGATAACACCTATAGAGCTGTCGTTATTGTACACGTCCTCGATAATCTGGTATATGCCTGTTTCCTTGATACGCACTTCAAATTTAGGATGGTTTGAAGCGTTGAGCAGGTCGGTAAAGGCTTTTACTGCAAAAGGATAGCGCTGGGTAGAGACACTCAGACGCAGACAAGGTTTGGAGTTCTTGTTTGCATACAAAGATTTTATCTGCTTTTCCTGTTCGATAAGGGGGCGGATATAGCTTAAAAACTCACTGCCTTCAGGGGTCAGTTCAATACCCTTGGTGCTGCGTATGAATATAGTGATGTCAAGCTCCTTTTCCAGCTCCTGAATAGAGTTGGAAAGACTGGATTGGGAGACAAAAAGCTTTGATGCTGCCTTGTTTATGGAACCGCAGCGGGAAACTTCCAGAACATAATTCAGCTGTGAAAATGTCATATGATTTACCCCTTTGTGATTTTTGAAATACGCTGGGTTTAATAATAAAAGTTATGCTAATATCAGTATAACTTATTTTTACAAAAATTTCTACGGCAAATAGAATAAATTAGGTTATAATTTTATCAGAATGTTGCTTAAAGTAAAAAATAATAATAATAAACCGCCTTGAAAACTGGTTTCAAAGCGGTTTTGGTAAGAATTATTTGTTTTTTTCAAGATATTCAAGCATCAGGTCACTTGGATTGATAACAGGCACGGCAATGCCGTCTGTGATTTCTTTTTCAACGTAAGGAAAATGAGTACATCCAAGTATCAGTGCATCACAGCCGATAGCCACAAAGCTGTCGGTCAGTTTTTTGAGCTGGAATCTGTCGTATATTTCCTGCGGTGGAGTTGAAGCTTCAATTTCCACAACCAAAGGCAGAAGTCCTGCACCAAAAACTGTACATTCAGGATTTGCACCCAATATTGTCTTTTCGATTGCGGCAAGGCTCTGACCATTTGCTGCAATTACAGAAAGACGCTTGTAGTCAACAGCACACATCTTGTAGATATCCAGCGGAGTTACAACGCATACGGGAACTTCTTTCTTCAATCTGTCCATATCAATGGCACCGGAAAGAGAGTTGCAGTATACATATATGCCTTCAGCACCGTGCTTTACCATATCAAGACATCCGTTTATAGCAATCTGCAGCAGTTCCTCCTTGTGAAGAATCTGCATTTCGTTCTGTTCGGGAGCACTTTTGCTGCAGGCAAAGCTGACAGCCTCATATCCTTTGGATAAAACATAATCAACACCCATCTGAGTGTCTACAGGTGTACCTGCCATAACGCCAAGTTTCATAATTGATAACTCCTTTTGTTGATAAATAGTGTGTTGTGTATTATATTTCAAAATCTTCTTCGGTGAGAGGTGTAACCTTTACCTTGATAATTCTGTGTTCGCTCATCTCAAGGATTGTATAGCGGAAATATGCGTCGCAGACACTTTCGCCTTTTTCCGGAATTCTGCTGAATTTTTCCAGCAGATAAGCAGAAAGGGCGATATAGTCCTTTACAGGTGCGGTGTGGGATTCAAGGATTGCCTCGTACAGCTCGGTAACCTCCAGTTCACCCAGCACCTCAAAGCTGCCGTTGTCCAGCGGTTTTATAAACTGTGTAATTTCGTCATGCTCGTCCCATATTTCGCCGACCAGCTCCTCAAGAATATCTTCCAGTGTCAGAATGCCAAGAGTACCGCCATATTCATCGGTAACAACTGCCATATGCATCTTTTCTTTCTGCAGAATCTGCATAATATCGATGATTTTCTTTTTAGGGGGAACATAGAGGCATGGCTTTATAAGGTCATTCCAATGAAATTCATTGCTTTTCAATATCTGCGAGAACAAATCCTTCTGGCTGATAAATCCACAGATGTTGTCGATAGAATCCTCAAATACCGGCATACGGCTGAAATTGTGGCGTAAGAACAATTCTTTTACTCTTTCGATATCATCGCCTTTTTCCACAGCGGTTATGTCAACACGCGGTGTGAGAATTTCGCCTGCAAAAATTTCCTTGAATTCAATGGCACTCTGTACAAGCTCTGCCTGTGTTTCCTCCAGAACACCCTCGTCTTCGATTTCGTCAATAATAGAGATAAGTTCTTCTTCAGAGAATGATGGTACAAATTCTTCTTCGCTGGAAACCTTTTTCTTCAGCAGGGATTTGATAAAGTTGAGTATAGCCACAAAAGGTGAAAAAAGCCTGGAAAGAAAACTCAGCACAGGAGATGCGGTTTTTATCATGCTTTCAGCATTTTCATTGGCAAAGCTTTTTGGAAGTACCTCACCAAAAATGATAACAGCAACGGTAGTAACTGCAGTTGCAACACCCACAGCACTGGCACCCAGCAGATTGATAAAGAATACAGTTGTGAGAGAGGATGCAAGAATATTTACAATATTGTTGGCAATAAGCAGTGTGGAAAGTGCACTGTCGTAGTTGCCGATAAGTCTGAGGGCAAGTGCAGCTTTTTTATCGCCGCCCTCAGCCTGATTTTTAAGCCTTATTCTGTTTGCACCGGTAAGTGCCGTCTCGGTTGCGGAGAAAAAAGCAGACAGGCAAAGCAGAATAATAAGTATGATTAAGGTTGACATATAACTCCTTGTGTATCGGAATAATGGTAAAAATATTCTTTATTAAAAAAGTTAATTAACTTATATAATAATATAAATTGGTTGTGTTGTAAATATGTTATTGCACGCAATTGAATGGTATATACGGTGAACATTTGGTGTAAAAAAGCTGAATTTGATATGAATGGTGTGGATTTTTTTTAGCGGATATGGTATATATATAATTAGATTATAGTGTGCAGGAGAAAAATATGCAGAATAATGTGAAAAACTATTTTACAAAATCCACAATAAGCAATATTATAACAGTGTGTACAGCGGTGTTGCTGTATCTTGCTATATCCAACTTTACTGTGGTAAGAGCTGTGCTGTCAAAGGGGTATAACATTATATCTCCTTTTGTTGTTGCATTTGTTCTGGCGTTTCTGCTGCATACTCCTGTGGATTGGTTTGAAAGAACTTTCTTCAGTAAACTGAAAGGAAAAAGAGCAGTCTCCATACTCTGCACATATATAATAGCGACATTGCTTATCACAGCTCTTGTTGTTGCGGCAGCTCCACAGGTGGGAGAAAGCATAAAGAGTGTAGGCAATAATATTCCCAAATACATTCAGGGAATAACAGATATTCTGAACAAACTTACAACAGAATACAACTGGGATCCTGTGTTTATTGCTTCTGTAACCGAGACAATGAACAATGCACTCAAAAATCTCAGCACATTTTTACTGTCGCAGGTTCCGCAGCTGTTCAATTTTTCTGTGTCTATAGGTAACTTTGCCATAGATCTGTTTATGTCTGTAATTGCGTCCATATATATGCTCGCAAGCAAAGAGAGACTTATTTTCCAGATTAAAAAGATACTTTATTCGTTCCTGAAAGAGAAGAAGGCAGACAGAGTAATCGAGATAGGACAGATCACCAATGAGATGTTCTCCAAGTTTATAAACGGCAAGATGCTGGACAGTCTTATCATCGGAATTATCTGCTTTGTGGGTATGATTTTTATCTATTCACCTTATGCAATCCTTATTGCCATAATTGTGGGTGTTACAAATATGATTCCGTTCTTCGGACCATTTATCGGAGCTATCCCGTCAACACTTATTCTGCTTATGGTAAGTCCTTTTGATGCACTTATTTTTGTTATATTTGTGCTTGCACTCCAGCAGTTTGACGGAAATATTCTCGGGCCAAAAATTCTTGGGGATTCCACAGGTCTTGCACCAATCTGGGTACTTGTGTCCATTACAATAGGTGGTGGAATGCTTGGATTTGTGGGTATGATTATCGGTGTGCCTACCTTTGCTGTTTTCTATAGTCTGCTCAGTGAAAATATGGACAAGCGCCTTGCGGCGAAAAAGATTATTGCAGACAGAGATAAAATGACATTGACAACGGAAGGAGAAGCAGCTGATGAACCGAATGCATAACAGAAAAATACGCAGATATGCTGTTGCTTTTGTTCTGCTTATACTTTCAGGGTACCTTTCGGTGTTCATAAAGGACACAATCGATTCACGCAATCCGGATGTATCGCTGCCTGCCATAAGTGTTACAACTGGCTACAGTCCTATACCAAGCGTACCAAGAGCAGGGTACGAATGGAACTACAGAACAAAAAGTGTAATGTCTCCCTATGTTTCCAGCTTCGATGTTCCTCTTATTGCTTATGATGCTTTGCTGGACACACCAATTATTGTGGAATTTTCCGTTCCGCACAAACAGATTACTTTGTATGAAAGCAAAGGTGTTCTTATAAACGGCAGAGTTGTGTCCTCAGAGGAGTTTGAGGAAAAACGGTATTCAAACAATACCCCTAATGAAAAGGGAATATATGTGTACAAGGTGGTTGCACAGTTTGAACAGGGTACAATTGTGCATTACTTTGCCCTTGATGTAAGCACAAAGAGATCTTCGATATAGCATAATACGCCTGATGGAATATGCCTTCAGGCGTTTTTTGTTTTTACAATACAGAGATTTTGCTGCTGTCAGGGTACACTGGAACAAACGCAGGCAAAGTGGCTGTTTTTATTGGCTTAAAACCCTCTAAAAATTGACAAGATACGGCTGTTTTGTGTATAATTAACTATTAAGATAGTAGATAAAGAAGATATAAGAAAAGCTTAAAAACTACTGTCTTTCGGAGGTGTAAAAATGGTATACAGTATGACCGGTTACGGCAAGGGAAATGCAGTGCTTAACGGCAAGGATATCACTGTTGAAATCAAATCTGTCAACCACAGATATTTTGAATATTCCAGCAGAATGTCACGTTTTTTTGCTTTCCTTGAAGACAAAATCAAAAAACAGATTAACGAAACAGTAAGCCGTGGCAAGGTGGAGATGAACCTTGCAATCAAGTCGGTGGAACAGTCTGACACTGTTGTAGAGGCAGACCTGGCACTGGCAAAAAGCTACTACGACGCACTGTGCAAAATCAGCGAAGAACTTGGTCTTGACAATCCCGAGGATGTTATGGCTATTGCACGTTACGACGGCGTTCTTACACAGAACAAAAGCGAGGAAGATGCCCAGCAGCTGGCAAAGGATGTAAGCAGTGTTGTTGCTATGGCACTGGACGAATTTATGAAGATGAAAACCGCAGAGGGCGAAAAGCTTTACAACGACGTAATGGGCCGTCTTGATACGGTGGAAAGCATTGTAAAGGAAATCGAGACAATTGCTCCGCTGCGTACACAGAAATATCAGGAACGTCTTTATCAGAAACTGCAGACAATACTGCAGGATACACAGATTGACAGCCAGCGTATTCTTACAGAGGCAGCAATTTTTGCAGACAAGGTTGCTGTGGACGAAGAAACTGTGCGACTTCACAGCCATATTGCCCAGTACAGAGATATCCTGCGCGGTGCACCGCGTCAGGGCAGAAAGCTGGACTTTCTTACACAGGAACTTAACCGTGAGGCAAATACAATAGGCTCAAAATCCAACGACCTTGAGATTACACGCAGGGTTGTGGATATAAAATCTGAAATTGAAAAAATCAGAGAACAGATTCAGAATATGGAATAAGAGGTTACAGCTATGGGTATGTTGAACATAGGCTTTGGCAGCATGATAAATGCCGACAGAATTGTAGCCGCATTAAGTCCAGAATCTGCACCTGTAAAAAGAATGATTACAAAGGCAAAAAGCGAAAATACACTTATCGACGCAACCTTTGGCAGAAAAACAAAAACCGTAATTATAACCGACTGCGAACAGATTATCCTCTGTGCCTTTTCGGCAGAAAGAGTTTTCGGCCAGTCAAACGACAATCTTATAAAATTTATGGAGACTGAAGATGAGTAGTATTGATAAAAATATAGTTGTAATTTCCGGCCCATCAGGCTGCGGCAAGGACACCGTGGTTAAAAAGATTCTTTCCATGGATGAAAGATTTGTCCTTTCCGTTTCCGCAACAACACGTCAGCGCAGACCTATAGAAAAGGACGGCGTAGACTACATATTCCTTTCCACAGAGGAATTTGTTTCCAGACTTTCCGCAGGCGAATTTCTGGAATACACCTGCTACTGCGATAACTACTACGGCACACTTAAACAGCAGATAGAGGACAAGGTAAAGGCTGGCAAGGTTGTGGTGCTTGTTATCGAGGTTGAGGGTGCACAGAATGTTAAAAAGGTATATCCTGACAGCCTTACAATCTTCCTTGCACCTCCGTCTCTTGAAGAACTGGAACGCCGCCTTAAAAACAGAGGCACAGAAGACGAAACAAAAATCAAACAGCGTCTGTTCAAGGCAAAGGAGGAACTTGGTTTCCAGTCCAGCTATGACTACATTGTGGAAAACAACAGTGTGGAACAGTGTGCACAGTCTATCATAGATATTTTTGACAACAGAGACTAAAAACAAAAGGAGGTAGCTTTATGTTGACAGCAGGCGTAGCAGTGGATAAAGCTACCTTGAATTTTGATAAGGAATTTTCATATACAGTTCCGCAGCAGTTTGCCAATAACATACAGGTTGGCTCGGTGGTGCTGGTGCCGTTCGGCCGCAGCAGTGCTCTGCGTCAGGGTGTTGTGCTGAGCCTTTCGGAACGTGAAGATACAGCGAAACTCAAGGCAATTGCAGATGTAAAAACCGAGCAGTGGTCGGTGACACCATTTGCACTTAAAATGGTGGAGCATATAAAAGAAACCTGTTTCTGCACGTATTACGAAGCTGCAAAGGCGGTTATCCCATACGGCAGTCAGTATAAAATTGTGGGCGGACATCTGGAGGAAAAGCATCGTCTGCCTACAGAAAAGCTGTATACAGCCATTATCTGCGACCAATTGCCAAAACTGACAGAAAAACAGAAAACTGTATATGATTACCTTGTTTCTTCACACAAAACAATCAAACAAATATGCGATGATTGTAATGTAACCAAAGCGGTGGTGGATAAGCTTGCAGAAAAAAATCTGCTTGCAGTTACGGAAAAATTCAGGGAATTTGAACCTGCCGTCCACACTGCTGAAAAAAAAGAGATAAAACTTTCCGCACAGCAGCAGAAGGTTTATGATGAAATTACTGAATGTAAGGATATAAAGCCCCACCTTATACACGGTGTTACCTCCAGCGGCAAGACAGCGGTATTTATAAAGCTGATACAGCGTACGCTGGCAGAGGGCAGAACAGCAATGCTGCTGGTACCCGAAATTTCCCTGACACCGCAGATGATAAATCTGCTGTCGCAGCATTTTGGCAATGTTATCAGTGTGCTGCATTCAAAGCTTACCAGCAGACAGCGGCTTTATCAGCATCAGAAGATTGTAGAGGGCAAGGCGAAGGTGATTGTAGGCACACGCAGTGCAGTGTTTGCACCATGCGACAATATCGGGCTTATAATCATTGACGAGGAACACGAAAAAACCTTTAAATCGGAAAACAGTCCGCGGTATTCCGCAATACGTGTGGCATCCTTTATAGCAAAGGAAAAAGGGGCAAAGCTGGTGCTGGCATCAGCCACACCAAGCATAGAAAGCTATTATCTGGCAAAAAACGGATTTTACCATCTGCATAAGATGGATAAACGTTACAACGATATGCCTATGCCGCAGGTAGAGGTCATAGATATGCGTATGCAGGCAATGATTGGCGACACGGGCGTGTTGTCCGATGCAGTTATAAAATATCTTTCTGACAATATAAAGGATGAAAAACAGAGCATTATCCTTATAAACCGCAGGGGATATTCCACTGTAGGGGTGTGTAAGGATTGCAGGGAAACCTTGCAGTGTGATGACTGCAGCGTAAACCTTGTAAAACATAAAAATGCAGGCAAATTAAGCTGCCACTATTGTTCAAGAAGCTATCCCGTAATTGAAAAATGTCCCAACTGCGGCGGCGAGATACAGTATGTGGGTTACGGCACACAAAAGGTGGAGGAATATATCCAAAGCTGTATACCGCAGGCAAGGATACTGCGAATGGATGCCGACACAACCTCAAAAAGCGACTCTCACAGCGAAATGCTGGCGGATTTTGCGGCCAAAAAGTACGATATACTTGTGGGTACGCAGATGGTGGCAAAGGGGCTGGATTTCAGGGATGTAAATATGGTATGTGTGCTTGGCATTGACGGTGCACTAAACCAGACCTCCTACAATTCGGGAGAAACCGCATTCAGCCTGCTGACACAGGTTATAGGCCGTGCAGGCAGATGGCAGAAGGATGCCGTTGCCCTTGTGCAGACCTACGACAGCGAAAACCCCATTATAAATCTTGCACGCAAGGGAGATTATGAAAGCTTTTACAACAGGGAAATTGCATTCCGCAAGCTGAATATATATCCGCCATTCTGCACGATGTGTCAGGTGGCCTTTACCAATGAAAAGGAGATTGCGGCAGCAAGGGATGCGGCAAGATTTCTGGCAGTTATACGACAGCAGTCGGAAAAACTGGAAAATCAGCCACTCGTAGTGCTTGGCCCTGCACCGTTTTCGGTTTCAATGGTCAGCGGCATATACCGCTACCGCCTTACATTAAAATGTAAAAATACAAGAAAATTCAGGGATTTTTTAAGGCTTTGCATAGACGAATATCTTAAAAACCCGGAAAATAAATCGGGTATATATGTAAATATGAACCCAATTCAGGAATAAAAATTACAATTGACATACAGGAGAAATATTATGGCTATCAGAACTATTGTAAAAGACGGCGACCCAATCCTTAAAAAAGTTTGCCGTCCTGTAACAGAATTCAATGAAAAACTTGCTACTTTGCTGGATGATATGGGCGAAACAATGATGGAGGCACACGGCCTTGGCCTTGCAGGTCCGCAGGTTGGCATTCTTCGCCGTGTTGTGGTTGTGCTTGACCAGTATATTGACGAGGACGGCAACGAAGTTGACGAAATTATCGAACTTGTAAACCCTGAAATTGTTGAAAAACAGGGCGAAGTTACAATTTTTGAAGGCTGTCTTTCCTTCCCTGGCAGAAATGGTGCAATCACACGTCCGCAGTATGTTGTAGCAAAGGCACAGGACCGTGACGGCAATATGTTTGTTATCGAAGCGGAGGATATCCTTGCACGTGCAATCTGTCACGAATGCGACCACCTTGACGGCATCACAATTATGGATCACGCAACAAAATTCTACGAAGACCTTACAAAAGAAGAAATCAAAGCACTTAATCTGGACGAGGACTATGAATAAAAAGGACGTAAAAGTTTTATTTATGGGCACCCCTGAAATTGCAAAGGGCTGCCTTGAACAGCTTGTGAATGACGGCTGGAATGTTATTGGTGCATTTACAAGAGAAGATAAGCCTGTGGGCAGAAAACAGATTATGACACCGCCGCCTGTAAAGGTATACGCTGTGGAACAGAATATCCCTGTATATCAGCCAAAAACACTTAAGGGCGAAGCAACAGAACTTATCAGTCAGCTTGCACCTGACCTTATTGTTGTGGTGGCATATGGCAGAATACTGCCAAAAGCTGTAATAGATGTGCCACAGTTTGGCTGTCTTAATCTCCACGTTTCACTGCTGCCGCAGTACCGTGGTGCAGCACCAATCCAGTGGGCACTTATCAATGGCGACAAACAGACAGGTGTTACAGTTATGCACATTGACGAGGGTCTTGACACAGGCGATATCATCGATGTTCTGCCAATAGAAATCGGCGAAGATGAAACTCAGGAAGAGCTTTTTCTCGACGTGGAAGAAAAAGGCAAAGCATTCCTCTCCAGAGTGTGTGAAGAAGTGGTTAACGGCACGGCAAAACGCACACCGCAGGACCACACAAAAGCAACCCTTGCACCTCCTCTTACAAAGGAGATGGCACTGTTCAGCTTTGATAATACTGCCGAAACTATCCATAATAAGGTAAGAGGCCAGAATCCATGGCCAAGTGCACATTTTATGTTTGGTGATAAAAAGGTAAAGGTTATTAAAACCAAAAAGGTGGATATGAGCGGCAAAGCAGGAGAAATTCTTTCCACAAAGCCACTTGTTGTGGCCTGTGGCAAGGGTGCACTGCAGCTTGTTACCGTTCAGCCCGAGGGCTCAAAGGCTATGGACGGCACAGCATGGAGTCTTGGCAGAAGATTTAACAAAGGCGATATGCTTTAATTATAATTTTGAGGTGATTTGATGTACGGTTATGGTATTGATATATACTATCTGATTCTTGTGGTTCCGGCAGTCATATTTTCTATGTGGGCACAGAACAGGGTCACAACTACATTCAGAAAATATAATCAGGTAAGAACTTACAGCGGTATGACAGGATACGAGGCTGCACGCAGAATTCTCTCTGCAAACGGCCTTTACAATGTTGCGGTGGAACGTGTAAGCGGCAATCTTACAGACCACTATGACCCAAAGGCAAATGTAATCCGCCTTTCTGACAGCGTTTTCGGTTCCAACAGTGTTGCGGCAGTTGGTGTTGCTGCACACGAGGCAGGCCACGCTGTTCAGTATGCAACACATTATGCTCCGATAAAGCTCAGAACTGCAATTATACCTGTTACCAATATCGGTTCAACACTTTCCATTCCAATTGTGCTCATCGGCTTTTTTATGGGCATGCAGCCGCTGGTTAACCTTGGACTGCTGCTTTTTGCAACAGTTGCAGTATTCCAGCTGGTTACATTGCCTGTGGAATTCAACGCAAGCCGCCGTGCGGTAAATGCTCTGGAAATGGGCGGCACAATGGCAGACGACGAGATGAAAGCTGTTAAAAAGGTACTTAGCGCAGCAGCTATGACCTATGTTGCAGCACTGGCAGTGTCTGTGGCAAACCTGCTGCGACTGGTTTTACGTTTTGGCGGCAGAAGCAGGGACTAAACTATGGATTTGGCAAGAAAACTGGTGGTGGACTGTCTTTTAAAGGTGGAGAAATCGGGTTTTTCAAACCTTGTTCTCACCTCGGCAATAGACAGCCACAGCATGTCAGCACAGGATAAGGCCTTTCTGTCAAAGGTGTTTTACGGCACTGTTGAACGCAGGTTGACGCTTGATTACATTCTGCAGAAGCATCTGTCCAGACCTTTGTCAAAGCTGGACAAAGAGGTTGTGGCTATAATGCAGAGCGGCCTTTATCAGATTTTATATATGGAAGCGGTGCCGCACTATGCGGCAATAAACCAGGCTGTTGGCTTGTGTCCTGTCTTTAAAAAGACAAGTGCCAAGGGCTTGGTTAATGCTGTTTTAAGAAAGTGCAGGGATTTTGATATTGAAAAGGAAATTTTCAAGGACGAAATCACAGCCCTTTCGGTAAAATATTCTGTAAATACAGATATTGTAAAGATAATAAAAAAGGATTACGGCGAACATACAGAGGATATACTTAAAGGTATGTTTATAACCCCCAAATTCACCGTAAAAATCAATACGACAAAAATCAGCGTGGAGGAGTACAGAAAGCTTCTTTCACAGAATGGTATTACATATAACGATATGCCTGTCAGCGGTGCACTGGAAGTTATCCATCGCGGCAGCGTAAAGGAAATACCCGGTTTCAAAGAAGGATACTTCTATGTTCAGGGTATCACAAGCCAGTATGCAGTTTCTGCGGCAGATATCCAAAAAGGGCAGGACGTGCTGGATTTGTGTGCAGCTCCGGGCGGTAAAAGCTTTGCTGCTGCCATAGCACTGGACAATACGGGTTCTGTAACCAGCTGCGATCCTAATCCTCCAAGGCTTAAACTTATTGAGGACGGGGCAGAACGCCTTGGCCTTTGCAATATATCCACACTGCAGAACAGCGGCGAGGTATATAACGAAAAACTTAAAAAATACGATGTAATAATCTGCGATGTGCCTTGTTCGGGCATAGGCATTATCCCTAAAAAGCCGGATTTAAGATATAAGCCGATGGCCAAAGTGGAACAGCTTGCAAACCTGCAGTACAAAATTCTGTCCACAGCATCAAAGTATCTTAAGGAAAACGGCACAATCGTATATTCCACCTGCACCATCAACAAGCAGGAAAACGAGCAGATTGTGGATAGATTTTTAAAGGAAAACCCAAATTTTGAACTTAAAAAACAGCATTGTCCTGTGGAAAATGTGTTGAACAGTGATGAAAAGGTTACATTTTTATCACATTTGACAGGTTTCGATGGCTTTTTTGTAGCAGTGCTGAAGAAAATGTGGTAAGATGGAAAGAGTAGATATAAAAAGCCTCAGCCTTTCACAGCTTACAGAGTATGTGAAAGACCTTGGTCTTAAAAGCTTTAATGCAAAGCAGATATATATATGGCTGCACCAGAAAAACGTACACAGCTTTGATGAGATGACAAACATCTCCAAGCAGGCAAGAGAACAGCTGGCAAATGAATGTGATATCGTAAATCTTGAGATAGCACAGAAGCAGGTTTCAAAGGACGGGACAATCAAGTATCTTTACCGCCTGCCGGACGGCAACTGTATCGAAAGTGTACTTATGCGCTACGAACACGGCAACACTATCTGTGTATCCAGCCAGGTGGGCTGCCGTATGGGCTGCAAGTTCTGTGCTTCTACACAGGGCGGCAAGGTGCGAGACCTTGCAACCAGCGAAATCCTCTCCCAGCTTTATGCAACCGAGGAGGACACAGGGGACAGAATAAGCAATATTGTGCTTATGGGCATAGGTGAGCCGCTGGACAATTTTGACAATGTAATCAGATTTATTGAGATTATAACCAGCAAGGATGGCAAAAATATCAGTCAGAGAAATATAAGCCTTTCCACCTGCGGTATTGTGCCAAAAATCTACGAGCTTGCACAGCTTAAACTGGGCATCACACTTTCCATATCGCTGCACGCAACCACAAACGAAGCCCGCAAACGCACAATGCCTGTTACCAATGCATATCCGTTGGAACAGCTTATGAAAGCCTGCCGAGATTATACAAAAATCACAGGCCGTAGAATAAGCTTTGAATATGCCATGATTAAAGGCGAAAACGACACACAGGAAGATGCGGTGCGTCTTTCAAAACTGCTGTCGGGTTTTATAAATCACGTAAATCTCATTCCGGTAAATCCTGTGGACGGGTCTCCGTTCTCGCAGAGTGATGCCAGAATTATAAAAGAATTTCAGAGCAAGCTTGCTCAGTTAAATGTAAATGCAACAATCAGACGACGCCTTGGGCAGGATATCTCTGCTGCCTGCGGACAGTTAAGAAATGAACACAGGTGATTAAATGAAAATTGCAGGTACAACCGATATAGGTAACCGAAGAAGTGAAAATCAGGACAAATATGTGGCTGGCAGACTGCTTAACGGGGTCAGCTTTGGATTTGTGTGCGATGGTATGGGCGGTGTAAACGGCGGCGAAGTTGCCAGCAGCACCCTTGCAAAATACATCGAGGATGCCCTTTATGTACACAACGAAAGCAGCATCTTTAATCACGAAAAAACGGTGCTGGGGGCCATAGAGGACGCAAATACAGCCATATACAATATGGGCAACAAAAAGACGGAATACAGAGGTATGGGCACAACCCTGGCAGGTGTTGTTATAGACGGCAGCCAGTGCACAGTGTATCACGCCGGTGATTCCCGCGTTTACATTGTCCGTGACGGAAAGCTTGCCCTTATAACAAAAGACCACTCGGTGGTGCAGGAACTTGTGGACCAGCACAAGCTTACACCGGAGCAGGCACACAACCACCCTCAGCGAAACCTTATAACAAGGGCTGTAGGGGTTGAAACACAGGTTAAAATAGACGTAGCAGAACTGGATGTTCTGCCTGGAGATATTTTGCTGTGTGCAACGGACGGACTTACAAATTTTGTTTCTCCGTCTGAAATTATGGAAATTTTAACAACAGACAATATATTTGCAATGCCTGATAAACTCATCAGCAAAGCCCTCGCAAATCAGGCAACAGACAATATAACAGCAGTAGTATTGGCAATATAAGGAGAAGATAATGGAAAATTATATAGGAAAGATTATTGACAATCGCTATGAAGTTTTGTCTCTTGTAGGCGTTGGCGGTATGTCTAATGTATATAAAGCTGTTGACAAGCGAACAGGTGCAGAGGTTGCAATCAAATTTTTAAAGGAAGAATTCTTTGAAAACGAGGAACTGGTACGCCGTTTTAAAAATGAAAGCAAGGCAATCAGCCTGCTCAACCACGAATGCATCATCAAGGTTCTCGATTTTAATATAACAGACAGCGAAAAATACTTAGTGGTTGAATATATCAACGGTGTTACACTCAAGGAGTTTATCGAAAACCGCGGCAAGCTTACATGGGAAGAAACCCTTGTGTTTGCAAATATTATTCTCGGCGCACTGGGTCATGCCCACGAAAATGGTGTTGTTCACCGAGACCTTAAACCACAGAATATTATGCTTACCCGTGACGGTCAGCTTAAAATAATGGACTTTGGCATTGCACGTCTGGCAACAGCAAATCAGCGTACAGTTACAGACAAGGCAATCGGTTCTGTACATTACATCAGCCCTGAACAGGTGCGTGGCCAAAGCACAGATAAACGCTCCGATATATACAGCATTGGTATTATGATGTACGAGATGCTCACAGGCAAGCTGCCGTTCCATTCCGAAACAGCGGTGTCTGTTGCTCTGCAGCAGCTGTCCGATGCAGCACAGCCTGTAAGCGAACTGGTGGATGGCGTGCCAAAGGGTATGGAGCAGATTGTTATGAAAGCAATCGAAAAAGATCCGGACAAACGATATCAGTCTGCTGCTGATATGCGCAAGGATCTGCAGAAAATAAAGGAAAACAGAAACTATGTTCTGGAAGATGAAGCTGAAAATCTTGCAGAAACAAAAACTGTAATGGTAAATGCAATGCCAAAGAATAAAACAAGCAAAGTAAAGGTTAAAAAAGGCAAAAAACTGCTTCTGCCTGTGCTGGCAGGTATTGCCACAGCTTTTGCAATAAGTGCGGTTGTAGCTATTTACTTTATATTCAAGCTCAGCGGCAACCCGCTTTTGTCCAACAAGCCTGACGTTGAACTTCCAAACTTTGTCGGTATGACAGAAAGTGAAGTGAAGTCATCGGACTATAAATTCAAATACGAAATTGAATATATCTATAATGACGAATACGACAAGGATACGGTATTTTCACAGTCTCCTAAGGCTCCGAGAACTGTTAAGGAGAACAGTACAGTTAAGCTTAAGGTAAGTAAAGGTGTTATGACCAGTGAAATGCCTGACCTTAAAAATTACACCAGAAGCGAAGCACAGAAAATCCTTGCAGCACTGGGTGTGGACGTAGCAGTAGAAACAGAAGATACAAAATCTGTGCCAAACGGCAACATCATCAGAACTGACCCTGAAGCAGGTACAATTATCACAAGCGGAAGTCTGGTTACAATCTATGTAGCTATCGACCAGGAACTCAGAACAAATACAGTGCCTAACGTTGTAGGTTCCGAAGATATTGAAACAGCCAAAAAAGCTATTACAGCAGCAGGTATGCGTGTAGGTGCACTGACATATAAGGAAAGCCACGAGCCGGAGGGCACAATAATAGGTCAGTCCCCTGAAGGCGGCAAGGAGGCTGCTATCGGTACATCAATTACCCTTATTATCAGCGAAGGCCCGCCGGAATGTGAATACTGCGGCTCTGACGAGCACGAGACAGACGACCACCCAAGATGTGAAGTTTGCGGCTCTAAAAAGCATACAGAACATCCAACCTGTCCTGACTGCGGTTCTTTAGACCACGAAGAACATCCTAAGTGTCCTGTTTGCGGTTCCAAAGAACACGAAACCCATCCGGAAGAAACACCGTCACCGGAACCAACACCTGATTCCGGTTCAGGAGATTCAGGCTCGGATGATTCAGATGATTCGGATTCTGATGAATCCAAATCTGAAGATTCAGAAGAAAAAACAGACTGATAAAACAATATAAGGTCCGCTGGCAGAATTGTCAGCGGACTTAAAGGTAATGTTAAGTGAAAAAGATAAAAATCAGAATTCTGCCAATTGCAGCAGTAATGGCTGTTATATCAGTAATTGCTTCTGTAGCTATGATTTACAATATACTGGAAAAAAGCAATAATCCTCTGCTTACAAACCAGCCGGATGTGATTTTGCCAAACTTTGTGGGACAAACCGAGGCACAGGCAACTGCAGATGAACAGTTCAGATACGAAATTGAATATACCTATAGTGATGAATACGAAAAGGATGTTGTGATTTCGCAAAAGCCAAAGGCACCACGTTCGGTAAAACAGCACAGCACAGTTAAGCTTAAGGTAAGCAAGGGGATAATGATAAGCGAAATGCCCGATGTAAAGATGGTTTCCCGAGCTCTTGCCGAAGAAACTCTTGATAAGCTTGGGGTACATATTTACTTTCAGAAAGAGGTTAATACCGATATGCCTGCAGGCCTTGTAATCAGAACAGAGCCGGAGGCAGGCACCCTTGTAAACAGCGGGGATATGGTAACGGTATATATATCTACATCAGAAAAGATAAAGAATGGTGAGGTTCCAAACCTTATCGGTACCGATATTGTGGAAGCACGCAAGGCTGTTGTTAAATCCAGACTCAAGCTCAACGTAGTAAATGTTCAGCATTCCGAACCTGCAGGAACTGTTATATGGCAGAACCATGGAGCAGGTGCACAGCTGCCTATAGGCACTCCGCTGGAAATTCACGTAAGTGTAGGCGAAGGCGAAGAAGAGGACGACGATTAAGCTTTGATAAATAAAGAGTAGTTTTTATGAAAAATAATATTGTTTTAAAAAGTATTGGCGGTTTTTACTACATTAAAACTGCTGACGGAACAGTAATAGAATGCAAGGCAAAGGGCAAGTTCAGAAAGCTTGCCCTTTCTCCGCTTGCAGGAGATGTTGTGGAAACCGAGTATGAGCAGGGCACAAATGTAATTACAAAAATTCACGAGAGAAAAAACCAGTTTATACGACCACCGTTTGCAAATCTGGACCTGCTTATTATGGTTATTGCAACAACCGAGCCAAGCCCCAACTATTTTGTTATAGATAAAATGTGTGCAATAGCACAGCACAAAAATGCCGAGGTGGCAATTGCCATAACAAAGGCAGACCTTGCCCACTGCGAGGAGATAAAGGAGATATATACCAAAGCGGGATATAAAGTGTTTGTCACAGGCGACGGACACACCGACCAGCTTGAAGCCCTTAAAGAAACCATGAAGGGCAAAATCTGTGCCTTTGCAGGCAATTCCGGTGTGGGCAAAAGCACACTGCTTAACCGTCTTTTCCCAGACCTTCAGCTGGAGACAAACGCAATAAGCCAGAAGCTTGGCCGTGGCAAGCACACCACACGCCGGGTGGAAATTTTTGATATGGGCGACTGTATGGTTGCCGATACTCCGGGTTTTTCCTCTATCGAACTGGATAGGGATAACTTTATTTCCAAATATGACCTGCCGCACGCTTTTGTGGAGTTCGGACAGTATCTGGATGAATGCCGTTTTGCAGACTGCAGCCACACTTCAGAAATTGGCTGCCGCATAAAGCAGGCTGTGGAGGATGGGGATATATCACAGTCCCGTTATGACAGCTATGCGGCAATGTACGACAGACAGAAAAACGTAAAAGACTGGGAAATCAAATGATGAAAAGATGTATTGTAATAGGCAGTATGCCTGTTGAATTTGATTTAAAGGCTTTAATTGCCGAAGATGATTTTATCGTCTGTGCCGACAGAGGCTATGTAAATGCACAGCAGCAGGGAATAGTTCCTCACGTTATTGTGGGAGATTTTGATTCTGCACCGCCACCTCATAACACGGCGGCAAAGGTTATCACTCTGCCCTGCGAAAAGGACGATACCGACAGCTACTATATTGCAAGACAGATTGTAAAAGAGGGCTTTACCCACGCTGTATTCTGCGGTGTTACAGGCGGCAGACCGGACCATACCTTTGCCAATATACAGATGCTTAAATTTATGGCAAAAAGCGGTGTGGACACACAGATTATCGACAGATACAGCACCTACAGGGTGATTGTTGACAGCAGCACTGTGCTTGCACCGCAGGAAAACTGCTATTTCTCCATATTTTCTCTGGATGAAAAATGTACGGGTGTCAGCGAAAATGGCGGAAAATACGAACTGTCCGATGTTGAACTGACCAACGATTTTCCAATTGGTGTAAGTAACGAATTTGCCGGCAAACCCGTTGAAATTACTGTAAAAAAAGGCACTTTGCTTATAATTACAACAGAAAGGGACTGATATTATGATTAAAATCAAATGGCTTGGGCATGCATGCTTTAAAATTTATTTTGACGATATCCAGTGCGTTATCGACCCTTTTGAGGACAATTATGTTCCCGGTTACCGCAACATAGATACCTCTGCTGACATTATTCTTGCAAGCCATACCCATAACGACCATTACGGTATGGACAGCGTAAAACAGCTTTTGCGTCTTGTGCACGGCGTGGAGGTGAAAAAGGTGGAGACCTGTCACGATGAAAAGGGCGGCAGCCTGCGAGGTAAAAACACAGTGCATATTCTGGAATATAACGGCACAAAAATTGCCCACTTCGGCGATATAGGTCATATCCTCACAGAAGAACAGGTAAAAGAAATCGGCAATGTGGATGTTGCACTTATTCCAATCGGCGGCACATATACAGTCCGTGCTGATGAGGCAAAAATCATCTGTCAGCAGGTAAACGCAAAGGTTATTATCCCAATGCACTACCGTTGCGGAAATCTGGGCTATGAAGTGCTGGAAACTGCAGAATATTTTGAATCACTTTTTGAACAGGTAAAACATATCAACAGCGACGAATATATTATAGATGGTGAAATTATGAACGAAACTGCAATACTTACATACAGAGACTGTCCTGAATATACTGATGCGGAAATTTTAAGCCGTGTTGACCACACTTTGCTTAAGGCTGATGCAAAAAAAGAGGATATCCTGCGCATCTGCAACGAGGCACTGGAAAATAATACAGCTTCCATCTGCATTAACCCAAGCTACATAGAATATGCTGTAAGCGTACTTGGTGATAAAATCCCTGTATGCACAGTTATAGGTTTCCCTTTGGGTGCAATGACAACTGCAGCAAAGGTTTTTGAAGCAAAGGATGCTATCGAAAAAGGTGCAAAAGAGGTTGATATGGTTATCAATATAGCCAAAGCAAAGGACGGCGATTTTGCCTATATCGAGGAGGAAATCCGGCAGATTAAAGCTGCAGTAGGCGATAATATCCTTAAGGTTATCATCGAAACCTGCCTGCTCACAGACGATGAGAAGATTGCACTTTGCAAGGCTGTTACAAATGCAGGTGCAGACTTTATCAAAACCTCCACAGGCTTTTCCACAGGCGGCGCAACCTTCCACGATGTGGAGCTGTTTGCAAAATACACAGAAGGCAAGTGCAAAATCAAGGCAGCAGGCGGCATCAGAACAAGACAGGATATGGAAAAATTTATATACCTTGGTGCAGACCGTCTTGGTACATCTTCTGCTATCAAAATTCTCAAAAATGAAAAGACAAGCGGATATTAATGTTTTAAATCAGATACGAATATTAATGCTTTAGATTAAATAATGTAAAATTAAAGGCTATCGGTTGGTTCCGATAGCCTTTTTGTATGGGTATGGATTTTTAAGAACGATAGTCGGTGATTGTACATTTGCCACTTGCAATATTTACTGTTATGTCGTACTGTTTGCCAAATTCATTTTCAGAAACAAGCATTACAGTGTCTGAATCTGTTTTTTGTATGGATGGCCCTGTGAAAAAGTGTTTGTATGTTTCCACATACTTGCCTGTATCAATTGTTTTTACCACATTTGCAGCTGCATCTGTTATAGCCAATTTATAGGTATCACCTATAACAGCGTTTTTTTCGGCCTGTGCCCTGAAATTGGCTTCATCGGCAGGGTTGTGTGATGCGGAACTGTCAAAATAAGTAAACATATACGATCCGTCATCACATTTTACAATATTGCTTAACGTTATATTTTCGCCGAAATTGAATTTGTCCGACAGCTTAAACAGACACTCTCCGTTTGCAGTAAAGATTTTATAATCTTTGTAATCTTTGATAAAAATATTTCCGTCAGGGAGAAAGCCGCAGTCAGTACACTCATCAAGACATAAGGTTTCGCTGGTTCCTTTATTCATCAGAACGGCTGAGGATACATAATATCCCGAAGATACCATATAAAGTGAATATCTGCCGTCTGCACTGACAGCATTGGCTTTTCTGGCGTATTCCGCGGGTTTTAATGTTATAAAGCCCTGAGTATCAAGATTCATAACGCCTTTGGCAAAAACCTCGCCGTTTTCACGGCTGTTTACCTCAACGTTCAGTTGATTGCCGGAAAGGTACATGCTTACATTTTTAAAATATTTGTAGTATCCGTTATCACCGCAGAGTACGGAAAGGCCAGTGTCGATACTGTCCTGCAGAACACCGTTTTTGTCCATAAAACCAATCTGATAGTTGGTTGTCATCACGGTTTCGGTATCATCTGTGTAGATATAGGTGCCAAGTTTTGAGTATACTTCGCTGAAAACGAGTATAAAGGATAAATCCTCGGGGTCACGGCGTATTGCGTGGAGATATCTTGCCCACAGGCCGTCAGCTTTGATTTCGCCCAGTTTCACTTTATCTGTAAGACGGAATTTTGGTTCTCTGTTCTCTATTCCTTTTTCATAGATGTCAAATCTGTCAAAATTAAAATGATAAACATCTCCGTTGGAGAAAAATCCCCATTCATCATTTACGCTGTCCTTGCTGCTGCCGATGTCCACTATGCCTATAACTTTCCGATTATCAGTTATGCGGTTGTGGAATATAACCTCGCGGCGCAGAATTTCGGTCTGTGTGCCGCCGCTTTTTTCACCGTAATAAAGAGCATAGTTTTTATCCTTGCTCTCGGCAATCAGTTCGCTGTCTTCAGCCTGTGCATTGCTGCCAAAGCTGTATGGCTTTCTGCTTTCATCGGGAGTAAAGGTGTAAGGTGCATAGTTGCCGTTGCAGCTGACGTGATTAATGGAGAACAGCAGTTCCCAGTTGCCTGTGTATGCAGGGTGATATGTGCAGTTTATAAATTTCACATCCCTGTCATTGGCAAAGGCGAATATTCCGCCTACACTGTGTGCAGGGTCAAGTATAATCAGCTCTGTCTGTGCGTGACAATTTTCGTATACGCCGCTGTCAATCATGCCGCCAAAACCGCCAACATTCCAGATGTCCTCCTTGTTTGTACTTGGGATATATGCGGTCAGACTGCCAAAGGAAGCACAGTCTTTAACGTGAATATTATCTCCGTCAGGTGTTGTATATCCGATAAAGCCTGCGGTATACCAGCAGCCGCTTATATCCACATCAGTGATGCAGCTATATATTTTGGCATCTCCTCCTACAAAAGCTGCAAAACCGCCACCGCAGTCTATGGTGTCAATCTTTCCGCTTACATGACAGTTTTCGGCATAGCCTGCAAAATATCCTGCCAGACCTCCGCTGGCAGCAGAATGCCACGGATTTGCACCTATGCCATTGATAGTAATGTTTTCTATATTAAGGTTTTTAACCACACCACCATCGGATACAGCCGCAAAAAAACCGAGATATCCATAACCTTTTTTGCCTTGGGCGTTGCCTTTGTAATTGATGGTAAGATTTTTTACAGAGTGCCCCTGACCGTCAAATGTGGCGATAAAGCCTGTACTTTTGCGGTTTGGTGCAGAGTATGATATGTCGGGGTAGCCCTCCACAGGGTCGGGTTCATACGGAGGCAGCATACCTATAGGTACAAAATCTTCAACCCCGCTCATATCTATATCATCGGTGAGAAGGTACAGATAGTTCTTATAGGCTTCTGTATTATATCCGTAATCACGGGACATAGACACAAGTTCGTCCGCTGTGGAAATTTCGATGATTTTATCGTATACAGGTTCATCTGAAGGTGTGGCAGATGGGTGAACTGCACTTTCAGCAGACGGCAACGGCTGAATTTCCGGCTGATTGTTTTCTGATGAATTTCTGCAGGCGGAAAGGCTGAAAAGTAAAATAAAGGATAAAACAGCTGCAGTTATTCTTTTCATATAAGCCTCCTTTTATCAATTGTCCATATCAACAATCTCAAGGCCGGATGTGTCATACATAACTTCTGCGTGATTGGTCTTGATAAGCTTTTTATCAATAACATTTCCGCTTGCCTTGTCAACAACACTGCGATATACCTTGCCATTACGGTAAACAATACCATTTTCACGGGAGAAAAACTCGTCTTCTGCCTTTATGTGATAGCTGTTTTCCAGAGGCTTTGTTGTACGCAGCTCGCCGCACAGATATTCGTCAGTGGTGTAAACAATCAGCTGAAAATGCTGGTCGGTGTTGTTTTTAAAGCGGTAATCCTTGTAGTTGTACAGAATGCTTGTACCTGTACCAAAGGGTACAACACGATTAAAATCGGGGAAAAGGTCCACTCCGTCGTGATGATGGTGTTCTGTAATATCCAGTGGTGAATGCAGTATCATCCAGTGGATAAGGTTTGTAAACTGGCACATACCGCCACCGATATCCTTGCTTGGCTTTCCGCCCGCAATGGTAAGCCCTGTTTTATATCCGTTTTTCTCATTTGGGCTGCCCACAAGCTGCCAGAAAGAAAAGGTTTCTCCAGGGCGGATAACAATATTGTTCACCTTTGGTGCGGCAATGGCGAGATTTACTGCCTTGTTTTCCTGCAGCTGCAGGTCCACATTGCCAAGTCTGCGGCGGATAAGGGAGTTGTGCTTATATACCACAACGGGCAGCGGCTGGCTGCATTTGGATTTTGCAAAGTTTTCGCGGGATACACTGTTCTGCAAAAAACGCACCGCACGGCATTTGCAGGTGGATATTTTATACGTGAGAGGGGAAATCTCGCAGAAAAGTTTACGTCTGTTTGTGTTTTGCTGATAATTCATAGGTTTGTATTTAATAATGTAAAATAATATTGTTGAAATAATTAATTATGTTTAATTATAACATATCATTTTCGTTTTTGTTTTTCAATACAAAGGCGTAACTGCAGGGTTAACTGTAATTGTTTTGTAAAGTGTGTAAAAAAATCCCGTTCCCACCTGCAAGGTGAGAACGGGATTGTAGTTTTAACCGTATACCGAAGTATCAGAATTTACAGGTCAATTGTAATATTCTGTTTTTCGATATTGTGTTTTTCACAGTAACCTGTAAGCATAAGTGTCAAAGCACCGTCGCCTGTTACGTTACATGCTGTACCAAAGCTGTCCTGAATTGCAAAGATTGCAAGCATAAGTGCAAGACCTTCGCCTGTGAAGCCAAGAACGCCTTCGATAAGACCCAAAGAAGCCATAACTGTACCGCCAGGAACGCCAGGAGCACCAATTGCAAAGATTGCAAGCAGTGCACAGAAGAGAATCATTGTGCCAACAGGTGGAAGTTCGCCGTAGAGAACTTTGGAAACGATCATAACAAAGAATGTTTCTGTAAGGACAGAACCGCAGAGGTGAATGTTTGCAAAGAGTGGGATACCAAATTCTACCATGTCATCACGGAGAACAGAAGATTTCTGTGCACCTTTGAGAGCAACAGCAAGTGTTGCAGCAGAGGACATTGTACCGATAGCTGTAAGGTATGCAGGACCATAGTGTTTGAGAACTTCCATTGGTTTTTTGCCGCTGTAAACGCCTGCAACAATATAAAGCACTGCAAGCCAGATGTAGTGGCCAACGATAACGATAAGAACAGCACTTACGAAGATTGGAAGCTGTTTTGTGATTGTACCGTCATATGCAAGTGTGGAGAATGTAAAGCAGATGTAGAATGGAAGCAGAGGAATTACAACTTTGGATACGATTTCAAGAACCATTTTCTGGAATTCATCAAGGAAAGCTGTAAATACTTTTGCTTTTGTCCATACTGCAGCAAGACCAAGCAGAACAGCGAGAGCAAGAGCACTCATAACGCCCATAATCTGTGGAATTGCAAGGCCGAATACGTCAGCTGGCAATTCTCTCAATGCTTCAGCCTGGCTTGCAAATGGCAGGTTAGGAATTATTGCATAACCTGTACCCATGGAAAGGAAAGCTGCAAGAACAGAAGAAACGTAAGCCAATACAAGTGCTACACCAAGCATTCTTGTTGCGTTGCTGCCAAGCTTTGTAATGGATGGTGCAATAAAGCCGATAACGATAAGAGGAACAACAAACTGGATAACCTGACCAAGAATGTTTTTTATTGGAACAATAACTGTCATAACGCTTTCAGGCACTGCAAGGCCCAGAACAACACCTACAACAATGCCAATAAGAAGTTTGGCAGGTAAGCTTTTTAGAATTTTCATAAATATATTCTCCCTTCAAAATATACTTTTTATATACCTACTTATTAAGTGAGGATGTTTTAATTATACACAGCAAAAGCTGTTTGTCAATTTGAAAATATCAAGGATAAAGATATTTTCACCCTGTTACAATATATGTAAAGGGATTGTGTTATTTGCCAATCATAATGCGGATAATTTCTTCGTTTGTTTCTTTCATACCCTGTCTTGCAAGGCGACCCACATTTTTGATTGTCTGTTCTGCAGTGTCAGCAACAATGCCGTCGTCAGGCTGCAGATCCTGTCCCATAAGATGCATACGATAGCCTATAATACCTGCTTCAACAGCAGTTGCAATTTTGCTTGCACAGCTTGCCTTTGCACCGTCACAAACCATGCCGCCTGTGGTGCAGATTGCGTTTACAACAGTGTGGCCGATTGCATCAACATCGCCGCCCAGCAGATATGCAATGCCAGCACCGGCACCAGCACCAGCACTTACAGCACCGCAGAATGCAGAAAGACGGCCGATTGGTGTTTTCTGATGGATTGTAACAAGGTTTGCAAGTACAAGTGCTCTGTACATTTTTTCCTTGCCAACGTTCAGTTCTTTTGCGTATTCAATAACAGGAAGGCTGGTTGTAAGCCCCTGGTTGCCGCTGCCGGAGTTGATAACAACAGGCATTTCGCAGCCACACATTCTTGCATCAGAGCCTGCAGCAGCTTTGGCTTTTGCACGCACAAGAATATCATTGCCGTATGTGTTAATCAGCACTTTGCCAATATTGGAGCCCCAGTCACCGCGCATACCTTCTTCAGAGATGGCAGTGTTGTATTCAATCTGTCTGGAGATAACATCTTCAATATCAGCAATATCAACGGTTTCTGCAAAGTCATAGATTTCGCTGAGGGAAAGCAGAGAGTGGTCTGTAAGACCGCTTTCGTCTTCGCCTTCAACTTCAACACTGAGCAGAACTTCGCCGTTCTTTTCGATATGTACGATATTTGTGTGATAGTTTACAATACGAACTTTTGCATATTCGTCGCCGCTGTAAACAGTTACGATAATATCAAATGTCATACCATTGTGGAAATGGTGTACTTCGATAGGAACATTTTCCATAAATGTTCTCATACCTGCAATTTCTTCAGGTGTCACCTCACTGATAACTTCCAGCATTTTTTCACTTTTGCCTGCAACGATACCTGCAGTTGCTGCAGCAGGAATACCTTTGAGACCATCGGTGTTAGGAACGATAACACTTTTAACATTTTTTATAATACTTCCGCTTGCGCCGACTACAACACGGTCAGGCTGTGTGCCGAGAACTTCTTTTGCCTTTGCAGCACAGAATGCCAGTGCAATCGGCTCTGTACAGCCCATAGCAGGAACCAGTTCTTCTCTCAGAATCTGAACAAAAGAAGCGTATTTTACATCATCTTTTTTCATCTGATTTTCTCCTTTCTTTACTTTTAAACGTTAAATAATACATTGCAGTAATATGTATATTTATAGCTATAATAATATATTATTTTTAAGAAAAAGTAAATGTTTTTATCTGTTATGTATAAATAAAAAAGCACTTTCGGCAGAAAAGTGCTTTTTGTTGATTGTTTATACTGATTATTCGTGGCATTTGTGCTCACCACAGCCTTGAGCGTGACTGTGACAATCGTGGCTGTGCCCATGTTCGCCGTGATGGTCACATTTTACAGCAGGATTATATACAAGGCTGTTTTTAAGCAAAGCAGCAACAGCTGTATCTGCATTACCCTTAACACCGCCGTATAGTTTTATTCCGGCCTGTGTAAGGGCTTGCTGTGCACCGCCGCCGATACCGCCGCATATAAGTACAGAAACGTCAAGTCCTTTCAGGAAACCGGCAAGAGCACCGTGGCCTGAGCCACCTGCATTTATTACTCTTGCGGCAGTTACTGAGCCTTCTGTTACATCGTAAATTTTAAACTGTTCTGTGTGGCCGAAATGCTGGAAAACATCTCCGTTTTCATATGTTACTGCAATTCTCATGGTAAAACCTCCTGGTTACTATCTGATGTCTGATTTTCTGTGTTTGTGGCATCCCCCACATCCACACTGATGTTCTTTTCCGTCGCAAAGTTCATAATCGCCGCCTTCTATTTTCAGTGCAGCACCATCAACAAGCATAGCAGCAAGCTTGCCCCTGGCACTTGTATATATTTGCTGTACAGTAGTGCGCGCAATTCTCATATATGCACCACACTCCTCCTGAGAAAAACCCTCCTTGTCGATGAGGCGTATTGTTTCATATTCATCAACAGTCAGGGTTATATATTCAGATGAACGTATACCTCTTGGTTTGAATTCATTTATATTGGGCAGACGACATACTTTTCGGCATTTTTTAGGACGCGGCAAATTATAACACCTCCGATATTTTATATACAATATTATACATTATTTGTGACATATGTCAATAATGAAAATGGCATATGCCGTAAATATGATTGTGATTTGTGTAAATTATTGTATTAAATGGCAGTTATTTAATAATATATAATTTGGATTTTTACAAATAATACGGTAAAAGGAGGATAAAACTATGGCTGATAAAAAAAGAAACAAAAAGGTTGGAAAACTGCCAAGAGGAACTGTGTATTCGCAGGTACCCAAGACGCCTGATGAATATCTGGACAGGATAATGCAGGAAACGCTGGCGGCGGTGGTGGAAAAGGAAACCTATCCGCGCGGCAGGGATGAGGATTCTGTAAGCGAGGAAGATGATACGCAGATTTACTATACACCTATGGAAAAATACAAAAAAGACGGAAGATACGAACAGGACCCGTATACTGTGGCACAGCATATGGAGGACAGAACACAGTTTCGCCATTAATACAGACAGCCCGCTTGTAAAAGTATATACAAGTGGGCTGTCTTGTTATAGATGGCTGTTGAGAAAAAAGCATAAATATGTTAAAATAATACAATCTCTAAAGCAGGAGGCAAAATTATGTATAATATTTTAATATGCGATGATGAAGAGGGCATCAGAACCCTTATATCAAAATATGCAAAATACGAAGGACATAATGTAACAACTGCCGAAAACGGTCAGATTGCTGTTCAGGAATGTATGAAGAATAAATTTGACATTATAATTCTTGACATTATGATGCCTATGCTGGACGGCTTTGAAACAGCAAGAAAAATCCGCGAGTTTTCTCAGGTGCCAATCATTATGCTTTCTGCACGTGGTGAAGAGTACGACAGAATACATGGATTTGAAATAGGTGCAGACGATTATGTTGTAAAACCTTTTTCGCCCAAAGAACTGATGATGCGTGTTGACGTAATTATGCGTCGTGTTCTGGCACAGAAAGGACAGCACGAAACCTATAAAAAAGATGGCTTATATATAGATTTTACTGCACGCAAGGTTTTTGTGGACGATGAGGAAACCGACCTTGCACCGAAGGAATGTGAACTTTTATTCTATCTTGTAAAGAACAAAGGCGTTGCAGTAAGCCGTGAAAGGCTGATGAGCGATATATGGGGGTACGAGTTTTTTGGTGATGACAGAACGCTTGATACCCATATCAAGCTTTTGAGAAAGCATATAGGTCAGTACAGCCGTTTTATTGTAACTCTGAGGGGGATAGGGTACAGATTTGAAGAATAGTTTTTTAAAAAAAGGCATCCTGTCAGATAATTTGAGCTTAAGGGTAAAGATACATCTTTATGTAATGGCTTTTCTTGTGGCACTTATGGTTGCTTTGTGGCTTATGCAGGTTGTGTTTTTCAATGCGCTGTACCGTCAGGTAAAAAGACGTGAGGTTATGCAGGTTGCTGTGGTTATGGAAAATGTCATAAACGACATATATCCAGTTCAGCATCTGGTAAGTGTTGTAGCAGAAAAAGAAGTCTGCATAATGGTGTTTGACGCTGATATGAATCAGGTACAGTCTCTTGACGGCCCGGGAAACTGTGTTATACATAAGATGAGCCATGACGAGCAGGTTGAGGCTATTCAAAGGGTACTGGGGGACCACACCAGGCAGTTTCTGGAATATGAGCAGGAGGAGGACCAGACTTACCGTCTTGTAACCCGTTCTGCCAGCAGCGAGTTCAGAATTTTCAAAGAATCGGGTGCACCGCAGATAATACTTTACGCCAAGGAAATAAAGGATAAAAATGGCGATAAATATACTATACTTATAAATGCACAGGACGAGCCTGTGGAGGCTATAATAACCACAACACGTACTGTACTTTCGCTGGTTTCCATTTTCTCTCTGGTATTCGCTTGGTTTCTTATACTTATTATGGCAAGAAGTATATCCGACCCTATTGAGGAAATCAACGAAAAGGCAAAGGTACTTGCAGAGGGAAAATATGATATAGATTTTGATGCAAAAGGCTATAAGGAAATTAACGAGCTTTCTGACACTATGACCTATGCGGCAAATGAACTTTCTCACCTTGAAAAGCTGCGTCAGGAGTTTATAGCGAATGTTTCTCACGACTTGCGTACACCGCTTACAATGATTGGTGGTTATGCCGAGGTTATGCGTGATATCCCGGGCGAAAACTCTGCTGAGAATGCACAGGTTATAATTGATGAGACCAAGCGTCTCAGCAATATGGTAAGTGATGTACTTAATCTGTCTAAAATTCAGTCAGGTGCAGAAAAACCGGACCTGGCAAGATATAACCTTACCGAAAGTATAAAATTTATAATACAGAATGTTTCTGAACTGCTCAAAGGCGAAGGATACAGTATTAAATTTGACTACAGTGGTGATATCGAGGTTGTAGCGGATAAAACCCTTATCGACCAGTGCTTCTATAATCTTCTGACCAATGCAATAAGCTACAGCAGCGAGAATAAAACTGTCATAGTAAAGCAGAGGGTAATTGATGACAGTGTAAGAATAGAGGTTACCGACTTTGGCAAAGGTATTTCTCAAAATGATATACCTTATATCTGGGAACGCTATTATAAAAACAAGGCAGGCCGTGTAAAAAATATAAAGAGTACAGGTCTGGGTTTATCCATTGTAAAAACCTTTATTACTGTTCATGGCGGCGAATACGGTGTGAACTCTGTAGAAGGCAAAGGCAGCACATTCTGGTTTAAAATCAAAATTGAATAAAAAAATAATCTGTACATCGTGTGTTAAAAGGTGTACAGATTTTTTTATCTGATATTTCAGTGGGAAATATCTGTAATCTATGCGAAAAGAAGATGCTTCTTAATTGGGAGTTTTGCAAAAAACTTCTCAGGCCTAAATCCTGAAAGTTATACAAAAAAATAAAAACCACTGAAACTTGTTCAGTGGTTCTCATTGGCTGGGGTACTAGGATTCGAACCTAGGGAATGTTGGAGTCAGAGTCCAATGCCTTACCGCTTGGCGATACCCCAATGACTAACGCTCATATATAATAGCACATCAAAATCGATTTGTAAAGGGGTTTTTGCAAATTTTTTTAAATTTTTTCAAAAAAATTTTAATGATGGTGTTTTTTACATAAACTGTATATAAAAAATGCCGTATGTGTACAGGAGTTTTATAATAAAAGTGTGTTAAGTTTACAGCTTTACAATATATCAGGCTGCAAAACTGTTTGTATTTGTATAATTTGAAAAAAATATTGACATTCTCGATTATCGAGAATATACTGAAATCAAGGATATACTCGAATATCGAGAATGAGAGGTGGCAATATGCCAAGAGCAAAATTTCAGACACTTACAGAACAGATGTTTTATATTCTGCTGTGTTTAAAAAACGAGTGTTACGGCATGGATATACTGGACAGGGTGCCCGCCATGACAAACGGCAGAGTAAATGTGGGTTCAGGCACTTTGTATAATCTTCTGGAGCAGTTTCTGGAGGAGGGGTTTATAGATGAAACCAAGGTGGAGGGACGCCGCCGCAGCTATATAATAATGCCAAAAGGCATAGAGATGCTGGACAAGGAGGTAGAGCGTCTTACAGCACAGCTGGCAGACTATAACAGCATTTTCAGAAAGGGAGAGGCACAATGAGAAAGACAAAAAGGGTTATAGCACAGTTTACTTTTTATGACCGCACAGGCATACAGCAATTTCTGGAAAAGCAGGCACTTAAAGGCTGGATGCTGGAAAAAATATCATCATATGGGTGGAAATTCCGCCGCATAGAGCCGCAGAAAATCAACTTTGCAGTGACATATTTTCCCGAGGCTTCAATGTTTGACCCCGAGCCGGGAGAAAATCAGAAAAGCTTCTGGGACCTGTGCGAGCACACAGGCTGGCAGCTGGCAAGCCACAATGCGCAGATGCAGATTTTTTATAATAAAAGGGAAAATCCTGTTCCTATAGAAACTGACCCGGAAACCGAACTGGAAACCATAGAAAAATCTGCAAAGAAATCCTATCTTATAAGTTACTATATCCTTGCGGCCTGTGCTGTTTTACAGGTAGCCCTTGGAGTATGGCAGTTTTCCAACGACCCTGTGGAATATCTGTCAATGGGTTCAAGTATGTTTTCGGCATTGTGCTGGACTATACTTATAACAATGTGTTCACTTGAAATAGGCGGATACTTTGTATGGCGAAGAAAGGCAAGAAAGGCAATTGATGAAACAGGAGAGTTTACAGCAACAAGAGGCTTCCGCAATATTCAGCTGACTATGATGTGGATTATACTTGCGATATTTGCTGTATTTATTTTCACAATAGAACGCAGATTTGCCGTTATAGTGGTAATTGCAACCTTTGCAGTCGGCCTGCTGGCATCTGCAGTATGGGGCTTTTCCGCACTGCTTAAAAGATTTAAGGTGTCGGCAAAGGCAAACCGTATTGCTACAATAATAGCAATAATTGTTATGTCGTTTGGGTTTACCGGTTTTGTTGCAATATGTGTTCTTGATGCGGTTATATCATCGGACTGGTTTGAAAGGGAAGCCGCCTATACCTACGAATACAAGGGTGTGGAATGGAAGGTTTACGATGATGAGCTGCCGCTTATGGTAGAGGATATGGTTGAAACCGATTACGATGGATATTCCACAAGCTGGTATGGCAACGAATCGGTATTTCTTGCAAAGCACGATGCATATCAGCGTCCGCGAATGGACGACCTTAAGGAGCCTTATCTGCAGTATACATTGGTAAAGGTCAAAATGCCTTTCCTTTATGATTTTATCCATAAACAGATGCTGAAAGACTTTCCGCGAAATTATGGTGTAACTTATGAAGAGTATGAATTTTACGAAAGAGCGGTGGAAATTGATGCCTCAGAATGGGGTGCAAACCATGCATATCAGATTTATATGGGGGACAGTGCTGAAAATGAATATCTTTTGTGCTATAATGATTGCATAATAGAGCTGAGACCTGATTATGAAATGATTATTACCCCACAGGCAAAGGCCAATGTGGGCAGAATCTTCGGCTGAAAATAGAAATAAGAGAGAAAGAATATGAAAAAGAAACTGGAATTATTATCAACAATAGCTATGCTTGTTGCGGCAATTGTCTGCATAGCGGTAAACTTTTCTGAGGCTTCATCAGGTGCAACTGTTACAGCAACAAATATAACAGCAACGGTGTTCTTTTTGCTTTTCTGGGCACTTATGACCCGTTTTGAGGCGGCAGCAAAAGTATCTGCGTTTATTGCACTGTATACAACGATATCGGGTATTGTTGCAATATGTGCATTTATGGGCGGATGGGAAAGCCTTTTTACCAACGTTTTTACAGCACCTGCAATTATGCTGTTTTACGGTATAAAGTTTATAAATAATATCAATGTGCTGTGCGGGGTAATGAGCATTGTGTCCTTTGTAATTCTTATCTACAGCCTTATAACACTGGCAAACAGAAAGCCTGCACCAAAGCAGGCTGTCAAGGCTGAAAAAGCAGCAGAAACAGAAGAAAAAAGCGAAAGTATTGATATTTCTGAAACCGAACTGGTTTCTGCAGCAGCAGAGTATGTTGAAATGATAAACACCTTTGAAAACAAAGAGCTTGAACTGCCTCCTGAAGAAAGCGCAGAACAGACAGCCTGTCCGCAGGAAAGTGCCGAAAACAGAGAGGAAGCCTTGCAGCAATAGCTTTTACAACTTTCTCACATTTCACACACCTTGACTTAATATAATCAGGGTGAAAAAGTATATAAACGGAGGTGTGCCTGTGAATTTTGTATTCAATACAGTTTATGACCTGGAGGCTCTTACAGCGATGGCAAGGGCTGTGCGAAAAACCACACATAAAAAGCATTCGTCCCGCAGCCATAAATTTGGATGGATTGTAATACTTATAGCTGTTTTATTTATAGTTTTTTCTGTGCTGACGAATAATTTTGGTGCAAATACTGTTTTTACAGCGGTTGCCGCTCTGGTTATGCTTGCAGCATTGATATGGGAGGACCGCCTTAACGCCTTTATAGCATCAAAGCGTATGATGAAAGGTACGGAAAGCGGAGTTGTTACCTTCAGTGAGGACAGTTATGTATCTGAAACAGAGGTTGGCACAACCGAGTTCAGGTACAATGCAATTGAGGCTGTTGCAAAACGCAGGGATTATGTTGTATTTGTTTTCAGCCGACGTCATGCACAGGTTTACGACCTGCGCGCTATGACCAACGGAACACCAAAGGATTTCTGTAAATTTATCGAACAGAAAACAGGTTTGCAGATAGAAAAGATTTAGTGTTCCGTATACAAAAAAAGTTGTACAGGCATAAAATCAGAAAGGGTGAAGATAATGAAAAAATTTTTATCATTTTTATTCTGTTTTATTGCTGTATTTTCATTTCCCCTTGCAGCCCATGCAGATATCGGTCCAAAACCGTCTGTAAGAATTACATTCGAGGGTGTGCAAAACGGCACGGATTATTACGGAACGCTTTTGTCGGAACACAAATCTACAGGTCCGTCTTCAGCGTGGAATGGTATTGCCGGCAATGAAAGTTACCACGACGGCGAAAAGGAAATATGGCAGGCATTTGCGGACTATGCGGATGCCGACGGATACTATTTTCTGCAGGAATGGTGGCACTGTACCGAAACAGATCAGCTTAACTGGACCTATTATCCTCCGTCAAAATTCAAAATTCTGCTCTGGTTTCCTGAAACTGATACATATCTTGTAAGCGGTATATATGAGAGATATGCTTTTGACAGCTATTACACAGTGGATTTATCGGACCTGACAGAAGATTTGTCGCAGGTAAAGTCTGATGCAGATTCCACACTTGTGGCAAAGCAAAGCTACAACTTTACCTGGGAAATAATCTCCCTTATAGCCAGAATTGCAGCTACAATTCTGCTGGAAATTATTTTGGCTGTTATCTTTGGATACAGAGAAAAGAAAGCAATAAGATTTATTGCTGTTGTAAATATTATCACCCAGGTGGCACTTAACGTGGCACTGAATATTATCAATTACAATATGGGTTCAATGGCATTTGTTTTCTTCTTTGTGCTGCTTGAAATTGCGGTTTTTGTGCTGGAGGCAGTTGTATATGCCCTTCTGCTTAAAAAATTTACAGCAAAAACATCGGATTGCTTTAAAACCACGGCTTATGCCTTTGTGGCAAATGCAGCCAGCTTTGCAGCAGGCTTGTGGCTGAGCCATCTTATTCCGGGAATTTTCTGAAAAGAAAGGAAATACTATGACAAAAAGATTTTCAGCAGTGTTGGCATCAGCACTGGCAGTATCATTGATGTTTACAGCCTGCAGCAGTTCTGTACCTGCAGCGGGCGGCAGCAAAGGTCTGTACGAGCACGGCCTTGAACTGGTGGCAATGGCAGAGGAGATGGCAGACAGCGAAAGTTATCTTGAAATATATACAGGCAGTCCAAGAATAAGCGAAGTTGTATCGCAGTTCGGTCAGGGTGACTACTCTGCACCGCAAAAGGTTTACAGGCTGACACCTACAGCAGATTATCTCGCAGGATACGATATGGCTGCAGATTTAAGCGGACTGTCCGACACACTGAAAAAGACCATTTCCGACAAGGCAATTGCAAGCCTTGCAACAAGGATAAATGCAATGGACGGTGCAGAAAACCTTGCGGCAACAACAGTCTGCACT
This sequence comes from Oscillospiraceae bacterium, assembly GCA_017435045.1. GTDB lineage: Bacteria > Bacillota > Clostridia > Oscillospirales > Ruminococcaceae > RGIG3102. The sequence continues at coordinate 61,153 of JAFSFT010000030.1, forward strand.
GCGGGCAAAACCTTTGTCAGCGGCGAACTTACAGAGGCTTGTGTGTGGCTGTATGTTTACGAAAACGGTTTCCCTGTTGCGGTTACCTTTACGGCAGGGGAGGACAGTACAGTTGCTGCTTCAGCAATGTTTATAAGCTGCAGCGATTTTCAGCCAGAATCATCACAGAAGATTGAAGAATATCTTGGCGGCGGAGTAAAGGCTGAAGAAATAGAAAAATAAATTGTAAAGACTGCTTTCGGCAATGTAAAATTCAGCAGAAAGCAGTCTTTATATATATTGGTACAAAAACAGGTAAAACGATTTTCCATATTTACTGTCTTGCAGTAACAGCGGCAAAATAGTATAATTTTTAAATAGAGTAAATTATAAAAGGACAATGCTATGTATAAAATTTTACAGAAACAGTTTTTAAATCCCACCGTTTGTAAAATGGTGATAGATGCACCGCTGATTGCCAAAAAAGCACAGCCGGGGCAGTTTGTTATTGTGCGTGCACTGGCAGACAGCGAGAGAATACCGCTTACAATTTCGGATTTTAACAGAGACAGCGGCACGGTTACAATTATCTTTCAGTTGGTGGGCGAGGGCACTATGGAACTGTCTACCCTTTGCGAAGGTACTGAAATCTGCGATTTTGTAGGCCCGCTCGGCAAGCCAAGTCAGCTTGACGGCCTTAAAAAGGTTGCTGTTATCGGCGGCGGTGTAGGCTGCGCAATTGCATATCCTGTTGCCAAAAAGCTTAAGGAAAGCGGCTGCTGTGTACACAGTGTTACAGGCTTCAGAAACAAAGACCTTGTTATCCTTGAGAATGAATTTATGGCGGCAAGCGATAAGCTTGTGGTGATGACAGATGATGGCTCATACGGTGAAAAAGGCCTTGTTACAGCTGCACTGGAAGCACTTATAAATGAGGGTAATCAGTATGATGAGGTCATTGCAATCGGACCGCTTGTTATGATGAAATTTGTATGTAAAGTAACAGAAAAGTACGGCATAAAAACCACAGTTTCCATGAATCCTGTTATGATTGACGGCACAGGTATGTGCGGTGGATGCAGGCTTACTGTGGGCGGCAAAACACAGTTCGCCTGTGTGGATGGCCCGGATTTTGACGGCCACAAGGTGGATTTTGACGAGGCAATCAGCCGTTCTTCAATGTACAGAGAATTTGAAAACTGCAGAAGAGAAGCTGCCTGCAATCTTTTGAGCAAGGAGGCAGAATAATGGTAAATATGAATCCTGAAAAGTGTCCTATGCCAAGTCAGGACCCTATGGTGCGCAACAAAAATTTTGGCGAGGTTGCATTGGGGTATACATTGGAAATGGCGGTGGAGGAGGCACAGAGATGCCTTAACTGCAAACACAAGCCATGTATAGACGGATGCCCTGTACTTATAGATATCCCTGCTTTTATAGCAGAGGTTGCAATGGGAGATATCCGCAAGGCTTACGAAATACTGTCACAGCAGACAAGCCTGCCTGCAATTTGCGGCCGCGTATGTCCGCAGGAAACACAGTGCGAGGGCAAATGTGTGCGTGGTATTAAAGGCGAAAGTGTGGCCATAGGCCGTCTTGAACGCTTTGTTGCCGACTGGTACAGAGAAAATTGTGCCGAAAAACCGCAGCCTACAGCACAAAACGGCAAAAAAGTTGCTGTTATCGGTGCAGGCCCTACAGGACTTACCTGTGCAGGGGAACTTGCAAAAAAAGGTTATGATGTTACAATATATGAGGCCCTCCATACAGCCGGCGGTGTGCTGGTTTACGGCATACCTGAATTCCGTCTGCCAAAGGATATTGTAAAGTACGAAATTGACAATCTCAAAGCACTTGGTGTAAAGATTGAAACCAATATGGTTATAGGCAAAGTCCTCACTATAGACGAACTTTTTGATATGGGCTATGGTGCAGTATATATCGGCAGCGGTGCAGGTCTTCCTAAATTTATGGGTATTCCCGGCGAAAGCCTTAAGGGCGTGTACAGCGCAAATGAATACCTTACCCGTGTAAATCTTATGAAAGCCTATCTGCCGACAAGCAAAACTCCAATACGCAAAAGCCACAATGTTGCAGTTGTGGGCGGCGGCAATGTGGCAATGGATGCGGCACGCAGTGCAAAACGTCTTGGTGCAGAAAATGTATATATTGTATACCGCCGTGGTATGCAGGAGCTTCCTGCACGTCTGGAAGAGATTGAACACGCACAGGAGGAGGGCATAATCTTTAAACTGCTGACAAACCCTGTGGAGGTTATCGGTGACGAAAACGGTGAGGTAAAGGCCATCAGATGTGTGGAAATGATGCTTGGCGAGCCCGATTCCTCAGGCCGCAGGCGACCTGTTGTAAAGCCTGACAGCGAGTTTGTAATTGATATAGACACAATGATTATGTCCATCGGCACAAGCCCTAACCCTCTTATATCTTCCACTACGGAGGGACTTGAGACAGATAAATGGGGATGCATTGTTACAAATGGTGAAGATGGTCTCACAACACGCAATGCGGTTTATGCAGGCGGTGACGCTGTTACAGGTGCGGCAACGGTTATTCTTGCAATGGGCGCAGGCAAACAGGCTGCAGCAGCAATAGACAAAATGCTCAGTGAAAAATAAATTATTGCAAACAAAAACAGTCGTTTCTGAATATCGGAAACGACTGTAATTTTTTGATTTTATTAACAATTTTGCTTTGTTTTACTGGTTTTTCCAAGCTGATGGGCTGAGCAGAACAAGAATAGGGAATATTTCCAGTCTGCCGATAATCATGCAGAAAGAAAGGACGTATTTGCAAAAGGCAGAAAGGGTGGAAAAGTTGCCTGCAGGTCCGAATGCACCAAGGCCAGGCCCGATATTGCTCACACAGGTGAGTGCAGCTGTAAAGCTTTCGCTGAAGCTGAACCCATCCAGAGAAACTACTACGGCTCCTGCCATAATAATCAGAAAATAGCAACCTATAAAGGTAAGGATGGAATGAATTGTTTTTTCCTCCACAACCTTGCCGTCAAGTTTAACAACCTGAACAGAACGCGGATGGATGATGTGGTGGATTTCCCTGCGTATAACACGGAACATAACAAGTATGCGGGAGCATTTCATACCGCCGCCGGTACTGCCTGCACAGGCACCGCAGAACATAAGCAGAATAAAAATCATCTGACAAATCTGAGGCCAGTACAGCCAGTCTGCAGTGGCATATCCTGTGGTGGAAATCAGAGAACAAACCTGGAAGAAAGCATATCTGAAAGTCTGTACCCAGTCAGGATAAAGATGGCGGATATTGATGCATACAATAAATGTGGCTATAAAAACTACAGCGAGAAAAAATCTCAGCTCATCACTTTTGAGGATATCTTTAAATCTTCGTGTCAGCAAAAGAAAATACATAGCAAAGTTTATGGAGAACAGCAGAATGAATACCGAGATAATCATATCAATGGTCATACTGTTGTATGCACCCACACTTGCATTCATATTGGAGAAACCGCCAGTACCTGCTGTGCCAAATGCGTGGATAAAGCTGTCATACCAAGGCATACCTGCAAGTCTGAGGCAGATTGCTTCCGCAATGGTCAGTACGCAATAGATTGCATAAAGAATTTTGGATGTCTGTGCCTGCTTTGGAACAAGTTTTGAAAAAACAGGACCGGGAGATTCTGCCTGTGTCAGATATTTTGTGCGTATACCGATGGTAGGAATAAGAGCTGTTGCCAGCACAAGCACACCCATACCACCCAGCCAGTGGGTGAGGGAACGCCAGAAAAGAATACCTTTTGGCAGTGCTTCAATATTTGTAAGTATAGAAGAACCTGTTGTGGTTAAACCAGAACAGCTTTCAAAGAAACAATCAGCAAAGCTGGAAAAATATCCGGAAAAATAAAATGGCAGCGAGCCGATAAATCCTGTGGCAAGCCATATCAGGGCAACGGTGAAGAAACCTTCACGAATGAAGAACTCTTTTGAGGTATTGATACTTGAAAGAATAATACCGACAAAAAGAACAAGAATGATTGTAATCATAAACGGTGTGATATCTTCACCGTACAGGAAAGCAATCAGCAAAGGAAGACACAGAACAAAGGCTTCCATAGTGATAACTCTGCCAACAATCTTTAAAACAACTTTCAGATTCATTAATTGTCTCCTTCGACATTAGCAGCAATTTCGCTGTCATAGTAGATGTCATTGAGATCCATGATATATGTTCCGCTGGTGATAATGATAACAGTGTCATCAATCTCCAGTGTTGATGAACCTTCAGGGATAATAATTGCGCCGTTTCGCACAATAACTGCCAGCAAAACATCAGGTTTAAGCTTGAGATCTTTAAGAGGAATACCAAGATTTCGTGTAGAGGCGTTTACCTTGAACTCCATAGCTTCTGCGTCACCGTCAGCGATGCGGTGCAAGCTGTTCATAACGCTGCCCTGACTGTTTTGCATACCGCGTACAAGATGCAGAATATACGATGCGATAACATATTTGGCCGAAACGATGCTGTTAAGACCCATAGTTCTTGCTATGCCAATATAGTTCTGGCGATTGCATTTGGTTATTGTTTTTTGAACACCCTGCTGCATAGCATAAAGGGAGATGATAAGGTTATCTTCGTCACGTCCTGTTAGGGCTACAAATGCATCGTAGGACTGCAGATTTTCTTCTTCAAGCAGTTCGTGGTCACTGCCGTCGCCATGGATGGTTATAACATCAGGGAAAAGTTCGGCAATTTCGCGGCATTTAGCTTCATTTTTATCAACAACTTTAAGCTTGATTTTCATATTACGCAGCATTTCGATAAGGTATGCAGAGATTTTGCCGCCGCCAACAAGAAATACTTTTTTGATTTTTGGGGTATATCGGCCGAGAAGACGGAAAAATTTGTCAAGACCTGATGGCTGGCCGATAATATAAAGTTTGTCACCTGCACGAGGAACAAAAGAACCTTTTGGAATACATACATCACCGTTTCTGTCAGCAACGCAGAACAAAAGCTGAAGCTTTTTAACCTGTGGAGGCAAATCCATCAGAGATTTACCGATAAGAAAGTCGCCTTCCTGAAGCACAAAACCCATAAGCTCAACCTTGCCGCGGCAGAATGTTTCAATATCAGCAGCAGCAGGAAAACGCAGAAGTCGTGCAATTTCTGCAGCGGCTGCACTTTCGGGGTTGATGACAACATCAATTTTGAGGTTTTTCTTCAGTTCAACAATACTTTCTGTATATTCAGGGGTGCGTATACGGGCGATAGTGTATTTTGCACCAAGCTGTTTAGCAGTGAGACAGCAAACCATATTAACTTCATCGCTGCTTGTTGCGGCAATAACAAGGTCGGCATTTTCGGCACCTGCTTCTGTAAGGGTTGCAGGGGAAACACCATTACCTTTTATAGTCATGATATCAAGGGTGTCGTAAGCTTTGTCCAAAGCTTCATCTTCGAAATCTATCATGGTAATGTCGTGCTTTTCCTTAACAAGCTGCTCGGCAAGAAAAAAACCAACCTTACCGCTGCCTACAATAATAATATTCATATTCAATAAAATCCTTTCAGTGAAATAAAAGGGTGAGTTTGATATTAAAATATATTTTTACAATATTCTGTAATTATATTACTTTTAATACTAAAGGTCAATAATCTATGATATTAATATAATAAATACTAAGACTAGAAATTGAATTGTAATTTCATTATTATATAAGAATTGCTTTTAAAACTATATAAACGGTTTGTGTCTGCTTTACAAAAATTATAATCATAGATATATGAAAAAAAGCAAAATCGTTTCAGTCTGAATTTTACACAGACTGAAACGTTTGATGGATTAAGATATATAATAGGATACCTTATGATATAGAATATGCGAAAAAATCAGATTATTTCATTACATATGTCTTTAGGTATTGCCATTCTTACGGTAAGGGCAGGGTCAACAACCTGACAGAACTGCAGATTGCCTGCAAGGCTTATCAGCATACCTGCCTTGTTAAGATTGTAGCCAAGTTTATCCTGCAGCACTTCAGCCATTGTCTTTGTGGCAGAGTAGATGGCTTTTTCTATGTCAACATCGGAAGAGATGGTGTAAATATTTTCATCATCTTCAAGACGTGGTTCTTTTATTGTTTTGCCTTTGATAACCTCACATTTAAGGCTTATTTTTGCAGGAATTTCCACACCTGTAACCATAATTTCACCGTCGCCCATACCTGCATGGCAGTCACCGCAGGACAGATATGCGCCGTCGTGAAAAACAGGAAGATAGAGTGTTGCACCTTTTACAATTTTTGCATTGTCCATATTGCCGCCGTGATTGCCGGGAACGCCACAGGGAACGGGTTCACCTTCAGGGGCAACACCAATAACACCAATCATTGGCTTTACAGGAATTTTAAAGCTGTCAAAAACAGCACAGCCGTCAACGATTTTTACCTTTTTAACCTCGCTCTGAACAACGTCGCCGCCAAGTATGCCGCTGCCGGGCAGTGCACACATTGTGCCCTCATCGGCAACGTCAATGTCGATTATTTCAATTTTAAGGATATCGCCTTTTTCAGCACCTTCAATATATGCAGGGCCTGTGGCAGGGTTTACATTGTCCCAGTCAAGACGGTCCATTACATAGCTTTCGTCGGGAATCTGGTTGCAGAATCCGTCAAGAGCATCAAATGTGATAATTTCGCCCTGTTTAACGTGTACAGCTTTGTCCATACCATCGCCCATTCTGAAAATATAATTGTCTTTGATAAGCATAGTCATATCCTCCGTAAAGTGTTGTTGATTATATAGTAGCACAATAAAGGGTTGAGTGCAATTTGTTGATGAATGATATTTTTTGCGAAATACAGAAAAGGTTGTAGATTTTATTCTTTTCATATAAAACAGCACAAAAAAGAGCCACTCGGAAAGAGTGACTCTTTAAATTGGAGCTTTAGCGAAAAACAACCCCCAGTTATACTGGGGGAATAAAAACTCTTTAGATAAAAGAAACCTCCTTTTGGTAAGATGTATGTAGGTTCGCCAACCGCATACAATCAAAAGGAGGTTTTCAAATGAAAGACATA
>JAFSFT010000031.1 GCA_017435045.1 Oscillospiraceae bacterium
CACGATACATTTCTGTATGTTCGTAGTTTTCGCCTGCAGCAGCGTCTTTCAGGTTTTCGATTGTACCAGGAACTTCGCCGTCGTGCAGAAGTTTGAACCAGAGTTTTGCGTGTTCTTTTTCGTTGTTTGCTGTTTCGATAAACAGGTCAGCAATCTGGTTGTAGCCTTCTTTTTTAGCTTTGGAAGCATAGTATGTGTATTTGTTTCTTGCCTGGCTTTCGCCTGCAAATGCAGCCATCAGGTTAGCTTCTGTTTTTGTACCTTTTAAGTTCATATATATACACCTCTTATCATAAATTCGGGACAGTAATCCCGTGTTGAACTTATTATATAATAAGTTTGTGAAGAATTAAAGAGAAAAATCAATTTTTCTCAATACAATTTTTGCACACACCTTCAAAAACAAGCAGATGCTCGGTTACTATGCCGCCTGTTTTCTGCTGGCAGACAGACATAAGAAGTTTTGTATCTATATCCAGTTCCACATTGGTAATTTCTTTGCATTTTGTGCATACAAAATGATAGTGTGGTGTAAGCAATGGTTCAAAATGGTCTGCACCGCAAGGGTTTTTAAAACGTCTAATTTCGCCTGTTTCGCTTAACTGGTTTAGGTTGCGGTATATTGTGGCACGGCTGATTTCCGGATATTTTTTTGCCACATGAGCATACACCTGGTCGGCTGTAGGATGGCACGGCATCTCTTTTACAGCATCCAGAGTAAGAGATTTCTGAAAAGTTTTTCTTGTTTGCATAAAGATTCCCCAATCAAAATTTGCAAAAAGTGTACCATAGTCTAATTTATAATGTTTACATTATACTTAATAAAATAAATAAGATAAATTCGCATTATAGCCAAATAATTATCGTCCTTTTTTACAGCGGAGACTATCGAACGTATAACTTTTAGTTATTGGCGTGTACGAGGAATAGATTGAGCGTAATTGATGATAGATTTTTATCAGGCTTTTTATGCGAAAAATTTATCGTTTTGTATATTGCAGAGGATTACAAAGTATTTTATGGCTTTATGCCAGAATATACTGCCGACAATAAAATTTGTGTCAGACTGCTGTGAAAATAAACAGAGTTTGATTTTGCATATGCTGCTGTCCTGTGGATTGTGTTTTATTGCATGCTGTCAAATACATCTGCCAGACTGCAGGCTATCAGCACTGCCGAATTCTGAGCCTCCTCCAGAGTGTTTGCGTGTCCGCCCACCTCTATAAGCAGGCTGCCTGTGGTAAGCTGCTGGTTATAGTTGCGGTAGTCAAAGAGAATTGGGCGGGTAAAGCCTGGGTATAAGGTTTCCATACTGTTCTGCAGGTGGCTTGCAAACCGCAGATTTTTTTTGTAATTTGGCATATTGAGGTATCCGTTGTCCGCACCGGAAATTATCATAACCTGTGCATACGGTTTTCCGTTTATAGTCACCACAGGCTTTATTCTTGTGCCATCGGCACGTTCAATGGCATCACGGTGTATATCCAGCACCACCTTTATGGAAGGGTATTTTTCCAGATAACTTTCCACAGTGGATTTGCTGCGGTCATAGCTGCCGTTATAGTTGGGATAATCGTGCAGTGTTACATCGTGCAGAGTGTTATAACCCAGGGAATTGAGCTTTTCCGTTAAAATTTCCCCCACACTTACCATGTTTCGGCTTGTGTCTGTGTCGCGGCAGGTATAAGCAGGGTCGTAGTAAAGCTCATTCCAGTTCTGATAGCTTTCGGTGGCATGGGTATGCATAATCAGTATCTGCGGTTCGTTGCTGTTCTTTTCCACTTTAAAGGCGGTTTCCTGCAGCAGTTCTGCCTCTACTTCCCCTCGGGACAGCCTGGTTACATTCTTTACATAGCAGTTCTGGCGGCGGTAGGTTATATCTGTCTGTGCAAGGGGATAGGTCATGGGCACTATAGGGTAGTCGGTGTCGATGACGGGCTGAGGTGGTGCAGATGGGGAAGCGATGGGACTTTCGTTTTCAAAGTTTTCAAAGGGACTTGGGTATTCTTCGCTGTCATTGTGGGGCAGCAGCGGCAGTACCGAAGCGGAATCGGCATCCAGTATATACTTTGCGGTTTTTAACGGATGCAGGGCAGACAGGGTAAGCCTTGCTGTGTTTTCAATGCCGTGGTGTCCCGATACAGTCAGAAAAACAAAAACAAGTGCGGGAAAGATAAATAAAATCCAGATTTTTTTCAATAGCCGCACCTCCACAAAAGCCGAATTAAGTTTTATCTGCGGGAATAATGGCGAAAAAACAGATAAAAAAGGGCAATTTTTTATTATTAAGGGCAAAAAATTACCCTAAAACTATCTTTATTTATATTCAAAGGTGTGATATAATATGTCCGTTGTGAAAATTTGTTGGTTTTTTATAAAAAAATACTTGCAATTTTGTACAATTAATGATATTATAATTAATACTGTCACAGTAATTGAAGGAGGTGGAATCATGCCAAATATCAAATCTCAGAAAGATAGAGTAGTTCAGGCGAAGAAAGAAAATCTTCGTAACAAAGCTGTGAAGAGTAACCTCAAAACTGTTATCAAAAAAGCAGACAGCGCAGTAGCTGCTGGTTCCGCTGACGCAGACAAAGCTGTAGTAGCAGCAGTATCTACAATTGATAAAGCTTGTGCAAAAGGTGTTCTTCATAAAAACACAGCTGCTAGAAAAGTTTCTAAAATGATGAAAGCAGCTAACGCAGCAAAATAATTACGATGCAAAAGTTAAACCGCTCATATGAGCGGTTTTATTTTTTTACATAGAAATACTCCCCGTACATCAGTTATTGGTGATGTGCGGGGAGATTGTTTTATATAATTGGTTTTCAAGACTCTTTTTTACCATGTTCATTCAGCCAGCTTACAGCACAGTGGGCGTAGGCGGCAACACCAACAGGACATACATCCTCGTTAAAACGCACCTTCGGATTGTGTGCGGAATAATCGCCCCTTTCGTCCTCAAAGCCTGCGGAAAGATAAATCATAGCAGAGGGTATTCTTTCTGCTATTGTGGCAAATTCCTCGCCGCTTTCCTCCTGCATTGGCAGTGCGTCCATATCCGCACGCAGCAGTATAACAGGGCTTCCTTGGCCTATAACTGCGGTTATACCATGTCCGCACTGCTGTGGCACAATGCCGTATTCTGTCAGCTTTTTCCAGATATATTCAGTGGTGCGGGGCAGCACCAGGCCGCTTTCGGCATTGCGGTGAAAATAGCGGCGGTGTGATACTGTTTCCTCCTTAAGTTTCATTGCACGCCTGTAAAAGTCCATAAAACCTCTATATAATTCAATAATTTACATTAAAATATATTTATTTCTATTGATTTTATTCTGGAAAATAACTATAATTATATAGTTAATATGGAGATGTATCGAAGTGGTCGTAACGAGAGCGACTCGAAATCGTTTTGTCGGTGTTGAGCCGGCACGTGGGTTCGAATCCCACCATCTCCGCCAAAATCGCAGCGTGCAGAATGTGCTTAAAGCAGTTTTGCGGCTGCGATTTTTTCATAGGGGGATTATCCCCCTCCTGACGTTAAATTTTCCCGTCAAAGCGATGAAAATTTAACTGTCACCCCCTTAGATGAAAGCAGGCTATGCCATTTGGCAGCCTTGCTGATAAAGTGTGGTGCTGAAAACACCGTTTCCTATAGAATCGCAATGTGCAGAATGTGCTTAAAGCAGTTTTGCGGCTGCGTTTTTTATAGCATACCACAAAATAATTTCCGTTATTCTGTACATAATACCATAAAACAGAAAGGTGATGATTTTATGGTAGAAAAGGATACAATACGTCTGCTGCGGGAGTGTGACGCAGGGGTGAAAATGGGGGTGTCATCTATTGATGAGGTGCTGCCCTTTGTCAAAAACGAACAGTTGGAAAAACTGCTGACTGCCTGCAAAACCGAGCACGAAAAACTGGACAGAGAGATACAGGCACTGCTGGATAAATACAGCGACGACGGCAAGGAACCCAACATTATGGCAAAGAGTATGTCCTGGATGAAAACCAATATGAAGCTGATGATGGAGGAAAGCGATGCCACCATTGCCGACCTTATGACAGACGGCTGCAATATGGGGGTGAAAAGCCTGAATATGTATCTCAATCAGTACAAAGCGGCAGATGAGGTCAGCAAGGATATCACCAAGCGGCTGATAAACCTTGAGGAAAAGCTGGTTACGGATATGCGTGGATATCTGTAAAAACAAAAACAGCAGGAATCAGGCGGTATGAAAATTTATTGTTCCGCTGTTTTCCTGCTGTATTTTTTTGACTCAAAGCTACTGTTGTGGTAAACTGTTTAAAGAAATTATTACATAAAGCGGGAGTAAATATGGCAAAATTTAGAAAACCCATAAAAATAATTGCAGTTATAATCCTTGTGCTTTTGGCACTGTATCTTTTCCTTATCGCTCCAAGAATGAGGAAAAGACCGGATATGTCTGCATTTGACGGGGCATTTATCGCTCACAGAGGATATTTTGACAACGAAAAAGGCATCCCTGAAAACTCGCTGTCATCCTTTGAGGAGGCAATAGAAAAAGGCTTTGCCATAGAACTGGACATCCAGCTTTCCTCTGATGGAGTGCCTATGGTGTTTCACGATGCCGACCTTGGCCGCATCTGTGGCGTTGAAGGTAAAATATGGGAATATACGGCAGCAGAACTGACAAATATGAAGCTGCTTGGCACCGAAGAAACAATCCCCACATTTGAAGAAACGCTCGCTCTTATTGACGGCCGAGTGCCTCTGCTGGTAGAGTACAAGATGGATAGGGTAGATACAGCAGTCTGTGCTGCAGGGCAGGCACTGCTGGATGATTACAGCGGTGCATATATGATGCAGTGCTTTGACCCAAGGGCACTTTTGTGGTACAAAAACAATGCTCCGCAGGTTGCCCGCGGTCAGCTGGCAGAAAAGTTCTGGGAAAAGGAAGAATACAACGGCAAGCCATTGTATCTTGTACTTACATATATGCTGGAAAATGTGGCAACCCGTCCTGATTTTATCAGCTATAACCACGCACACAAAGATAATATTTCCCTAAATCTGTGCAGAATTATGGGGGCAAAGACCGCCTGCTACACCCTTAAAAGTGCCGAGGCGTACGAAAGTGTAAAAGATGGATTTGCTATGTACATCTTCGACAGCTTTGATATTTCGGAATGTGCCGAATAAATATATTTTTGAATGAAAAAATAAACCACACGTTTATGAAGCTATCATAAATGTGTGGTTTTTATATTGGGATTATTCTTTGCAGTATATTTCAATTGCTTTTGCCACAAAGCTTGCAGCACCCTCTCCGCCAGCCTTGTCAATGTTTTCCTTAAAACGCTTGTCGGCAATGTACATACTGCCAAGACCTTTCAGGATGTCTTTTGTGCAGTTGTAGTAGTTTGCTGTGATAAAATCCTGCAGGTCTTTAACCTTTGCCTGCACTTGTGCATTTTCGGGGCTGAGCTCTGTCAGCTTGCCTATCTCGGTAAAAATCTCCATAAGCTGTGCACCAAGGGCGTTGTGCTGGTCGGTGGTGCGGCTGCGGCTTTTCTGTGCATACTCGCTGTACTGGTCGGTTGCACCCCAGCGCTGTTTTACCTCTGCAGCGTATTTTTCAATTTCTTCTCTGTCAAATTTTTTAAATGCCATATAGTCCTCCTGTATAAGCAGCTTATCTGCAAGTGCAATAAGCCCGTCAATGTGTTTTTGTTTAAGTTTCAGCAGTTCCCGCTGGTCTTTCACAGCCTTTCTGCTGTCAAAATCGGGATTGTTTACAATATTTCCGATTTCTTTCAAAGGAAACTCCAGTTCCCTGAAAAGCAGGATACTCTGCAGTTTTTTTAGCGATGCATCATCATAAAGTCTGTATCCGCTTTCGGTTATTGTGGCAGGTTTCAGCAGGCCTATGCTGTCATAATGGTGCAGTGTGCGCACACTTACACCCGTCATGCTGCTTACATCCTTAACTGTAAAAAACTCTTTTTTCATAGCTTTTCTCCTTTGATGGTTACAGTATAAACCATAACGTAAGGTAAGAGTCAATACAAAAATGAAAAAAATATCTGGTATATATCAAACAAACCCGAAATTGTGCATTGTACGGATAACACTTGACAATATCGATAATCGATATTATACTGAAATCAAGATATATCGATAATCGACATATGTGACTTAGGGGATACAACCACACAAATAAGATGTTGTCCCAAAGGATTGCAGCAAAGTAATGCTGCAGGCTGAACAGCCGCATATGTCTCAATAAGCTTATGGAGAAAATATTATGCCAAGAGAAAAATTCAAAACACTTACCGAACAGATGTTTTACGTCCTGCTGGCACTTACCGATGAATGCTGCGGTATGGACATTATGGAAAAGGTATCGCAGATTACTGACGGACGCATAAGGGTGGGCAGCGGCACTTTGTACAACCTGCTGGAGCAGTTCAGCGATGATGGTATTATTGCCGAAACAAAAACCGAAGGACGTCGCCGCAGCTATATCCTCACCGACAAGGGCAGAGCTCTGCTGGAGAGAGAATACGGCCGCCTTGTAGTGCAGGCGCAGGACTATAACCGTGTTATAAACAGAGAGGTAGTCTATGAAACAGACAAACAGAACAATGCCGAACAAATGGGGAATATGGAACTGGCCCCTGCTTATTGAGCATCTTGAAAAAATGGCTATTGAGGGCTGGCTGCTTGCGGACTATCACGAGAAAACGCTGGAATTTATCCCTACAGAGCCGGGGAGGATACATTACGATATAATGTTCTTTCCCGAATATAACTACAATTTTAACGACATCCCGCCCAAACTGGAACAGATGTGGGAAATTGCAGAGATGGACGGGTGGGAGCATATAACAAAAAACTATTATGTTCAGGTCTTTTACAACAAACAGCCCGACCCTGTTTCATTGCACAGCGATGCCATTGTTACACTTAACGGATTTGACGGATTGGTAAAAAAGAGATTTGTCACTAAATGGAAGCGGGCGGCAATTGCGGCGGCTGTGATGCTGGCGGCCTTTTTTGTATGGCTTGCAGTATCGGCGGTGGCATTTTCACAGACGGGAGAAACAAACTTTATACAGTTTGCAGTGCTGTCAATAGGCTCTGTGCTGGTACCGTATATGATTATGCAGATTGGTTATCACTGTTTCAGACTGCACAGTTATAAAAAGTGGCTGGATTATGCACATACCATAGCACAGGAAGATAATCTGCTGGCTGCACCTGTCAGCTATAATTTTGCAGAAAAAGCACACTTTGCCATTTCTGTGGCAGGTGGAATAATAATGATAATACAGTTTGCAGCTTTTATAAGCATTGCTTGCTGGCTAAGCTTTTTGGGAATATAAGGAGTGTATTATGAAAAATAAAAAAACTGTTATAAAAGTTGTGGCTGTTATAGCTGTGGCGGCAGTTTTTTATCTGTCGCTGTTTACAACGGGAGAAAAAGCCTTTGATATGGATACTATGGCTGAGGGCGGAGAGATTACGGTTTTACGCATAGATTCAAGCTATCCCGAATACAACTCAAAGGAACCCTATGGGCTCAGAGAAACCTATCTGCTTGATGATGCCCAGAAGGCAGAACTGCTGGATTTTATTGCTCAGTCAAAATACAGAAAACGTATCAGTATAAATGTATTCACCTTTATTCCGGGCATTTCAATGGACAGTGTTTCATCAAGTGATAAGGTGGATTACAGAATTTACATAAATAATGACGGGAATGAAAATGAGGCAGGTTTTATAACCTGTGGCTGCGACTATATAAGACCGATTGAGGACGGCTACAGATATGTAAAAATTCTTGATAAAAACTGGGGAGAAAAGCTGGATGAGATAATTGCGGATGCACAGATTATAGATACAAACAGAGAAGAATAAGATAAACAGTATCATAACGGGTAAAGGAGAAAAGATATGGCCGATACAATGACCGAGAAAAACAGATTCACTCTGTGGGAATATCCGCATCTTACAGAGCATCTTGAATATATGGCACAGAACGGATGGATGCTGACAGCTTATAATGATGCTGAACTCAGCTACAAAAAATGCCAACCTAAAAGAGTACATTTTGCGGTGACATTCTTTCCTGAATATGATTTTCTTGACCCCGATGTGCCAGAAAGTCTGCAAAGGCTGTGGAGTTTTTGTGAGGAAAACGGCTGGCAGCATATAACCGACAGTGCCTCAATGCAGATATTCTGCAACCATAGAGAAAATCCTGTACCTCTGCACACCGATGCAGTGGTGCAGCTGGAAAATTTTCACGCTATGATAGATATATCAAAGCTTAAAAACTGGCGGTGGGACGCAGCGGTAAATGGTGCTGCGGTGGCAATGCTTGCAGCAGTTGCGGCCGTGTTTATCCGAGATGCATCCTTTGCTGCGTTTATGGAGCGAATGTCTCCTCTGGCATTGCTTATAGCTGCCTATTATACATACAGGTGCATTTCTGCTGTCTGTGGCCTTGTAAGCTACTACAGCTGGTATAAAAAGGCTGATAAGGCGGCAAGGGAGAAGGAGGTCTTTATTACTTTTCGGCCAAACACAGTGTGGGCAAACATTGATTGGGCGATATCGGCATTCTTTATGTGCGGTATGATAATCCTGCTGGTAAAAAGTGGAGAACTGGGCTCCGCACTGCTGTTCAGCATCCCGTTTATAATACTGTTTTTTATTGTTATGGCTTCCGCAAAACTGATGCGGAACAATGGGGTGTCAGCCAGATACAGCCGCAGAATAATCTGGCTGATTGCAGCTATGTTTGTACTGCTTTTTGTAATGTCACTGCCGTATTTATTTATGACAATAGCGGATATGGGCCTTGGCGGAGATATGATAACCCGCACCATAGTATATCCGCAGTAAAATTGATGTTATAAAATAAAAATGTCATTCTGAAATTTTTCAGAATGACATTTTTTATACAATTTAAGATTGTAGGACTAATCCTTTTTAAGCAAATCTCTTATTTCTGTCAGCAGCAGAACTTCTTCGCTTGGTTTTGGCGGCTCGGCAGGTTTTGCCGCTTCTTCCTTTTTCTTCTGTTCTTCCATCTTTGCACGCATTGTGTTTATCATTTTAACCATGCAGAACACAACAAAAGCAATAATAAGAAAGTTTATAATAGCCTGAATAAAGCTGCCATATAAAATTGCAACTTCAGGGGTGTCACCAACGGCAGGTGTTATAACGTACTTCATCTGTGTAAAGTCCACGCCGCCTGTCAGTACGCCGATAAAAGGTGTTACAACATCCTTTACAAGGCTATTTACAATGGCGGTGAAAGCACTGCCCACGATAACACCAACTGCCATGTCAACCACGTTGCCGCGGCTGATAAAGGCTTTGAATTCATTTATAAAATTTTTCATAACTTACATCTCCCGATTGGTTTTATTCAATAGAATAACTATACCACAAACCGGTGGGTTATATCAATATTTTGCAAAATCAAAATGCAGAGGAAATTTAAAAATCCTCTGCATCAAATATTATAAGATTACTGCCGGCTTTCAGAAGCTTCTTCTGCAAAATGGTCATCGCACCACAGCAGTTTTTCTGATATAAAGTTTTTCAGGTATTCAAGGCTGTCGGGGGTATCGGCAGGAACATTCCATTTTTCGTAGTCTCTGGACAGAGAGCCTGTCAGAGTTATTTCTGCCATAATATCATTGATGGTATCGGATATATATTCCTCGCTGAAAATACCCTGACGCAGCTGACACCATCTTTCGTAAGCCATTACATCATAGTCGGGATACAGCTTACGTATATTGTCGGTGTCGGGCCTTTCCATGGAATTATACATACATCTTTCATAATCAATTACATCAGTGGTGCTTTTGCCGAAGGATATGTCGGTATCCCACAAGGTAAGGGTGGTTTTGTATCCCTCAATGCTTGCACGCAGCACATAGTACACATTGTTGAACAGATGGTTGTCACGGGCATATGCAAGTTGTATAAACATATTGGTGTCAATAAAGTTTTTGAGGTTGAAAGATGTCATATCCGAACGGTTAAATATGTTCTCCATCAGAAGATATATATAGTCGTGCTCAAGGTTGGTATGGATAATTTCGTATGCGTCGTAAACACATTCCATAGAGGTTGTTCTTTTGCCTTTAAGCAGAATATCATGTTCAGTAAGTCCAAGATATTTGGCATCAATGCGGCGTTGTACCATATAGAGGCCATGGTATTCACCGTTCATAACAACCTCTGCATACTGACCGTCTGTCATCCTGTTGTTGTAATCGGTTTCAGCGGCCATATCGTTCCACAGGTCTATAAATAATCTTTCCCTTATTCTTGTGTGGTCAAAGGCGATAGCATTGAAAATCCAGTCATCATCGGCACCAAGCCCGAACAGATTGAGGTCAGCGTTTTCTCCGTCAGAGTTTTTTAAAGCAAGTTTCCAGGGCTTTTTGGCGTGTTCAGCGGCACTGTTTCCTCTCACATGCCATTCAAGTGCAGAACTTTTTGTGGTATATGCCCTTAACTCGGGGTCATACGGGGTCCATACATATATATCGCCGGCAAAAATTTCAACAGGCTTGTCGCCTTCTTCCTCCTCTTCACTTGCACGCAGGTAGGATAAATCTCCTTTTATGGACACAACGGGAAGGGATGTAAATACTACACTGTATTCCGTGTATTTTTCACTGCCGTCGGTGACTATAAGGCGGAAAGGGTGGCCCTCTCTGGCAGCGCTTTTTATATCGGCAAAGGCATCGTCAGGAGCAAAATACATATGATGTTCAGGGTCGCTGAGCTTAAGCATACCTTCAAAATCCACATAACTGCTGATTTTGTCAAAGTTCTGCGAAATGTAGATGGTGTTGGTGGTGCTGTCAATTGCTGCGGGCTGGTCATAATGTGTTATATATCCGCTGAAATCTTTATGTTCGGGGGTGGTGTATTCAGTTGTACTGTCGAGAATGGGTACTCCCATACACGCTCTGCTCTCGTGGTCGCAAGCATAGATATATGCACAGCAAAACAGCAGAACAAAAGCGGCAAGGAATATTTTTCTCAATGTTTTAATGCTTTCAAATAACATCCGAGTCACCAATAAAATAAAATCTGATACATTCAAGTATAACACAAAAAAATAATGGTTGTCCATACATCGCATATAATGGGAAAAAAGGGGAAAGAGTATTCAGAAAACAGGGTAACAGATGTATACTCTTGCAAAGCGTGCATGGAAATGATACAATTTTTTATTATCTGACGAAAGGATAAATTGTATGAAAATAATGGCAGTTGACTACGGCGAAAGCAGAACAGGCATTGCGGTAAGCGATGTAACCGAGTTTCTGGCAAGCCCCGTAGGTATTATAAAAGAAAAAAATACCCTCAAGGCAATAGAAAAGATAGCACAGCAGGCAAAGGAGCTTAAAGCGGAGATGGTTGTTATCGGAAATCCCGTAAATATGGACGGCACCCGAGGCGAACGCAGCGAAAAATGTACCTTTGTTGCATCAGAGGTGGAAAAGCTGGTGGATGTTCCTGTGGTTATGTGGGACGAGCGTGCCACTACAAAAACAGCCCTCAATATGCTAAGCGACAACGGCACTTACGGCAAAAAACGCAAAGAGGTGCTGGATGCTGTTGCTGCAACTGTTATACTGGAAAATTATCTGGCATATCGTAAAAATCATAAGTAAAAAACAGGCCTGTAAAGAAGTATCCTTATAAGAAACATAAATATCCCGCCAAACATTTGCAAATGTCTGGCGGGATACGTTTTGCCCACTTTTATGTTGGAAATTTGGTTTGTGTTTTCTTGTCTGGAGGCCGTAAACTTTCAAAGATTACGGGGCTGTATTTATATGGCGGATTTATTTATCGGTCTTCTCTGAGGCAGAGGCGGTTTCGCCCTTGTCGGATGGTGCTTCAAAGACGGAACTTTCGGTTTTTAGATTATCCGTGTCAGGTTGTATCTTCGGGTTATTTTCTCCTGCCAGTCTTGTCTTCTTCTCTGCCAGTTCATCCTCGGTGGGCAGCTTTATCCAGTTAACTGCCATAGCAATTGCAAAGCCCATAAAGGTGTCCAGCAATCGGTTATACACAAACTGAAAGTTGGTCATATTGCCCACAGGAGATACGGTGATAATCAGATAAACAACTGCACTGGTTGCCACCACAGAGGCTCTTTTTACCCATATATCAGTATAAATCATCGGTATAAGGGCAATGGAGATAAAGGCGTATTTCCAGATTATGTGCAGGTCTGCAAACAGATAGAAGTTTATAAGAAAAACAACAATGCCCCAGAAGCCGCCAACCAAAGTTCCGATAAGGCGGTTTGTGCCTGCCTTGCGGCTGCTTTCCAGCGTTGGCTGTATGCACAGTATAGCGGCAATGGAAATATACAGAGGGTTTGCAAACCCCTGTCTTACATAGGCAAGACAAAGGCTTAAAAACACTACCACTATCGTTTTTACTGTTCTGAGTCCCACGTGTATGTGTGGAAGACGAGAATTTGGCATATACTGTTACCTTTCGGATTTATTTTCAATAATTATAGAATAAACAGAGGATATAATCAATAATTTGTTTTACTTGGAGTGTGTTTACAAACGGTGTCAATTGCTTTTGTGCGGCTTATGGTATATACTGTAAATATATTGCTTCAGAGGTGAAAAATGAAATATCGCAATCTCAGATACACCTATAACGTCATAGGTCTTGCGGTCATAATGTTCCTCTCGATACGGGAGGTCGTTGGCCTTCTGCTGTCCTTTGCTCCTATAGAAAACGGCTCGGTGCCGTATATAGCCATTACAATGCTGTCCTTTGTGGCTTCCTGTATAATTCCTGTTATCACAATGGAAAATATGCTGGGGCTGCACCCAAAATTGTTCCGCAGGGCAGACAGCATAAACCTGACACTGTCCGGGGCATACAATTATCTGCTTATTCTGGCAGCAGGGCTTATCAACAGCCTTATTCTTGCCGCAATTGCTTTTACAGGACTTAAATTTGCACCTCGCAGCATCACCATTCCCGATGGGGCTGTTGCGGCGGCACTGTATTTTGTACACATATGTATTCTTGCCCCTGTACTGGAGGAGATATTCATCCGCGGCTATATTCTCAATGCATTAAAGCCTGTGGGTATCACCTTTGCTGTTGTGGTGTCTTCAGCGTGTTTTTCCCTCATGCACTCCTCGCTGGAAAATTTTCTGCTCTACTTTGCCTGCGGTCTTATTCTGGCAAGGGTATACATCACCTTCGACAGCATCTTTGCAAGTATGTTTGTCCATTTTGTCAACAATACAATGAGCTTTTTTATCCTCTATTCCCAGCAGCGGGTAAATGCGGTCAGTGCACTTTCGCTGGTGGCATTAACCAACATTTTCGTGCTTATACTTGGCTTTGTGAGTAAAAAACAGCTGGATAAAAGAAATTTCAGATGGAAAAAGGTGCTTGTAAAGGATACAGAACTTTCGGCAAAACTGCTGCATATATCCAAAAGCCCCATTGCACTTACTGCTTTTGGCCTGCTTTTGTTCTTTGCGGCTTATCAGAGCTTTCACAATTTGGTATAGGATATAAAATATGTCACACAGAGATTTTATGACGCGTGCACTTCAGCTGGCACAGACCGCCGCCGATATGGGCGAGGTGCCTGTTGGTGCTGTGGTGGTAAAGGACAACAGAATAATCGGCGAGGGTTACAACCGCAGAGAGACTGACGGCAGTGCCACTGCCCATGCAGAGATACTTGCTATCGAGGCTGCCTGCAGGGCACTTGGTACATGGAGGCTGGAAAACTGCACCCTGTATGTTACGCTGGAACCCTGTGCAATGTGTACTGGTGCGATTATCAACAGCCGCATAAAGCTGGTGGTTTTTTCCGCCGAGGATTACAAGGCGGGAGCAATGGGAGGCCTGTGCAATCTTACACAGCTGCCCTTTAACCATATTCCCGAGGTTATCATCGGTGTTATGGAGGACGAGGCACGGGCACTGCTGAAAGGCTTTTTTGAAAAGCTGCGAAAAAATAATTAATGTAAACAAGGGTGTTGCAGCCCGTAGATAAAAATACACTTTACAAAGGAGAAACCTATGATTATTACACAGGCAACAGTTAAGGATATGGAAGGCGTAATGGCCCTTCTCAAGGCAAACCACGTAAGCAATATGACAGAAGAAGAAAAGAAAAACGGCTTTGTTACCACAAATCTTAACGAAGAACAGTTTGCACGTCTGGTAGAAGACGAGGACGGCGTTACAATTGCAAAAGACGGCGACAAAATTGTGGCATTTGCTCTTGCAGCAAGCTGGGATTACTGGAAAGAATGGCCTCTGTTCCAGTATATGATTGAACTGCTGCCGGACTGCGAATACAACGGCGAAAAGCTTTCCGTAACAAACAGCTACCAGTACGGTCCTGTATGCGTGGACAAGGATTACCGCGGCACAGGCGTATTTGAAAAGGTGTTCTTTGCATCCCTTGAAAATATGGAAAAACGTTTTCCGTATATGATTACATTTGTAAACAAGGTTAACCCACGCAGTTATGCAGCACACACAAGAAAAGCTTTGCTGGACGAGGTTGTGGATTTCAGCTGGAATACAAACAACTACTGGATGCTTGGCTGCAAAACAAGCAACAGACCATAAAATACTACCGCAAACAAAAAAGCACCCTTTGGCAAAGGGTGCTTTTAATTTTGATGTTAATGATTATTTGCTTTTTGCCACAATGCTTTTTGCAATTTTGTACACGTCGCCGCAGCCCATTGTAATAACCAGGTCGCCGCTTTCTGCGTTGCGCATAACGTAGTCTTCAACCTCGCCAAAGCTGTCGAACCATACGCTGCCGGGGATTTTTTCTGCAAGGTCCTTTGTGTAAATGCCTATGGTGTTTACTTCACGGCTGCCCATAATTTCGGTCATAACAACCCTGTCGGCAATCTGCAGACTGGTTGCAAAATCGTCCAGCAGCATCTTTGTGCGGCTGTAGGTAAATGGCTGGAACACAGCCCACACTTTGTTAAAGCCCATGTCCTGTGCGGCGTTCAGCGTTGCGGTAATTTCTTCGGGATGATGTGCATAGTCGTCGGCAATTGTCACACCGTTTACTGTGCCGTGTATTTCAAAACGTCTGCCTGCACCGCCAAATTTGCCCATAGCCTCAGCAATCTTTGCAGGTTCAATACCCATCTGATGTGCTGCTGCAAAGGCCGCAAGAGCATTGTAGATGTTGTGTCTGCCAGGGATGGAAAGGTGTACTGTTGCGATAATTTCGCCCTTGTGTTCCACATCAAAGCTGTAAAAACTCTTGTGTTCCTTTCTTACGTTGCGGCCGATATAGTCGCAGCTGTTTTCAATGCCAAATGTGATAACAGGCACATCAAGGCCTTTTATTGTGCTTGTGGTGTTTTCGTCATCACCGTTGATGATAACGCTGTTCTGTGCCAGCTTTGTAAAACGGTAAAAGCTGTTTTTTAAGTTTTCAAAGGTCTTGAAAAATTCAAGATGGTCGTGGTCGATGTTCAGTACCACTGCCATATATGGCAGCAGTTCAAGGAAGGTGTAGCTGTATTCGCAGGCTTCAATAACAATATTCTCGCCGTTGCCGTCCTTGCCGTAGCCGTTAATCAGCGGCAGCTTGCCGCCTATAACGCAGGCAGGGTCTTTGTCTGCCATAATGAGAATCTGGCTGATAAGGCTGGTTGTGGTGGTCTTGCCGTGTGTACCGCTTACGCAGATACTTTTTGGGAAAAGACGGCATACTTCGCCCAGCATAATGCTGCGTTCAATGCATGGAATGCCCAGTTCCTTTGCTCTTGCCAGTTCGCAGTTGTCCTTGAATATAGCTGCGGAATAAACCACAAGGTCAGCACCCTCAACCGCATCTGCGGCGTGTGGCAATGTAACCTTTATGCCCATGTTGCGTTCGTAGTTTATAATGTCACCCTCGTTTACGTCACTGCCCGTAATGGTGTATCCTTTGCCGTGCAGTATCTGAATAATAGGGAACATACCGCTGCCGCCGCAGCCGATAAAATGTATAACCTTTTTGCCCTCTAAAATACTCATATCAAAATCCTCTTTGGGTAATTATTTTTATACTTTTCTAACATTATATTATACGACATTTTGCAGAAGAAATAAACTGATTTTTTAAAATTACCGCAAAGGAAATAAAAAACACCCGACTTTTTGGGAAGGCCAGGTGTTCTGTGTTTGGTTATATGACGGGATAAGGGCTACTTTACCATTGCATTTTTCAGGTTGACAATATTGCCGAAAGGATTGATGTCAACTCCCGTAAAGTAATCCTTGTATATGTATCTTGCACTGTCGGTGCACATAGGCACCATCAGTGCCTGTTCAAGAATTATATTCTGTGCCTTTTCCACATACTGTGCAGCGTTGTCTGTACCTGCATAGGCGGAGATCTTTTCGGCACACTCACCAATTTCGCTGTTATATTTTGCAAATGGTCCGATAATGTTCAGGATGTTGTTTTCAGCAGGAGTAAAATTTGCAAAGGCAATGTCAAAGCTGCCTTCTGCCACACGTTTTTCCAGCTGTGCCATAGGCAGGAATTCCAATGTAAGAAAAGCCCCAAGGTTTTTCTGCCAAAGCTGGTTTATGTTTTCTGCAATTACCGAGTAAGATACATCGGATGGAATAAGTACGGTAAGACTGCCTGTGGACATCTGTCCAAGTTCTGCAAGCCCCTGCTGCAGCATATTTCTTGCATCTTTATCCATATAGGATGGCCTTGCAGGGGAGATAATTTCGTTTACAGCACTATGGCCAATGGTCATGGACCCTGTAAATACAGAATACTGCTGGGTTACTGCTTCAAGGTTGGCACCGCTGTTTTCCATAGCATAGCTGTAATAGGCAAAGGCACGGCGTACATCTGCGTTCTGCAGTATTGGAGTTTCGGGGTTGAAAACCATATTGAAAGTGGAGTTTTCGTAGCTGTACACATTGCCCGATGGTACAGCTTTATCGCCGCTGTCGGCAAAAAAGCCGCTTATCTTGTCGTTTTCGTACAGTTCCTTGTCAGAGGTTTTTCCGTCCGACAGGGAAATTCGGATGCGGTCAATGCCTTTTTCGTTTTCGTCAACACGCACAAGTGTTGCGTAGCTGCCGTCGTCGGCAAGGTAGTTTATGGTGAAAGGTCCGTTGGAAAGGATATCATTTACCCTCAGCCCATAGGCCCCGTTTGTCTTTTCAAAAAAGTCCTTGTTACAGGGGAAAGCAGCAGGCATACACAGCTTTGCGAGAAATTCGTTGTCACTTCTGGACAGCTTTATCTCAAGGGTAAGGTCATCAACTGCTTTTATGCTTTCGATATGGCTGAAACTGTCGTAGTAAGGGGAATGGGTTTTAGGATTAAGCACCCTTTCCAGTCCAAAGGCAAAATCAGCGGCGGTAACAGGTATCTGTTCCTTTTTGTTCAGATAAAAGCTGCTGTCTTCGTTCAGATAAAAGGTATATGTCAGCCCGTCAGCAGAGATAGTGTAATCTTTGCATACATTGGGCACAATCTGGCCGCCCTGATATTCAAACAGACCGTCATAGATGTTTGTCAGAACCAGCAGTTCGTTGTCTTCGTCGGCAACCTGCGGGTCAAAGTTTTTTGGCATCTCCGCCATGGATATGGTATATGTGGAGATTGTACCTGCACTGCTGCAGCCGCCCAAAAGGGTGCAGATGCCCAGCAGAACAGCTAAAATTCGTTTTTTCATGGAATAAGCTCCGATATATATAAATTTGCATTGGATAATCGTATATAAAGGCTGAAAATCAGCTTTAAACAATTTATATTACCATACAAACGGAAAAATCACAATATTTACATAAGATATTACACATTTTTGTAATATCGGCAAACAAAAAGGCTTATCTGCAAAACTGCGGATAAGCCTTGTTTTTTCTGTTTTGGGCATTGTATGCCGCCCATAATTATATGTTCTGCTGAATTATGCGGTTTTATGCTTTGGTAAGCTCCTCTGCAATACCGTTGAACTTTGCAATTTCATCAGGAATTGCAATTGCCTGCGGACATTTTGCAGCACATACACCACAGCCGATACATTCGGTTGGCTGCACCTCAACCTCTTTAAGGTAATCCTTAACAATCCACTGGTTTTTAAAGGTTTCGTACTTGTTGTAGGTTTCAAAAACCTTTGGAATGTTGATGTTCATAGGACAAGGCATGCAGTATTCGCATTTTGTGCAGTCCACAACCTTGAATGCGTTGATTTCCTTAAGCACATCAGCGATAACCTTTTCTGCCTTTTCGTCCATTGCAACAGGATTGTTGAAGGTGTTGATGTTGTCTTTAACATGTTCCATATTGCTCATACCGCTGAGAACCATAAACACGCCGTCAAGGCTGTTTGCGTAGCTCAGAGCGAGAGCAGCGGATTTGTTTTCGCCGTAGTTTTCCTCGATTATTTTCTGTGCATTCGGCACTGTTTTTGCAAGGAAGCCGCCGCGCACAGGCTCCATAATAACAACAGGGATACCCTTGCTCTTTACAAGCTCATACTCTGCCTTGTAGTCTTCTCTTTCCATATCGTAGTAGTTGAGCTGCAGCTGGATAAATTCCCAGTCGTAATCGCCGATAAAGTCCTGCAAAGTTGCAAGGTCATCGTGATAGGAAAAACCTATTTTGCCGATTTTGCCAGCCTCTTTCATACGCTTTACAAAGTCGACAGCACCAAATTCACGCACTTTTTTGATTGTGTCCTTGTTGAGAGCATGGAGCAGATAGTAGTCAAAATAGCCTGCACCTGTTCTTTCAAGCTGAATGTTGAACAGTTTTTCAAGGTCTTCTTCGCTTTCAACCTTCCACATAGGCATCTTGTCTGCAAGTATAAAGCTTTCACGCGGGTAGCGGTCAACAAGTGCAATTTTCATTGCACCTTCGCTCTTTTCGCTGTGATAACCAAAAGCGGTGTCAAAATAGTTAACCTTGTTTTCAATGGCAAGGTCCACCATAGCTTTAACCTGTTCTATATCAATTTCGTTATTTTCCAGCACAGGCAGTCGCATACAGCCAAAGCCAAGGCGGTTTGTAATCTGTTTTTCCATAATCTGCTCCTTTTATGTAAATCTGATTGTATAAAATCTATTATGAAATATATTTTATCACATCAACATCACAATTGCCATAGAATATAACAGAATATATGCAGATATTTTGAGAGAGGGGATTTTTATGGTTATAAAAATATTCATCGACCAGGGACACAACCCTTCGGGTTTCAATACAGGGGCCGAGGGCAACGGCCTGCGGGAGCAGGACATAACCTATAACGTGGGTATACAGCTGGCACAGCTGCTGCGGCAGGACGAAAGGTTTGAGGTGCTTACAAGCCGCACCTGTATATCGCAGATTGTGGGATACTCCAACTCCACCAGTCTTGAGGAGAGGGCATGGCGTGCAAACTGGTGGGGTGCAGATTATTTTCTCAGCATACACTGCAATTCCTCCACAAACCCCACAGCGACGGGCAGTGAGATTTTTGTATACCGCAGCCAGACCCGTGCCTATTTTATGGCACAGGATATCCTGCAGCAGATAAGCGAGCAGCTGCAGATGAGAAAACGCGGAGTTAAAATCAATCCTGCATATTATGTGCTGCGCAACACAAATATGCCTGCACTGCTTATTGAACTGGCATTTATCACAAATCCGTCCGATGCACAGAAGCTGGAAAACGACCAGGCACTTTTTGCACAGGCTATATACGACGGGCTGGTAGAATATCTGTTCTGATATATGCGTTACAGGGAATGCCGTTCCGCATACAGTGAGGAATGGCATCCTGTTTTTTGGCAAAAATACTGTAGAAAAGGCAGAGTTTATGGGATAAAAAAGCCTTGATAACTGTCTGCTTTTAGTGTATAGTATTTATGGGAAAAAATAACCCATTATAATGGAATAAATATTTATATATATTTTGGAGAAATCAGATGTTAGAACTTAAAAATATTTGCTACTCCGTTGACACAAAGGACGGCGTAAAAAATATACTCAAAGACGTAAGTCTCAAAATTGACGACAGATTTGTTGTTATCACAGGCCCTAACGGCTCGGGCAAATCCACCCTTGCAAAGATAATTGCAGGCATTATCCAGCCTACAAGCGGCCAGATTTTGCTGGATGGTGTGGATATCACAGAAAAGTCCATCACAGAGCGTGCACATCTCGGCGTAAGCTTTGCTTTTCAGCAGCCTGTACGCTTTAAAGGCATTACAGTGCATGATCTTATCAGCCTTGCAGCAGGCGAAGAACTCAACATCGGCAAGGCATGCGAATATCTGTCCGAAGTTGGTCTGTGTGCAAGAGACTATATCCACCGCGAAGTTAATGCTTCCCTTTCAGGCGGCGAGCTCAAGCGTATTGAAATTGCAATGATTCTTGCACGCGGCACAAAGCTCTCTCTCTTTGACGAGCCTGAAGCAGGTATTGACCTGTGGAGCTTCCAGAGTCTTATCAAGGTGTTTGAAAATATGCACCGCACCATCAAGGGAAACATCCTCATAATCTCCCATCAGGAAAGAATTCTCAA
Source organism: Oscillospiraceae bacterium (assembly GCA_017435045.1). Lineage (GTDB taxonomy): Bacteria > Bacillota > Clostridia > Oscillospirales > Ruminococcaceae > RGIG3102. The sequence continues at coordinate 20,599 of JAFSFT010000031.1, forward strand.
CTTTGCAGACCAGATTGTTCTCCTCTCTGACGGCGAAATCAAGAAAATAGGTACAAAGGACGAGGTTATGCCTCTTATCCTCAACCCAAATCCTGTCTGCGAACAGATTAAAGTTTAAACCAAGGAGGAATGTAAAATGGCTATTGATGCAATTCAGAAGGACCTTTTGGAAAAGATTGCAGACCTGCATGATGTTCCTCAGGGCGCATACAACATCCGCGCAAACGGCGAAGCTGCAGCACGCAGCACAACAGCAAATATCGATATCGTAACAAAAACAGATAAACCGGGCATTGATATCATAATCAAGGCAGGCACAAAGAATGAAAGCGTGCACATCCCTGTAGTTATCAGCCAGACAGGCCACACAGAGATGGTTTACAACGACTTTTTCATCGGCGAAGATGCTGACGTTACCATCGTTGCAGGCTGCGGCATCCACAACACAGGTGACAGCGAATCCCGTCACGACGGTATCCACACATTCTATGTGGGCAAAAATGCAAAAATCCGTTATGTTGAAAAACACTACGGTGCAGGGGACGGAAACGGCCAGAACGTTATGAACCCTACAACAGTTATCAATATGGAGGAAGGCAGCTATGTTGAAATGGATACAGTTCAGATCAAAGGTGTTGACTCCACAGACCGTGTAACAAAAGCTGTGCTTGCAAAGGGCGCAACCCTTATCGTAAGCGAAAAGCTTATGACACACGGCAAACAGAACGCAACAACAAAGTTCGAGGTTGACCTTGACGGCGAAAACAGTGCAACACACGTTATCAGCCGTTCTGTTGCAAGGGATAACTCCACACAGCTTTTCCTCTCCAATGTAAACGGCAACAATGCCTGCAACGGCCACACAGAATGTGACGCTATCGTTATGGACAATGCTGTTGTAAGTGCAATTCCGCAGATTAAGGCAAACCACACAGACGCAAGCCTTATCCACGAAGCTGCAATCGGCAAAATTGCAGGCGAACAGCTTATCAAGCTGATGACTCTCGGTCTCAGCGAAAAGGAAGCAGAAGAACAGATTATCAACGGCTTCCTCAAATAAGCGGCGTATATAACAAACTGAAAAGGGAGAGATATCTCCCTTTTTTGATACTGTTTTCCTTGTTGCAAAGGTGTATCAGCATTTCTGTTTTGAGTAAAGGAGTACATTATGTACGGCATAGGTGTGGATATTGTGTCCATTGACAGAATAGAAAAAAGTCTCGGTCGGGAAAGCTTTCTTACAAAGGTGTACGGAGCAAGGGAAATTGCTCTTTTTGCCGCAGAAGACAGAACAAAGACAAATTCCCTTGCGGCAAACTTTGCGGCAAAAGAGGCCTTTTCCAAGGCGTTGGGTACAGGTGTGCGGGGCTTTGAACTGACCGAGGTGGAAATACTCCGTGACGATATGGGAAAACCCTATTTTTACCTTTCGGGAAAGGCAAAGGAAATTGCCGAAAGCAGAAACCTTGTTTTTGCAGTCTCGCTCTCCCACGAAAAGGACAAGGCTATTGCGTTTGTTGTTGCAGAACAGAAATAGATACGCAAAATCCCAAAAATATACCAATGCAGATTTTACTGCAGAATTCTACATATCGGAGACAATTAGAATGAAACAACAGATTATCCGTTTTTTCGAGATGCTGCTGGGTATAACCGCAGTATGTGCAGGTGCGGCACTGGGTATTATTGCTGCCCTCGGCCAGACAACCTCCACAGGCACAAGCTGGTCCATTGCAGGGGCACTTGGCATCAAGGTGGGGTATGGCCTTATAATTCTCTACGGCTTCTTTATGCTGCTGCAGATGATTGCCCTTGGCAGAAACTTTAAAATCACAGCGTTTATACAGATAGTTCCTGTGGTGCTTCACGGCTGGATTCTCAACTTTTTCAAATACGATTTTCCGCCTTTCCTTGCACTCAACCCACAGACCTACGGCGAAAGATTTTTAATCTATGCCATCGGCGTTGTGCTTATAAGCTTTGGCTTTACCTGTACAAAAAACTCCCGTTTTGCCAACTATCCGCCCGAAACCTTCTGTGCACTTATGAGCGAGAGGGCGGGTATACGCTTTGGCACAGGCAAGATTATAATGGACTTTTTCTATGTGGCAACAAGCCTTGCACTGTGCTTCCTTTTTAAAATGGATTATGGTGTTGTCCGTGAAGGCACACTGATTTTTGCGGTGGCAAACGGCACACTGATAAACCTTTTCCAGCCTTATGTGGAAAAGCTGTTCTGTGCAGTGGAAAAACACTGTGATATAAACTGAATATAAAACAAATGTCATTCTGCTGGAATAATCCCCGTGGAATGACATTTTTGTTATATGCATATTGAAGTTTAAGAGTTGTCGGTATCAATACATCAGCATCTGGCTTTTAAACGAAATTCTTTTGGTGTGCAGCCTTTAATCTTTCTGAAACATCGGGTAAAATAGCTGAAATCCTGAAAACCGCACTTTAAAGCGACTGCAGATATCTTTTCGCTGCTTTGTGTCAGCATATCTGCTGCTCTGTGTATGCGGTATTCGATAAGATACTGTATTGGTGTGGTGTTTATGGTGCTGTGGAAGCAGCGCAGACATTCGCTTTCGCTTACCATTGCTGCTGTGGCAATATCCCTGATAGAGATATCCTCGGCAAAATTGGAGTGTATAAAGGACAGCATGGTTTTGGTTCTGTCAGCACGGCGCAGAGGCTTAATGCTGGAACTTTCGCCAAGGGCAGGAAGCTGCCGCCATGTATTGAATATAATGTGCGAAAGTTGTTCTCTTATCACAAACTCATATCCTTCATTGGCGTTTTTTAAAGCGGAATATACCTCTGCGATGGATTTTGCTGCATCTTTCTGCCAGCCGATACGTCTGTCCAGCATAAAACCCGAAAAACTTTTGTTCTCGGTAAATGCACGCAGATATTTCTGCCAGAATATGCTGTCTGTGCTGCCAAGAAGTCTTGGGTGAAACACAACCGAGCGGAAAAGGCCTCCGTTGCTTCCATCTCCGACAATGCTGTGCAGGGTGCCACAGTTGATGATAAATCCGTTTCCGGCCGTTACTGTGTGTTTTTCACTGTCCGTCAGCACGGTGGCAGTGCCCGACTCTACAATCATAAACTCAAAGTCGTCATGCCAATGCCATGGAATATATTCACCGGCAAGGTCAGTTTCGTAGCAGGCTATGGGAAATATGGCGCTGCCATGTTCGGTAAGTTCTCTGCCGTATTTGTCGGTGGCTATGCAGCTGTGTTCATTATGAGTTGTGTTTTGTTCTGTCATGGAGATTTTATCCTAAAAAAGTGGGAGTTTTATCCTATAAAATAATAATTTTTGCTGATATAATCATATCAAAAGTAAAAGGGAGTTGCAACACTCAGATAAGGAAAAATATTTTATACAGGAGCTGTAAGATGCCACATCTTCTTTTGATAATTATTTATATATCTTTTATAAGTCTTGGCCTGCCGGATGCACTGCTTGGGTCGGCATGGCCTGTTATACATACGCAGTTCGGGGTGGAGGTTTCCACCGCGGGTATAATAACCGCAACAATTTCAGCCTGCACGGTAATCTCAAGCCTTTTCAGCGAAAGGATAATCTTCCGTTTCGGCACAGGCAGGGTAACAGCCGTAAGTACAGCCATGACCGCTGTGGCACTGCTTGGCTTTTCTGCCAGCGGCAGCCTTTGGATGATGTGCCTGTGTGCAATACCTCTGGGTCTGGGTGCAGGCAGCATTGACGCAGGCCTCAACAACTACGTTGCGGTGCACTACGCAAGCCGCCATATGAGCTGGCTGCACTGTATGTGGGCCGTTGGTGCAGCGGCAGGGCCTTACATTATGGGCTTTGTGCTGGCAAAGGGCAAAGGGTGGAATATGGGCTATGTTTCTGTAGGTACAGTGCAGATGTTGCTTGCTTTGCTGCTTTTGGCGGCAGTTCCGCTGTGGAGAAAAGTCGGTACAGGCACACCGGTTAAAGCAGTGTCCGAAACATCCGAAACATCAAAAACATCTGACAATAGCGGCAAAAAAGGGAAATGTGGCAGAAAAACCGCAGACAGCACAGCAAAAACACGCCCCCTCAAGCTTAAAGAGGTTGTAGCAATAAAAGGGGCAAAACCTGTAATGCTTACATTTTTCAGCTTCTGTCTGGTGGAACAGACAGCCCTTGTATGGGCGGCAAGCTATTTTGCCCTTGGCCACGGACTGACTGCCGAAAAAGCGGCAGTGTTCGGCGCAGCCTGCATAACAGGGGAGATGCTGGGCAGATTTCTCTGCGGTTTTATGACATATAAATTCAGCGATGTACAGATGATTCGTCTCGGGCAGGGACTTATTGTGGCAGGTGTGGTTATAATGATGCTGCCATTTGGCAGTGCAATTGCCGCAGCAGGCATATTTGTGGCAGGCCTCGGCATAGCACCAATTTACCCCTGTCTTATGCATATGACACCGATAAACTTCGGAGAAGATAAATCACAGGCAATTATGGGCGTGCAGACAGCATCCGCCTGCCTTGGCAGCTGCCTTGCACCACCTGTCTTCGGTTTTATTGCACAGCATACGGGTATGCTTGTGCTGCCGGTATTTATGCTCATAGGCACGGTGGTAATGTACCTTGCACATGAAAAGGTTGTCAAAAAGGACAAAAGCCAATAGTTTTTAATATAAAAGGACAGCAGCAGGACACATAATGCGTGTTCGGCTGCTGCCTTTTTGTCTGTATGTTATTTTGTACAAAAAATACACTTGCTTTTTTATTATATAATATGCTATTATATTTCAGTATTAATATAAATTCGCTTATCAGGAAAAGTATCTTGTAGCGTTTCTGAAAAAGAGAGCATTTCCGCGGCTGAAAGAAGTGCAGAAGCATATAAGAGAAGTTCCCCTGACAGAAGCTTTGCTGAACAGCATCCGCTAATTAGGCATTGCCGTATTCCTTGCGTTAAAAGGTCTTGAGTGTCCGCATTGCTGTGCGGAAATTTGGGTGGTACCACGGAGTAAAAGTAAACTTCAAATGGAGTTATCGGTGCTTCGTCCCTTAATTATTTTAAGGGGCGAGGCTTTTTTATTTATACACCTTCGTCCCAATACTAAAAAGAAGGAGAAAACACAAAATGAAACAGCAGCTTGAAAACATTCGCCTTTCATCACTTGAACAGATCGAAAAAGCAGCTACACCTGCAGAAATTGACGAAATCCGTGTTCGTGTTCTGGGCAAAAAAGGCGAAGTAACAGCCATCCTTAAACAGATGGGCAAACTTTCTGCAGAGGAAAGACCTGTTATGGGTGCTCTTGCAAACGAAGTAAGAGAAACAGTGGAAAACGCACTGGCAGAAAAACTTGTAAAAATCAAAGCAGAACTTATGGAAAAACAGCTGGTAGAGGAAGAAATTGACATCACTCTCCCAGGCAACGAATTTGAAATGGGCAAACGTCACCCAATTCAGCTTGTTCTTGACGAACTCAAGGAAATCTTCCTTGGCATGGGCTTCTCCATCGCAGCAGGCCCTGAAGTTGAACTGGACAAATACAACTTCGAAATGCTCAATATGCCAAAATCCCATCCGTCCCGTGACACACAGGACACATTCTATATCACAGAAAACATCGTTCTGCGCACACAGACTTCCCCTGTGCAGGTAAGAACAATGCTTGATCAGAAACCGCCAATCCGCATCATTGCACCTGGCCGTGTTTACCGTGCAGACGAAGTTGACGCAACACACAGCCCTCTCTTCCATCAGATTGAAGGTCTTGTTATCGACGAAAACATCACAATGGCAGACCTTAAAGGTACACTGGAAGCATTTGTTAAGAATATGTTCGGCCCTGAAACAAAGGTTCGTTTCCGTCCACACCACTTTGCATACACAGAACCAAGTGCAGAAATGGATATGACCTGCTTTAAATGCGGCGGCAAGGGCTGCCGTCTGTGCAAAGGCGAAGGCTGGATTGAAATTCTGGGCAGCGGTATCGTAAACCCTGTTGTTCTGGAAAGCTGCGGCATCGACAGCACAAAATACTCAGGCTTCGCATTCGGTATGGGTCTTGAAAGACTTACAATGATGCGTTACGACATTGACGATATGAGACTCATGTACGAAAACGACATGCGTTTCCTGTCACAGTTCTAAGGAGGTAATTTACAATGGATGTATCACTTAACTGGTTAAAAGAATATGCACCTTTCGACTGCGACATAAAAACTTTTGCCGAAGATATGACAATGTCAGGCTCCAAGGTGGAAGTTTATTCAACAGAAAAAGACAAAATCAGAAACGTTGTTGTGGGCAAAGTGGTTTCCCTCGACAAACACCCTAATGCAGACAAGCTTACAGTTTGCGGCATCGACATCGGCAGCGAAGAAATCGTTATCGTTACAGGTGCAAAAAACCTTACAGTTGGCGACCTTGTTCCTGTTGCTCTTGATAACTCTCTGCTTCCTTGCGGCAAGGAAATCCACGCAGGCGAACTCCGCGGCGTAATGAGCAACGGTATGCTCTGTTCCCTTGGCGAACTTGGCCTTACAACACACGACTTCCCAAATGCCATCGAAGACGGCATTATGGTACTGGACGAAGAATGGCCTCTTGGCACACCAATCGAAAAGGCACTTGGCATGGAAGACTATATGGTGGAATTTGAAATTACACCAAACCGTCCAGACTGCCTTTCTGTTCTCGGCCTTGCAAGAGAAGCAAGTGCAACTTTCAGTGTTCCATTCAACGAACCAAAGCCACAGATGCCACAGGGCGAAGATGATATCAACAACTATCTCTCCGTAAAAATCAGCGACACAGACCACTGTATGCGTTACGCAGCAGCTATGATTAAAAACGTTAGGGTTAAACCATCCCCACGCTGGCTGCGTGAAAGACTGCGTGTATGCGGTGTTCGTCCAATCAACAACATCGTTGACATCACAAACTATGTAATGCTGCTTTACGGCCACCCAATGCACGCATTTGACCACAAATATGTTAAAGGCAACCTCATTGATGTTCGTCTTGCAAAAACAGGCGAAGAAATCATGACACTTGACGGTGTACAGAGAAAGCTCAACGAAAATATGCTTGTTATCTCCGACAGCGAAGAACCAATTGCCATCGCGGGTGTAATGGGCGGCGAATATTCCGGCGTTTACGAAGACACAAATATGGTTGTTTTTGAATCTGCCTGCTTTGACGGCCCTAAAGTAAGATATGCTTCCCGTCAGCTTGGTCTGCGTACAGAAGCTTCCGGCAAGTTTGAAAAAGGCCTCAACCCTGACAACTGCTGGCCGGCTCTGGCAAAAGCTATGGAACTTGTTGTTGAACTTGACGCAGGTGATGTTATCGGCGGCGTAATCGACGTTTATCCATCTCCAAGAAGCGAAAGAAAAGTACCTCTTAACGCTGACAAAATCAACGAAATCCTCGGCACAGAAATTGCAAAGTCCGATATGGAAAAAACACTTGTTTCCCTCGGCTTCAAGGTGGAAGATGACACAGTTATCGTGCCGACACACCGCTACGATATTGCAAAAGATGCTGTTACACAGTACAACGACCTTGCAGAAGAAATTGCAAGAATGTACGGCTACAACAAGTTGCCTTCCACAATTATGAAAGGCACAGCAACAGCACGCCTTACAGAACGTCAGAAATTTACAAAAGATGTTATCGGCTACCTTCTCGGCCTCGGTTTCTACGAAATCGAAACATTTTCCTTCTACTCTCCAAAGAACTTTGACCTGCTCAACGTTCCTGCAGATTCTTCCCTCAGAAACCCTGTTGTTATCTCCAACCCTCTTGGCGAAGATACATCTGTTATGAGAACAACAGCAGTTGCTTCCATGATGAACGTTGTACAGAGAAACTACAACAGCCGTATCGAAGCTGTTTCCCTCTTTGAAAATGCAACAGAATACCATGTTGTAGAGGGCGAAGAACTTCCAAAGGAAGTTGAAAAATTCATTATGGCAGTTTACGGACAGAACAAGGACTTCTTCTTCCTCAAAGGTGCAGTGGAAAAAATCCTCTGGGCACTCAATATAGAAGATGTTAAGTTTGTACGCAACAGGCAGAACACAACATATCATTCGGGCCGCTGTGCAGACGTTGTTGTAAACGGTGCTGTTGTGGCTACAATAGGCGAACTTCACCCTGTAGTGCTTAACAACTACGGCATCAAGACAAAGGTTTGCGTTTGCGACCTCAACGGCGAAGAACTGTTCAAATATGTTGGCGGTGCAAGACAGTACAAACAGCTGGCAAGATTCCCTGCAGTAACACGTGACCTTGCATTTGTATGCGACAAAGCTGTTGCAAACGGCGATATCATCGATATCATCAGGGAAAGCTGCGGCGAATACCTTGAAAGCGTAAAACTCTTTGACGTTTACACAGGCGACAGACTGGAAGCAGGCAAGAAATCCCTTGCATACAGCCTTGTGCTCCGTGACAAAAACGCAACACTTACAGATGCAGTTGCAGAACAGTGCACAGGTGCAATTTTGGATAATTTGAGAAAAATTGGTGTATTTTTGAGAACATAGGATATTTCTATTGAATTAAAATCCAAAATAATGTACAATATAATATAGCAAATAAAGGAGGGATGTAGGATGAACGACGCAACAGCTGTTTTTTCTGTACACAACGAAAAAGAACTTGAAATCAGACAAATTTTAAAAGAAGTGTATGAGGCTTTGAAGGAAAAAGGCTATAATCCTATCAATCAGATTGTTGGATATATCCTCTCCGAAGATCCAACCTACATCACTACACACCAGGGTGCAAGAAACAAAATCAGAAAACTTGACCGTGATGATATTCTTCAGTGCGTACTTAAATATTATCTGGCATAAATTCTGAATTTTGCGGCACCAGAATAAAAGGAGGTAATCCCGATGGACACAAAAGTGACCTATAAAGGACTGCCACTTGTAAGAAACAACAATGAAATTTATTACGGTGACCCGTCAAAAGAATACATTGTGTATCTTAATGTTGTAAGCACTAAACAAGTGGATGGGCAAGAAATTGCCGACAAGGTGCAGGTAGCTCTCATCTCCACCGACACAAGCCTTGATTTTATGCAGAGAATTAAAAAACAGGGCGTAAAAAGCGGTTTGTATGACGCACTTGATGTAGGCGGCGTATGGCTCAAAAGCACTTTGAACAATTAAACAAATGCAAAAAGGCTGTTCAGACGGACAGCCTTTTTTGTTTGCAGTTTCAGACAATTGCACACAAAAGCAAAAAGACAGGGACGGCATTGCCGTCCCTGTCTTTCGGTTTAACCCCACAAAAGTAAATTTATGGAGAGGTTTTTTATTTTGCCCTGCCGTAAAGCTGGGTTTTGTGCAGCAGTTTCTGTGCCAGAGCACTGTCAAAGCTGCCTTTCTTTGCACGCCACAGCCAGTTTGTGCCAACGGAAGATGGTGTATTCATCCTTGCCTCGCTGCCCAGTCCCAGCAAATCCTGGAACTGAATAATGCTTGTATCGGCATTGCTGGTCATAAGTGCACGTATCATGCCCCAGTTATAGCCTTCGGTTTCGTTGAGACCAAGGAACTCTTTTGCAAAAGCAATATCTTCAGGATAAGCACTTTCAATCCAGCCGCAGGCTGTATCGTTGTCGTGCGTGCCTATGTAGGCAATACTGTTTGCAGGATGCTTCCATGGCAGATATTCGTGGCTGTTTTCATCCCTTGTATCAAATGCAAACTGCAATACCTTCATTCCCGGAAAACCGCTGTCGGACAGCAGTTGTTTTACAGTATCTGTCAGATAGCCAAGGTCTTCGGCAATGATAGGCTGGCGGCCGATGGATTTTTCCACTGCATTGAACAGCTTCATACCCGGGCCCTGCTTCCACACGCCGTTTTTGGCGGTGGTATCGCCGTAAGGGATTGCATAATAGGTATCAAAGCCACGGAAATGGTCAATTCGCAGCACATCATAAACGCTGCACAGATATTCAATGCGTTTAATCCACCATTTATAACCTGTCTTTTCGTGATAATCCCAGTCATACAATGGGTTGCCCCAAAGCTGACCGTCGGCAGAAAAGCCGTCAGGCGGACAACCCGCAACCTCTTTAGGTGTACGGGTTTCGTCCAGCTGGAACAGTTCAGGATTGCTCCACACGTCAACGCCGTCAAGGGAAACGTAGATTGGCAGGTCGCCTATAACCTTGATGCCCTTGCTGTTGATGTATCCAAGCAGGCTGTGCCACTGTTTAAAGAAGATGTACTGTACTGTTTTCCAGAAATTTACTTCTTCTGCATAGGTTTCGCGGGCGGCATTGAGCGCAGCTTCCTCGCGGTTGCGGATGGCAGGCTGCCAGTTGTACCACGGTGCACCGCCAAGGTTCTTTTTCAAAGCCATAAACAGTGCGTAGTCATCCAGCCAGAATGCGTTTTTCCCGCAGAAAGCGTCAAATTCTTTGTCGGGATTCTGCCAGAAGCGTGCTGCCGCTTTTTTAAGTATAGGATAACGGTTCTGATACAAAGCACCGTAATCCACTTTTTCGGGGTCACTGCCCCAGAACATCTCATCAATCTCTGCCTTTGTCAGCAGACCTTCCTCGCACAGAGTGTCAAGGTCGATAAAATAAGGGTTACCTGCGTTGGTAGAGTAGGACTGATAAGGGCTGTCGCCATAGCCGGTAGGGCAGATTGGCAGCAGCTGCCAGTAGCTCTGTCCTGCCAGAGCGAGAAAATCGGCAAATTCACGGGCAGTTTTGCCCATGCTGCCTATTCCGTAAGGAGAAGGTAAAGAGGATATGTGCATTAAAATACCATTGCTCCTCATAAGATATCACATCCTTTTGATTTGAGATTATTAGTGACAGATAATATTTGTTGTCTCTTTGTCGAACACGTGGATTTTGCCTGTGTCGATAGCAAGAGTTACTGTTGTATCTTCGCTGAATTCGTAGCGTGCAGGAATTCTTGCAAGCATTTTCTGACCATAAGCGTCAAGATAGAGGTAGTTTTCGCTGCCCATCATTTCCATATGGTTGATAAATGCTGTGTATTCTGCAGGTTCGCCAACGTGTGCAGCACTGTTTGCGTGGATGTCTTCAGGACGTACGCCCATAACAACTTCCTTGCCGATGTAAGCTTCCAGCTCAGGTTTGTTTACGCTGATGCGGCTGTCGCCGAATACCAGAACCTGACCTTCAGCAGCTTTTTCCACTGTAACGTTCAAAAAGTTCATCTGTGGAGAGCCGATAAAGCCTGCAACAAACATATTGCATGGGTAGTTGTAAAGGTTCTGTGGTGTGTCAAACTGCTGTACAAAACCGTCTTTCATAACAACGATTCTGTCGCCCATTGTCATAGCTTCAGTCTGGTCGTGTGTTACGTATACAAATGTTGTTTCAAGACGTTTGTGCAGTGCAGCAATCTGACTGCGCATTTCTGTTCTCAGTTTTGCGTCAAGGTTGGAAAGTGGTTCGTCCAAAAGGAAAACTGCAGGTTTTCTAACCATTGCACGGCCCAGAGCAACACGCTGACGCTGACCGCCGGAGAGAGCCTTTGGTTTTCTGTCAAGGTATTTTTCAAGCTCAAGGATTTTTGCAGCTTCGTTAACCTTTTTGTCAATTTCTTCCTGTGGTTCTTTACGCAGTTTAAGTGCGAAAGCCATGTTGTCGCGAACTGTCATATGTGGATACAAAGCATAGCTCTGGAAAACCATTGCAATGTCTCTGTCCTTTGGTGGAACAGTGTTAACCACTTTGTCACCGATGATAAGTTCGCCGCTTGATACGTCTTCCAGACCTGCAATCATACGCAGTGTTGTGGATTTACCACAGCCGGAAGGACCAACAAGCACGATGAATTCCTTGTCCTTGATTTCAAGGTTCAAGTCTGGTACAACGGTTACGCCGTTGTCATATGTTTTTACCACGTTTTTAAATGTGATACTTGCCATTTGAATTATCCTCCTGTTAGAGTTGTTTTGTACTTTCACCGACAATTATACTGAAAGGCACTGTCTCATACACAACGCCTGCACCGTTGTCGATGGTGTCCAGCAGAATTTCTACGCTTCGCTGGGCAATTTTTTCCCTGTTCTGTTTTATTGTGGTAAGCTTTGGAGAGATAAATTCTCCAAGCTCCAGTCCGTCAAAGCCAACAACCGATATATCTTCCGGCACTTTTCTGCCACTGTCCTTTATGGCACGTATAGCACCCACTGCCATCACGTCAGACATTGCAAAAACCGCTGTAATCTGCGGCATCTTCTGCAAAAGCTGCTGCATTGCACTGTAGCCGTCTGACATTCCGAATAAGGATTCGATATACTGCTTTTCGCTGCTGAAAGGAACATTGTGGCTTTCAAAGGCTTCTTTGCAGCCGATGTATCGTGTATAGGCAACCTTGGAGTTTTCTATGTGACCGCCCAGAATGCCGATTTCTCTGTGACCATTTTCAATAAGATGGCTTACAGCGGCTTTTGCGGCCTCGGTGTCGTCTATAGACACACTGGAAAGATTGGTATACTCCAGGCTCCGTGCGGAGTTGGTTACAAGCACACAGGGAATATGTATAGCCTGAAACCTTTTCTGGAAATAGCTGAGGTTGCAGCCCAGGAACATAATGCCCACAGGTCTGCGTTCGGTGCATACACGCACAGCAGTTTCAACCTCGTTTTCCATTTCGTTGATATAGTAAATAAGACAGGCAAGACCTTTTTCTCTCAGCATACCCTGCATCTGTTCCACAATAGGTGCAAAAAGCATATTCTGGGAACCTTTTACGATGATGGCAATACCGTTTGAGACCTGCTGTTTTAAGTGTTTTGCATTGCTGTTGAGTTTGAAGTGATGTTTTTCCACCACTTCCATAATCTTTGCACGGGCGGTGTCGGACACATCGGGATGATTGTTGAGTACGCGGGAGACAGTTCCCACCGCATATCCCGATTCCCGTGCGATATCCTTTATGGTTATTGCCATGGATTAGCCTTTAACAGCACCTGCTGCAACACCCTTGATGATATGTTTCTGACCTGCAAGGTAAACGATAACAATCGGAATAACTGTAAGCATAATACATGCCATCATAGGACCCATTTCAACACGGCCGTAACTGCCACGGAAGTACTGAATGAGCATTGGAATTGTTCTGTATTTTTTGATGTCCAGAACAAGTGTAGGAAGCAGGTAGTCGTTCCATACCCACATTGCTTCAAGGATACCAACAGAAACCATTGTAGGCTTGAGCATAGGCATAACAATCATAAAGAATGTCTGGATTGGGTTACAGCCATCAATCATGGAAGCTTCTTCAACTTCCAGAGGAATAGACTTCATAAAGCCTGCAAACATAAATACTGCAAGGCCTGCACCGAAGCCGAGATAGATAACCCAGATGTTCCAAGGTGTGTTCAGGTCAAGCATATCAGCTGTCTGGGACAGTGTAAACATAACCATCTGGAAAGGAACAACCATGGAGAATGCAAACAGGAAGTAAAGGCCCTGTGCAAATTTTGTTTTAACTCTTGTTATGTACCAGGAGCACATTGCGCAGAAGAGAAGAATTGCAGCAACGGAAGTAACTGTGATAAACAAGCTGTAGCCAAGGCTCTTGAGGAAGCCCTGTGCATTGATAGCGTTTACATAGTTTGCAAGACCTGCAAATGTTTCTGCTGTAGGAAGCTGGAATGCTGTGTTTGTGCTGATTGCACGTTCATCTTTAAGGGAGTTGAACAGAATCATTACAATTGGGTACATATAAAGGATAGACAAAATACCAAGGATAACAGACCATATAGCATTTGATCTTTTTTCTTTTGCTTTTTTCATTACTGCTGAACCTCCTTGGATCTTGTTGCTTTAAGCTGTGCAAAGCTGATTACAACAACCAGCAGACAGAACAGAACAGCTTTTGCCTGACCAAGACCTTTCCACTGCAGGCCTGCGCGTGCGTAGAATGTCTGGTAGATGTTGAGGGCAAGCATTTCTGTAAGGTGGTTTGGTTCACCGCCTGTAAGAGCAAGGTTCTGGTCGAACAGCTTAAAGGAGTTTGTAAGTGTAAGGAATACACATACTGTGATGGAGGACATAATCATAGGCAATTTAACCTTCCAGAATGTCTCCCACTGTGTAGCACCGTCAATCTGTGCTGCTTCAATAAGGTCTTCAGGTACGTTCTGTAAACCTGCGATGTAGATGATCATCATATAACCAATCTGCTGCCAGGCTGTGAGGATGATGATGCCCCAGTAGCCTGCCTGACTGTTGAGAGCCAGCAGAGGCTGTCCAACAAGCGCGAGCACGCAGTTGATAAGAATCTGCCAGATATAACCCAATACGATGCCGCCGATCAGGTTTGGCATAAAGAATACTGTACGGAAAATGTTTGTGCCTTTGATATTGCGTGTAAGCAGCAGAGCAAGGCCAAGAGCAATAACGTTGATAAGCACAATTGCCACAACAGCATATTTAACAGTAAAGCCAAAGCTGTGCAGAAAAGCTTCGTCAGCGAAAACTCTTGTGTAGTTGCTTATGCCCACCCATTTGGCATTTTTAACCGTTGTAAACTGACAGAAGGAAAGATACAATCCTTCAAAGAACGGAACAATAAAGCCAATTGTAAATGCAAGCAATGTTGGGAGCACAAATATCGGAGAATATTTCTTTACCGCTTTTTCCATAAAAACGCTCCTCTCAATGAAATTTACTTTTATAAAAACAAACAGAGACAGCAAGGTGTCTTGCCGTCTCTGCGATTTTTAAATTATTAATTTATTAGTAATTAAATTTGCCAGTAATAACTTAATATTTTAATTAGCCGTTAGCAAGTGCATATTCAGCTGCCCAACCGTCAACAAAGTTTTTAACTACTGCTGCCCAGTTGTCATCTGTCTGGTCTGCTGCGTAAGCTGTCAAAGCAGAACCAACCATGTTTTTCCATTCTTCGGATGGCATTGTTGGGAAGTTCCAGCCAACTGGAGTTTTGCCTGCAGCGATCATTGCGTTAGCTTCCTGAACAAATTTGTTGTCAGCTTCAAGAGCTTTTGCGAATGGGATTACAAAGCCCATTTCTTTACACATGCCGTTGAGACCTGTTTCGCTTGTTACGCACCAGTTAAGGAATGCAAGTGTTGCATCGATATCAGCCTGGGAAGCCTGGCTGTTTACGCACCAGTAGTTTTCAGAACCTGTGCAGAGACCCTGGTTAGCTTCGTCGCCAACGCCGATGTACAATGGGATCATTGTAAGGTCGTCGATGATAGCTGCGAGGTCGCCAGCTGCCCATGTACCGTTCTGGTAGAATACAGCTTTGCCTTCAACCATTTCTGTTACAGCATCGTTACCTGTTTTTGCGGAAAGTTCTGCTGGGTCGCATGTGGAGTTGTTGATGTAGAGATCCCAGATAGCTCTGTAGTTGTCAAGGTATGTGCCTTTAACTGTACCTGGTGTGATACCTTCTGTCTGGTATTCAAATGTAAGTGGAAGGTTTGCAAGGTGTGTTTTGAATCTCCAGTCGGAAGAACCGTCCATACCTGCGGAAGAGAATGCTGCAAAGCCGAGTTCTGCGCTGCGAGCTGTGATATCTTCTGCAACTGCTTTAAGATCTGCGAAGGAAGCAATGTCAGCTGTTGTGTAGCCTGCTGCTTCGAGAAGTTTTGTGTTAGCAATGATACCGTATGTTTCTACAACGTAAGCGATACCGTAAACTTTGCCGTCTTCGATAAGTGCAAAGCTGTCGCCGCTGAGTTCGTTGTAAACATCAGAACCTGCGAAATCGTAGCAGTAGTCTTTCCAGTTAGCAAGACCTACAGGACCGTTAACCTGGAAGAGTGTTGGAGCTTCATCTTTGCTCATTTCTGCCATAAGTGTTGTTTCGTATTCACCGGAAGCTGCTGTAACAACTGTTACAGGAACACCTGTTTCTGTTGTGTATGCTTCAGCAAGTGCCTGCCACTGAGCATCCTGTTCCGGTTTAAAGTTGAGGTAGTAAACAGAACCTGTTTCTGCTTCTGGAGCTGCTGGTTCGCTGCCGCCGCAAGCTACCATGGAAAGAGCCATTGCGCCAGCAAGAAGCAAAGCCAATAATTTTTTCATAATTTTTCCTCCATATTGGATTTTTTTTGTTTCGGAAACTTATATAAAAACGCTGGAAACGTTTCCAATTTCCTGTACCTAACATTTTATACTTTTTCGGGCGAATTTTCAAGCCAATTTTGTGATTTCCTACAAAAATGTGAGAGTTGCTACAACATTTGTCTAATTTTTGTGCAACATTACAACATATGTTACAAAAAAGTTACAGACGTAAAAGAAAAAGTTGTAATTGAGATGTAAAATGTATCCATAAAACGGCTATTTTACTTGAAAAAAGCACGATGTTTCTTTATACTTTACTTATCAATTTAAGTGCTTATTACAAGGAGGTTTACAGCCTTGAACAATATTCCCGTAGATATGGAAAAGGCAAAAAAATATGCCTTTACAATGCGTCTGAGAGAGGTTTTTACCGACGGGTTGCTGACAAATCTTAAATGGAACCTGCTTTTTATATTCACCAGCCTGCCGGTTGTTACCATCGGTGCATCAATGGCGGCTTTGTCCCATTGTACAAATCTGTTGGTAAAGGATGATATGGTGCAGCATCATGCTGCGAAGATTTATTTTGCTGCATTTAAAGCATCTTTCAAAAGGGCTTTTCCTGTGGGGCTGGCAATTCTTGTGCTGAATGTTATTTTTGGCACAGGCATCAGCTATTATGTACAGCTTATGGGACAGAATGTTATGTTTGTGCCGCTGGCATCGGCATCACTGCTTGCAGTTATCGCAGTGTGGGCGGTTATCATTCACCTTATGCCGTCGTTTTTTGAATCAACCGATTTTGACAGCAACACAGTTACTGTAAGCACAGCATCCACAAGAGAGCTGATTTCTCTGGCAGCACGCACAGTTCTTGTTACAATGAAAAAGACGATTATCACCCTTCTTATCTCCACTTTTATCCTTGCTGTGCTGGCATTGTATATGCCGGTTACAATTCCAATTGTGCTTACACTCGGCTTTTCCATTCCTGCACAGATATGTGCGTTCAGCCATACCGAGCCGGAGATACTGGATTATTAAATGTATTGATATAAAGGCGGCAACAGTATGAGAGATGCAATTGTTATTCTTTTTGTAATGTTTGTTCTGCTGTCGGTGCTTTTTGTTGTAGAGGGGAATTTTTCGAAACTGTTTTTTACTCTCATAACATCCGTTGCGGCGATTTATCAGGTTATAAGCGGGACATACAGTTATATGGGTTTTCCTGCAAAGGCGGCAGATGCCATTGTAGACTATTCACCGCCCGTGGAGGTGTGGCTGCAGCGGTACAACAGTTTTGTGTTTGCGGCACTGGCGGTGGCACTGCTGTTTTTTGTGCTGCACTTTATACTTGTACTGCTGGAGAGAGAAAAGATAATAAAATACAGTGTGTATCTTACAGCAGCACTTGCGGTAGTCCTGTCACTGGTAATTGCAGCGGGGGCAATTGCGGTCGGACTTGCCAACATGAACAAATATTTTGATTTTGCGTCTCAGGTGCTTGCCATAGCGGTAAGTATAAGTTCGGTTATCATTCTGTATACGGTAACCTACATCAAATGGCAGCAGGAAAAACTATAGCTTTTACAGATATAATATGACAGATATCCATAAGGGGGTTCCTTATGGATTATCTGTCTTTTTCTTTTGCTGTCAGCCGCCTTGATTTACCCGCCGTAAAATGCTAATATAAATGTATTATAATGGATAATTATGACCATATATCAGCATGCTTTGTATGCAGAGGGGATTAATATATGAAGATAAAAAGTATTTTTCAAAGGTTCAGACACCTGTTTATACTGACGGCAATTGTTATTGCTGCTGCAGTGTGTATGGCATGGGTGGGATATGATACGGTAAGAGAATCAGTTGGTCTCGGTTATCGGCAGATTGTCAACGATGAATACTCTGTTATCAGCGATGATATCAGCAACGGCATCGTCCAGCCAATCACCGTCAAGGCAAATACAAATTTCTATGGTGTAAACATCAATCTGCACACCTACAACCGCGTTGTATTCGGCAAAATTTTTGTTGAACTCTGGGATGCCGACGGCAATGTTCTTGCTGTGGTACAGGATGATATGACCAACATAAAGGACAACACCTTTATGTGCTTTGATTTTGACGGTCGGAATTTTAAAAGCGAAGAGGACAAAGAGTATCAGCTGGTTGTGTATACAAGGCCAGAAACACAGGAAGACAAGGTTGCTGTATGGCAGAGCGCCGAAACTGTGGAAGGATACAAGCCTATGACCTATGGCGGTGAGGAAACAGCAGGAACACTGGCGCTGCAGTACATCGTAAAGTATGTTACAAAAGCAATCTGGAACTACTACTTTGTTCTCTGTGCACTTATGCTGATTCTTCTTGTGGGGGCATATCTGCTTATATTTGTAAAAAAGGTGAAAGTGTCCACGGCATTTGTATTTATAGCAGCGGTACTTGGGATAATCTTCAGCCTTTACACACCTGTAAAGGGTGCACCTGACGAATATATCCATATTACAACTGCATACAGCAGAGCAAACAGCTGGCTTGGCTATGATTACGGCGGGTATTACGAAGGCACACTGCTTATGAGGGAAAGTGATGCAATAGACTGGATGAATCCTGTAAACTACAATGCTTTTGAACTTCATGACCTGTACGAAAATTTTGAAAAAACGGAAAAAACAGACAATCTGGTTTTTATAAAAGCAGGTAAAGCCAATATGTTTCCGCCGCTTTACTGGGCACAGGCGGCAGGCATATGTATTGCTAAAATGCTGGGCGTAAGCTTTTCAATGCTTATTGTTATGGGCAGGCTTGCAAACCTTGCACTTTATATCGGTATGGTATATCTTGCCATAAGAAGAATGCCGTTTTTTAAAACCACAATGGCGGTAATAGCACTTACCCCTGTTCCGCTTCAGCTTGCGGCATCCTTCAGCTACGATACATTTGTTACAGGGCTGTGTTTCCTTTTTATAGCTTCGGTACTGCAGCTTGTATACAGCAGCGAAAAGGTAACTGTAAAGGATACGGCAACTCTGGCTTTGCTTGCAGCACTTATTGCTCCTGGCAAAACCATATATATCCTTGTTGTTGCTCTGGTGCTTGCTATTCCTGTAACTAAATTCGGCGGGATGAAAAAAGCCGTTATCAACATCTCGGTTATTGCAGTGGCAGCGGTTGTTATGTGGCTCTGCTACAACCAGAATGTAATCGGTTTTGTCAGGGATAATCTATCTCCGTGGCTTGGTGAGACTCAAAAGGTTGTCGACATTGAGGAAGAGGAAAGAAAACAGCTTATAAAGGACCAGTGGTATCAGACTATAGATGCCGATGTTATTGAAATTGAAAGTGAAAGTGATGCTGTGGACAGTGCAGCACAAGAAGAAATCGGCGAAACAGGTATAACAGCAGCCGGCGACAGCCTGACCTATTACAGCATAGGATATATACTGAACAATATCCCTAAAACTGTAAAGCTGTTTGTGAATACGCTGCAGGAAAATACAGAATTGTATATCCGTCAGATATTCGGCGGCATATTCGGCGAGGCGATAGTTTCACCTGTCAAGATAAACTGGCTGTATGTATTTGCGGTTATTGCCATAGTATTTATGAGTACGCTGCTGCCTCAGGGAGAACATCTTGTGTACAGAGGAAAAGAAAAATGGTGGTGCTTTGCTGTTGCGGTAGCAATTGCGGCATTGGTAATAGTGGCGGGAATTATGTGGACACCTGTAAATTACACCACAATATTCGGTATTCAGGGCAGATATATAATCCCTGTACTGCCGCTTATAGTTATGTTTTTTGCTAATGAGAATATAACCCTTAAAAAGAAAATTGACGATGTACTGCTCTTTGCAATCTGTGCCGTAAACGTGCTTATGCTCCTTGACGGGCTTACAATTATGCTGGCAAACACAATCGTATATTATTAAAAGTTTTTATCCTCTCTGCAGCGACGTTGCGGAGAGGATTTTTTTGATTGTATTAAATCTGTTGTTTTGTTGACAATACAATTGCAAAAAGAGTATGATAAATTTATAAATAAAAGCTCAGAGGCGGTGTGTTATGGAAAAGAAGGTTTCAAAGGGACTTACAGAGTTTTTAAACAGCAGTTATACGGCGTTTCATGCTGTTGAAAATATAAAATCAAGGCTGTTGAGCGAGGGCTTTATTCCTCTCTCAGAAGGCGAAAAATGGAAGATTGAAAAGGGCGGCAGGTATTTTGTCACCCGCAATGACACATCTGTTATAGCCTTTAAAGTGCCGGACAATGACTATATCGGATTTAACATTGTGGCCAGCCACAGCGATTCTCCCTGCTTTAAAATCAAGGAGAACGCCGAGATAACCCAGGCAGGAAATTATATATGTCTCAATACGGAAAAATATGGCGGTATGATTATGTCCACCTGGTTTGACCGTCCGCTGTCCGTTGCAGGCAGAATTATAGTTAAAACACAGAAAGGGCTGGAAAGCCGCCTTGTAAATGTGGACAAAGACCTGCTTATAATTCCTAACCTTGCAATCCATATGGACCGCACGGTAAATGACGGCAAGGCCATCAATCCGCAGAACGATATGCTGCCGCTTTTTGGCGATTTAAGCAGAAAAGATATGTTTATGCAGGTTGTGGCAGAGGCTGCGGATGTGGTGAAAGAGGATATAGTCGCAAAGGATCTGTATCTCTATGTACGCCAGAAGGCAGGCTTTGTCGGTCTGGATGAAGAATTTGTCACAGGACCAAAGCTGGACGATCTGCAGTGTGCCTATACTTCTATGGAGGGCTTTATTGCCGCAGAAAAATCCGGTTCTGTTGCGGTGCTTGCAGTGTTTGACAACGAGGAAGCAGGCAGCGGCACAAAGCAGGGGGCACTCTCCACAATGCTTTACGATACCCTTACAAGACTTAACAGGGCACTGGGATATGACGAGGAATACTATCTGTGTGCATTGACAAATTCCTTTATGATTTCCGCAGATAATGCACATTCCCTCCATCCGAACTACTCTGCAAAGGCAGACCCTACCAACCGCCCTGTTATAAATAAAGGTGTGGTTATAAAGCACCACGCAAACCAGCAGTACACTACAGACGCAGTAAGCTGTGCGGTGTTCACACAGCTGGCAGAGGCTGTCGGTGCAGAGGTACAGCACTTTGCAAACCGCTCGGATATGGTGGGTGGCTCAACCCTTGGCAACCTGTCCAACCGGCACGTTTCGCTCAACGCAGTGGATATCGGTCTGCCGCAGTTTGCAATGCATTCCTGTATCGAAACCGCAGGGGTAAAGGATACCGAGGACTTTGCAGCCATCTGTAAAAAGTTCTACAGCACATCGGTTGTTAAAAAGGACAACTGTTATACACTTGAATAAATAACCTAAAGACAGGAGATATATTATGAAAATAGGTGTTATCGGCACAGGTGTTATCGCTTCAGCAATGGTTACAGGCTTCTGCGACTGGGAATGCGAGCACGAATTTATCCTCTCTCCAAGAAATGCGGAAAAATCCGCTGCTCTTGCAGCAAAATATCCAAACTGTACTGTGGCAAAGGACAATCAGGATGTTCTGGACAATTGCGAGGCTGTAATCCTTGCCGTTGTTCCACAGAAAGCGGAAGAAATCCTTTCTCCGCTCAACTTCCGCAAAGAGCTTAAGGTTATCAGCCTTATTCCTGTTCTCGGCCTTGAGAAAATTGCACAGATTATCGGCGAAACAGAAATTCTTGTGGATGTTCTGCCACTGCCTTTTATCCGTCAGCGTATAGGTCCTGTGGTTATCAATCCTCCTTGTCAGGAGATTGAAGACCTTATCAGACCGCTGGGTACACTTATTGCAGTTGAGGACAAAACCGAGATGGCAGCAATGAGAACCATCACTGCTCTTATGAGTCCGTTCTATGAACTGTGCTATGCTGTTACTGAATGGGGCATGGAAAACTCCCTCTCCGAGCCTGCCTCCAAAGCATACACCACAAGTTTTTTCGGTGCACTGGCAACAATGGCAAGCCAGACCGACGAGGGCAAGCTGAAGGAACTGGCCGAAGAAATGACACCGGGCGGCCTTAACTGGCAGGCAACAAACTACCTTAAGGACAACGAGGCTTTCCGCCACTGGCAGATTGCTCTTGACGCTATTATGGAACGTGTTACAGGGGTTAAAAAACAGAAATAATTCCAAAAACAAAAATCCTCATCGGTTGATGGGGGTTTTATCTCTTGCCGCACACATTTGTGCTGTATAATCATAGGGTTAAAAAAGGCGGATAAATCAATTAAAAGGCAGGCTGTTTTATGTTGAAAACACTTCTTATAGCTGCGGTGCTGGCTTTTATTGCCGCGGTGATAATTTCGTACATATGCTTTCGCATAGTTTTCTATGTTCCGCAGAAAAACAAGGGTAAAACTATGGCGATAAAGGGGGCAGCTTACGACCCGTACCGAGAAACCATGAAAAAAATGGTGCAGGACAGCCGGAAGATACCATATGAGGATTTTTATATAAAATCCTTTGACGGACTTACCCTCCACGCAAAGTATTACGAGTGCCGTAAGGGTGCGGACACCGAGATTATGTTTCACGGATATCGCGGCAGTGCCGAAAGGGATTTAAGCGGAGGCATACAGCGCTGCTTTGCCATAGGCAGAAATGCCCTTGTCGTTGACCAGCGCACAAGCTGCGGCAGCGGGGGCAATGTTATAACTTTTGGTATAAATGAACATCGTGACTGCATTGCATGGGCAGAGTTTGCCGCACAGCATTTCGGAAGCGGGGTAAACCTTATCCTCTGCGGCATCTCGATGGGGGCCTCCACCGTGCTTATGGCAGCGGGCAAGCCGCTTCCGCCAAATGTAAAGGGTGTCCTTGCCGACTGCGGCTTTTCCACCGCCGAGGCAATTATCAAAAAGTGCAGCAGGGATATGCACCTGCCGACACAGCTTGTTTATCCGTTTATAAAGCTGGGAGCAAGGCTTTATGGTAAATTTGACCTTGAGGAATACTCTGCACTGGAATCGGTAAAAAACTGCAGACTGCCAGTTATCTTCTTTCACGGTGAAAGCGACGATTTTGTCCCCTGTGATATGAGCAGACAGCTGGCTGAAGCCTGCGCATCGCCAAACCGCCTTGTTACAATTGCAGGTGCCGGCCACGGAATAGCTTATCTTGTGGACCCCGAAAGATATTTAAAGGAACTTTCACAGTTTTTTACAGAAAACGGACTGGAAACAAAGGTAATAAACTAAAATACAACAAAACACCGCTGTCAGAAAATTTTCTGACAGCGGTGTTTTGCTTTATAATAAATTGTTCAGGGCTATTTTTTCATAACAACACTTTTTGCAATGGCCTCAACAACAGCATAGAATACACCTGCTACAGGCCAGATAATCCAGGTGCGGTGCCATTCCATTGTGGCAAAACTCCACAGCAGATAAACAGAGATTATGCTGCACCAGTAAACTGTGCTTACAGTTTCAAGTCTGCGTTTTGCCTTTTTTTCGCTTTCGGTATATTCGCCCTCCTCCAGCAGCTTCTGGTAGCAGCCGTTTATGACACCGCTTCTCACCATAAGAAATACGCCGCAGGCAATAAATATAAGCAGCATTGCCACAAAATATACCATTTCAAGGTCACTGGCGGTAAAGGCAGCACCAATCATAATTGGTATAACACCTATTATGCACAGCACTACGCCGCAGGCAATGGAGAATATGTGTGTTTTGGCATACTGTTCCTTTTTCTTTTCCACAATGCCTTTTATGCCGTATTCAAGGGTGATATCCTTTTTTTCAAGAAATTCCCACCTGTTTGTTTGCATACCGCACACAATAAGTATTGCCACGCCTATTGCCACAATCAGCAGCAGTATGGCAACACCTATGCCGCCTGCGGCATCCTCGGTCAGAGGGAATGTGGAGGAAATATCGCTTAAACCGCCAAGCAGAATAAGTGGCACAGGGCAGAGTATACACAGCGTTACGCCAAGGGCTATAAATTTTGCCAGCTTTTCGCACAGACTCATATATGTATTTGCATCCTCCACCGTCACAAGAACACTGTCGTCAAAATCGTAGCTTGTGGCAGTGTCGGCAGTTGCGGTTTTTGGCAGCTGTTCAATATCATCCTTCAAAAGATAATCGGTCGGCACACCGAAAATGTCGCTGAGTTTTAGTATTTTATCAAGGTCTGGTATAGAGGTGCCGCTTTCCCATTTGGATACGGACTGTCGGCTTACGCCAAGCTGTTCTGCCAGCTGTTCCTGACTCCATCCCTGCTGTTTTCGCATAAGTATAATTTTATCGGCAAGTATCATAAGTAGTTCCTTTCGCTGCATAATACAGGTGCAGAATGCTGTTCTGCACAGGCTGTTTTCTATGGTTACAGTATAGCCTTTTGCACCCCGCAAAGCCACCAACTGCACTTGGAAATCTGTCAACTTACAGTTGCAGCACCCTTATTATACACTTTACATCGCAAAAAAACAGCTGAAATTCAGATTTGTTTCACAAATTGAATATATTTATATGATAAAGTTAATACAAATAAAATAACCGACTTATAAGGAGGATATCAATGGAAAAGAAAAAAATCCCCCAGATTGAAAGCCGATTAAGACACAATATCCTTGAGATGCCCAAATCTGCCTACAAGGCATCGGGTATTCTCATCTACGGCAAACGCATAAAAACTCTGGTTTTCACCACCGACATCGCTATCATACGCAACTGCGATGCCGATGCCGTACTGGCAGTATACCCGTTTACACCCCAGCAGATTATAGCGGACAGCATAATCAAAGCGGCAGATATGCCTGTTTTCTGTGGTGTGGGCGGCGGCATAACCAACGGTATGAGAACAGTTAACCTTGCCAAGGATGCCGAGCATTCGGGTGCTATGGGTGTTGTTATGAACGCACCGATTTCCAACGATAATATCAAGATGGTTTTTGACGAAATCGACGCACCTATCGTTGTTACCGTTACAAGCGAAAACACCGATATTGCAGCCCGTCTGGAGGCAGGCGTATCCATCCTCAATGTTGCCTGCGGCAAGGATACCCCAAAGGTTGTACGCAAAATCCGCCAGCAGTTCCCCGATGTGCCGATTATGGCGTCGGGCGGAAACACCGAGGAGCTTATAGCCGAAACTGTAGAGGCAGGTGCAAACGCCATTACCTACACACCGCCATCAACCTATGACCTGTTCAAAAAGATAATGGTCAAATACCGTGACGGCTGATACAGTATTGAATGTAATATAATAAAAAGACTCTGAAGCACTGTGGTGTTTCAGAGTTTTTTCATATATGCATATTTAAGTAAAGTTCAGTATAAATCTGCTGTGCTTGCCTGTTTCGGCATTCAGAGCCTCAAAGCCCATACTTTCCGCAAGGGTGGGCACATCGGAGAACAGATTGGTGCCGAGGGCAAGTCTGTCGCCCTCAATTTCATACCCCATAGCGGCAAGGGTAGTAGGGAATATATCCAGCTGTGTATAGGTACGCATAACAGCTTTGTCCTGCTTTACGGCACTGTTTACAAAGGTCAGATATGTGGTGCGTTCGTAAGCTGTCATCTCCGCGGGGAAAACTTTGTCCATTCTCGGATGGTCGCCTGCAACGACGATGGTGGTGTCTTCATAAAAATCCTGCTCTCTGCACCAGCTGATAAATTCAGCAGCCTGACAGTCGGCGCATTTTATAACATTGGCAGACGGATTTTCGTATTCATCGCTGCACAGCTGACACAGATATCCTTTTGGAAAATGAGTGTCAACCGTAAGCACCGTAAAGCTGAAAGGCTCATTCTCTGCTGCCGCAGCGGAAATTTTGTCCTTTGCAATTTCGTACAGCTTTGCGTCCTCAATGCCCCACCACACACGGTAATCCTCTGCAACATAACCTTCGCTTCTTGCAGTGGAAAGGTCGTAGATTGTCATATCGCCGTGGGATTTGTAATAGTCGCTGCGTCCGCCAAAATAAGCATCCGAGCCGCACAGATAATACTGGCTGTACCCATTTTTGTCCAGCACGTCATAAAGGGTGGTTATGTCAGAGGCAAACTCTCCGTCGGCCTGCTTTAAACGGGTGTAATATGGTATGCCTGCAGTAGAGGAGAACAGTGCACCAGAGGTCCAGCTGCTGCCTGCAGTACTGTGGAATCCTCCAAGCAGTCCGTTTTCGGAAAAGTTGGTTTCTTCCACTGCAAGCTGTGTAAGATGTGGGATATAGTTATGTTCCTGCTTGCCGCCCGCTTCAATGGAAGCATAGGTGGTTTCCATACTCTCAATGTAAAGGTAGATAAGGTTTCGTTTTTCGCCTGTTGGGGTTATATCTACGCTGTCGGGGTCAACGTACTGTTCCTCAAAGATAGAGGTTGTCTGTGCCTTGAGGAAAATGTAGTCGGTGGCATGGAATATGCTGTCTGCATATACAAGGCCCGCAGCCAAAAGAGCAATCCCGATGCACAGAAAGGTATTGTCAAAAAATCTTTTTGCATTAAAGTTTTTGCCTTTTGCAGAAAAACGGCGGGAAACTCTGTCAGCAATTTTAAGTCTGGAGTACAGCACTGCAGCGGCAACAAACAGTGCGGAAAGTGAGAATACCGGCACAAAACAGGCCCTAAAGCCGTTCTGCACAGCGGTGGTGTCGGTACCCTGCAAAGGAGAGGTAACGGTTATAAAAACCTCCTCAAACTGAGAATAAAAGTTTTCTGCGTACCAGCCGCACACCACAAGAATAAGTATGCCGCACACCGCAAGTATGCAGGCGGCGTGCAGTTTTGTAAATCTGTGTTTTTTCATAGATAAAATATTGGACGGTATAAAGTCCCGATATGTGTTTAATGTGGTTTTTGAATTTGTAATTATATATTTTATCTTCAAATGTGACAAAAGCAAGTAAATACTGTGAAATGTCACCTGAAAATCAGAAAATTGTCCCCAAAGCATAAACGGCCTCTCTGCAAGGCAGAAAAGCCGTGGAAAATATAAAATTACTGTATACTGTCAGATAATTCTGCAGCTTATCTCTGCATCGGGGCAAAGCACCTTTGCATATCTTTCAATGGTGGACATAACATTGGTGATTTCTTCGTGGGGCATATCTGGCGTGCCGAAAACGGGATACAGCACACAGCGGCTGTCGGGCTTTGCACTGGTACGCAGGTCGGTACCTGCAATAAGGCTGAAAACTATACCTTTGTCATCTCTGCCGCACAAATCGTTCGGATAGGTATGCAGTGTTTCCCGCAGTCCGTCAAAATCCTCACGGCAGTCGGAAATATAAAGCATCACATCACCTGCAATGCAACCGGCATCGTGTGTACCGGACAGGGCAAAGGTGGTAAGTTCTGCAAGGAAAGCAACCTCGGATACGGGATTAAAAGCAGGAAACGGACGTCCTTTCAGCACCGCAGATTCAAACTGCAGCATTACGGGATAAGTTTTCTTGAATTTTTTAAAATATCGGTAATACGGATTGTCACCCCACATTGCCTTTCGGTCATAGCTTTCGGCAGGGTATTTTTCTTTAAGTGCGGCAATCTCGCTTTCGGCAAGCCTGCGGAAATCATCCACACAGAGTTTATCGGCAGAAAAACGCACAAGCACAGCACCAAAGGGGATGGATTTATTATTCAGTGATGAATGTTTTGAAAACGACAGCATATCCTGCTCCTTATCTGCAATTACATCGTAAGGCCTATAAATAATGTATTATAAATTATACAAATATAATAAATTGATTGCTTTATAAAATCAAGAACAATATAAAAATGCAGGTAAAGGACACCCGCAATCGTATTGTGTCCAATAAATTAAAACACATAAAATAACGGGAATATGTTATTTTATTAACAGGAAAATGTATAAAAACTGGCATATTATGGACTTTTTGTGTAAAATATTAACAAAATTATTCCCAAAATCTTAACAATATTATATGTCATAGGTGTTGAAAAAAATAAAGAAATGGAATATAATGAAACATATATTGGATAACTGTAAGTTGGGGCAGTATCGGAACAGGTTGTGAAAGATTTGTGAAAAGCAGTGCTGACCATATATACAGTTTAATGGCCTTGTATATTCTTCATAAATCGATGATTAAAGTTGATTTATGTTTAATATAAATATCATATAATAATTTTAAAGAAAGGAAATGTAATGTTTTTGAAAAAGAGAAGATTACTGGCGGCAGTTGTTGCCCTGGCAATGGTTGTAAATGCATACACACCTGTATTTGCAGCAATTCCGGACAAAGCAGTAACTGACCCCTACAGCATGACAGAAGGCGAACTTGTTGCACACGCATACGACGAACTTTCTGAAGCTGAAAAAAACCTGCTTAAAGACGGCGAAGTAACAGTTGGTAAAACATACCCTATTACAAGACCGGCAAGCAGCGATAATCTGGTAGCAATCAACCAGGAAGCAAAGACAATCAAAGCAGACAGCTTTGAAAATGGCGAGCTTACATGGGTACCGGTATCTGCAGTTCTCACAGAGGACGGCAGTGCAACAGAAAATGTTGCTCTTGATGCAGAAGGCAACGGCACATTTGCTTCTACAGCAGACAACTATTCTGTAACTGTAAAGTACGCACTGTCTGTTGATGTTGACGAAGCTTTGCAGACATCTATGGTTAAAACACCTGGATATCTTAAAGACGCTGTTGACAACCTTAAAGCTGTTGAAGCTAAAGAAACTGTAATCAAAGAATTCCAGGAAGAAATTCCAACTTTGTACAGTCTCGCAACAGAAGGCGTTCAGACTCCGCTTTCAAAGGTTAAATTCTTCCAGAAGAACAAACAGCCAATGCAGGAAATTCTGGACCTTAAAGCAGAATACGATGCAAACGGCGGCAAGCTTGATGTATTTAAAATGCTCCAGGATTACAAAGCTATCGGCACAGACACATCTGCAAAACTGGAATACCTTCTGGCAGGCAACAGAGTTGACAACGCAATGGTTTCACTTTATGAAAAAGTGACTGCATTGCAGGAAAACTTTGATGGTCTTTATGACCTTATCAAAGATCAGGACCTGATTGAAGATGCAACTGACATGGCTACACTTACAACAGCTCACGATGCATTTGCACTTCTTGTTGAAGCTCTCAGCCCTGTTGCAACAAAAGGCGAATGGGCAATCTTTACAGAAGACCTTGCTCTTGTTGACAATGTTGACACAGACAAACTTGCTGTTTATGTTGATGCACTCGATGCACCTACAGGCGGCAGCGTAACAGTTGCAAAAACAATTGAAGTTGAAACAGTTGATGTTGAAGCTGCAGTTAACCTTGTAAATGTTACAATCAAAGTTACAGGTAAAAAAGCAAACGGCGTTGCAGGCAGCAAAGACTTCGCAGCTATGCCTGAATACACAGCTGTTGTAAAAGTTTCCAAAGGCACAGCAAAAGCTGAATACATTGCAAAAGCTGTAGCAACAGGTAAAGAAGCAGAAGCTGTTGCAGCTTGGGGCATTGATGCAGCACACTTTAACGTTGTAACAAATGAAGCTGAACTTCCAGCAGCTACTGTTGAAGGCGAAGACCTCGTTTATACAATCGAATATTCACCAAAAGAATATAAAATCACAGAAGATTGGTCCGGCGGTAAAGAAGTTGACGTACATTACGGTTACATCTACGAATTCCCAGACCACACAAATCCGGAACAGGCTTACATCTATACAGTAAGCGGTAACAAATACGAACAGCACGAAACATACACTGTTGAAGGCGATGTAACTGTTACAAGAGTTGCAGACAAAGCTAAATTGCCATTCGCATGGAACAAAATTGTTTCTGACAGCGTAAGCAGCCTGTCTGCAAAAGAAAAAGCAATCCTTGCAAGTGATGCTATCGACCACGGCTCTATCAGAGTTAAGGTTCCTGCAGCAGATGCTAACAACCCACTTGCAACTGCTAATATTACAGAAAAAACTGTAACAGCAAAAACATACGATGCAGGCTACGAAAACAGAGTATGGGTACCGGAAACAGTATATGTTGACGGTGTAAAAGCAGGCACATTTGCTGAAGATGGCGATGCTTACAAAGCAACATACACAGGCGATGGTACAAAGATTGAAGTTGGCTATGTTCTCGTAGTTGAAAATGCTGAAGGCGAAGCTATTGCAAACCTTCCACACACACTTTCTGAAGAAGCAAAAGATCAGAAAGAAGCCCTTGATGACCTTTACGGTTACAAAGGCACAATCGAAAGCAACGTAACATACCTCTCTATCGTTGACCTTGTTATCAACGGCACAAGCTACAACTTTACACAGTCTGTTAAAGATGCTTATGCAAACCTTACAAAATATGGTATGACAGGCAGTGGCGACACAGCTAAGATGAACCTTGCAACAGAACTTGGTTACTACCATGACCAGGGTCTTGCATACTACTACACAGGCGGCGATGAAAAAATCGCATACCAGGTAGAACTTCTTGAAGACTTCTGTGTAGAACTTATTGATGACGGCGCTAACGAAGCTGAACTGGTAAAAGCTCTTGGCAACTACAGCGGTCTGCTTGATGCACAGGGCATGACAGTTGACGAAGTTGTTGGCAAGTTCGACAGCATCCTCGGCTTCCTTGCAGCTTACAACCCACCTGCACCAAATGCAGCAATCGACGCAGACGCTAACGTTGCAGGCCTTGCAGCAGCACTTGTAGCAGAAGGCACAACAAGCAGCGGTCACAATGTAGAAAGACTCTATCTCTCTGCAAAAGTTGCAGCAGAAGTTGCAGGTAAAGCAACAGTAACATTTATCGAATACACAAATGGTGCAGAAACAGGCAGAGAAACATATGTAATCGAAGATGCAACAGTTGCTCTTACACAGGATGATTACAATAAAGCAATGGCTAAATGGAATGTGCTTGAAGCAGACAACGACCCCAAACATTACACAATGACTGGCGAAGAAGTTGAAGGCACAGCACTTAAAGTTGGCGAAATCCCAGCAAGCTTTGTTACATATATCAGAAACTGGACACCTGTTTCCTATACAGTAAAAATTGAAGGCGAAACAGACAAAACATTTGTATTCAACGGCAGCAAATATACAATCAATCTTCCTGGGGCACCAGAAGGCAGTGGATTACAGTACATCTATAATGTACCTGGTAAAGGCGAAATCACAGTTAATGAAGGCGATAGTTCTCCTGTGACATATACTGTTGATGAAATGGATGCAGTTTGTGATGCTAACCGTGTGGTTACAATCACAAGAACAGCAAAAGATGTTTCCGTAATAGTATTTGATTCTCTTATCAGCACAATGAACAGCAATATGGCTGCAGCAGCAAATGGCGGCGAACTTGGTTTTGCATTTATGCCATTTGAAAAAGACGGCGACAATGCTGTTGTAATGCGTGTTGCTTACAAAGACGGCCTTGACGTAATGGGCATTATGCAGGCACTTGGTACAGCGTTGGCTACTGGCTACTCCAATGCTGAAATAGGCGGTCACACAGTTTGGGATGGTGAGTTAAGCATTCAGGGCATGACAAATGCATTTATCGACGCAGGCTTTGGTATGGACAGCGTTGATAAAATCATTGATGACAACGGTAATATCATCAACCTCAAGCTTGATAATTACACATACCTCCTCAATGACGTAGAAAACTACGGCGGTGCTACACTTACAAAGGGCGCTCTTGGCGGCGAACTTATCAAAACAACTCTTACATATACAGATAAGGGTTATGGTGTAACAGATACAGTTGATTTCTACATCACACTTGCAACAGACAAAAACCTTGCAAAAGTTGACAAGGCACTTAACTGGGCAGCTAACTATGCAAATATCAACTCTGTTGACGGTAAAGTTCAGATTGACATGAACATTCCGGAAGAAATCTATGCACTCTATATGACATACATGCTTGCAGAACAGGAAATCACACTTGACACATTCAATGATGTTGAGCTGGAAACACTCCTCGGCTATGCAAAAGATGTTGCAGAACCTCTTATTGCAGACCTTGCAGCAGGCGAAAAATATGATGCAGACAGATTCTTTACAGAACTTGTTATTGAAAATACACTCAAACAGTATATGCCAGGCAACACAACAGACCTGTCCAGCTACGGCTCTGTTATGAAAAAAGGCGTTAAACTTGTTGACAAAGTTCTCACAGAAGTTAAACGTGACAGCGTAACTTACAATGGCGACTCCTGCTCCGTAACACTTACAGTTGAAGGTGTTAGAGATATGGTGGCAGGCTATGTTGGTGGAAATGGTGAATTTGTAAAAGACTTTATCGTTGATGAACCACTTACAGTTGACGTTAAACTTACACTTGCCAACGTAAACACAGTTTACGAAGCATACGTAGTTGAAATCCCTGCAGATATGAAATCCGCAGAAGATATCAAAAACATTACAAAAGAAGATATTAAAGGTCTCCTTAAACTTACAAGCGACCTTGAAGCAACCCTTAAAGCAGCTAAAGGTCCTGCACTTGTAGTATTGCTCGAAGATGCAAAACTTGACGAAGCTGTAACTCTTAACAGCGAATATATCGTTATCGACCTTAACGGTCACACAATCACAGGCGATATGACAGCAGCAGGCACAGCAATTGTTGTTGATGATACACTCTCCACAGCAAATGCAGGCGGCGTTAAAGGCACACTCAGCGGCAACTTCAAACTCTTTGCAGGTAACTACACAAGTGTTGAAGATGCAATGATTCCGGAAGAGTATGAATTTGAAGACGGTTACGTTTCCAACAAATACTACTACCTCAAATCCACAGAAAACGAAGGTAAACTTGAAGAAGTTACAATCGTTCTCAAAGACGGCGTATTTGACCTTACAAAAGACGACCTCAAGAAAGGTCTTGTAGACACACTTGTTAGCTGTTCTGTTAACGCAGTTGTAAATGTAGCAGCTAACCTTTACGGCTACAACACAGCAGAAGTTAACGGCACATGGCTCTACTCCTTCGGTGACAAGAATGTTATCGATATGGTAAATGTTGCTAAGGGCGGCAAAAATGCAATTATCAACGAAATTCTCGGTTATGTAAACCCAACAGCAGTTGAAGAAATTGCAAACAGCGTTCTTGCTGCATTTGTTGGCGAAAACGCTATCGTAAACGCTGCAGCAGCAGATACACTCTACTCCTGCAACCTTACACTCTCTCCTTGGGATATCCTCTACTCCATCGAAGGCGGCACATCTGATGATGCATACTTCAATGTAGCATACGCAGGCGACAAGGATAATCAGGTAAATGTAAAACTCTCCTTTGCTATGGAAGAACAGCTCGATGCTCTCCTTACAGCAATCGGCGAAGTTGTTACAATCAACGCAGCAAAAGTTGACCTCCCTGATGAACTCACATACAGCGGCGGCAAGTCCCTCTCATCCTTCGGCATCAGCCGTGATGACTTCGGCGGCGAAATTGATGTAGTTGTTGACTTTACAAAAGATACAAACTACGCAATCATCCTTGCAGCAGTTCTTGCTAATGCAGGCGACAAAGCAGCATACTCCAGTGCTGTAAACAACCTTATCGACAACGGCTCACAGGCAGAACTTAAGAGCCTTATCGACAAAACAACAGTTGCAGGTCTTATCGATGCTCTCGAAAAAGCAAACGGCAAGTCCTTCGCAGCAATGCTTGGTGCACTCAACATCAATGATGCAGCAAGAGTTGAAGAAATCAAAACTCTTGAAGCTAAATACTCCGACATTCTCAAAGCAATCTACCTTGTATTTGATTATGTAGACCTTACAGGTCCTGCTACAAAACTTGGCAGCGTTGAAACAGAATTTGGTGTATACTACAAAGAAGCTAAGAAATACAACATTGATGGTAAAGCAACAGTTAAACTGTTTACAAACAAAGCAGAAATCGTTTCCGTAACACCTGTTATCGATATGGCAGGCGATGCATTCTACGGCTTCCAGTTTGACGAAAAAGAAAATCTCCTTATCGTTGACACAGTTGTTGAAGGCATTACAGAAGCAGACCTTAAAGCTCTTGTACAGTACACAGTAAACGAAGCAACAACAGACCACAGTCTCACAGTTGCAGCAGAAGACCTCAAAGACGGCAAAGTTATCAACGGTGCTAAACTTACAATCAGAGCTTGGAACGACATCAGCGAAGATGAAAGAGAATACACAGTTATTGTTCTTGGCGATACAAACTCCAGCGGTAAGATTGAAGTAGGCGACGCAACAAGAATTGCAAGACACAAACTTGGCCAGCTTACAACACCAATGACAGACGTTCAGCTTCTTGCAGCTGATACAAACATGGACGGCGACATCAACGTTGGCGACCCAGTTAAGATCAGTGTAAAATGGATGTGCGCAACAAGTGATGAATACCTTGTAACATATCCTGACGGTTACAACACAGCACTGACAAACAAAATCATTAAATAATTAACAGGCAAAGGAAAAGCGCCTTAAAGCTTTTTTAAGGCGCGGCTCCTGCCAAAACAGTTTTATAGTTTTTGAAAGGATAAGTATGTTTAACAAATTTAAGAAACTTGCAGCAGTTTGTGCAGCACTTACACTTACATTTGTGTTTGCTGCTACACCTGTTTCTGCTGCTACATCTGAAGTAACTGCTAAACCTGGCGAAACAGTAACAGTTAAACTGTTCAATGCAAAAGGCGAATTTGGCGTTGAAGGCGAAATCAGCTACGACAACAAAGGTCTTTTCTCCGACGTTTCTGTAGACTCCAAAGGCGGTCTCGGCGGCGAAATGACATCTGATGCTGTTTTCCTTTACAGCGGCGAAGAAGGCACAGGTAGCGTAAAACTTAAAGTTACAGTAAAATCCGATGCTCAGGCTGGCGACAAATGTGTTATCACATTCCCATACGAAACAGCAGACAGAGACGGTAACATGGTTGATAGCGGTGTAAACACTATCACAGTTAAAGTTGAAAAGAAATCCAGCTCCGACGACAAAGATGATGACGATGACAAAACACCATCCACACCATCAGCAACACCAGCTCCTGTAGTAAAATCTGACCTTACAGAAGCTAACCGCCTTATCGCAATGGTAGGCGAACTCAACAAAGCTGACTACACAAGCGACAGCTGGAATGCTCTTATCGCAGCATTGAACAAAGTTAAAGCTCTTACAGTTTACACACCACAGGCAGAAGTTGACGCAGCAGTTGCAGCATTGCAGGCAGCTATCGACGGCCTTGTAAAAATTGACTACACAGCACTTCGTGCAGCAATCGATGCAGCAGAAGCTCTCAAATCCGACTCCGAATTTGCAGCTCTCTGGAACGAATTGCTCGCAGCACTTGCAAACGCAATGGCTAACCTCGAAGGCACATCTCAGGAAGAAGTTGACGCTAGCGCAGCAGCACTTGCTGATATCGTAGCTAGAATCCAGGCTTATCTTGCAGGCCTTACAGAAGCTCCAGTAGTTCAGGAACCAACAGAAGAACCAGTTGAAGGTTGTGGCGTTCCATTCCACAAACTCCTCCTCATCCTTCTCGTTATCAGTGCAGCTCTCAACGTAGTTCTTGGCGGCGTTCTCTACAAAAATATGCAGAACAAAAACAAGAAACTTAAAGACGGCACACCAATGGTGAACTACAAAGCATCAGAAGACGATAAATAATAAGGAGCTTATTAAGTGTCTGAAAAATTTTCAAGAAAAATAAGCTATAACACCTGGGACGAGGCCTTCAGAGGCCTCGCCCCGAAGGTGCGTCAGGAATCAGTGCGTGTTGCTGAGTATGCACAGGTGTTATATCTGCAGGCAGTAAAAAGTGATTTTTACTCAGAAAATGAACGGTGGCAGAACAGAATGCAGTCCCAGTATGGCGAGCTTGCCTTTAAATGCGGATTGTATCATCAGTTCGGCAAGGCATTTATGCCAACAGAGCTTCAGCTGTGGAGCAACAACAAAACAGAGGAGCAGCAATCTGCGTACAAGCAGTACACAGTTGATGGTCCTGTGCTTGTTGAGCACCTTCACAGAAAAACTGCAAGAGTAAGAACATGGGGCAGACAGCAGCCAATCGAGGACAAGATAGAAAATATTCCAACCCTTATGATTATGGAAAGCTGTGCCATGCATATGGAGCGTTTTGACGGTACAGGTTATCCTGAAGGCCTTTCTCTGTATGATGTAAGCCCTATCGGCTACATAGTTGGTCTTGCAAAGGAGTTTGACCGCCTTGTGTGCAGCACAAAGTCCGAAACTCCGTTTGAAGATACCTTTGAAACTCTTACAGGCACATTAAATCAGTTTCCGCCAGAGCTTATTGATTGTCTTAAAAAAGTTAAATCCCAATATGAGGAGATTTACAAAAAATACATTCAGTATTCCCGCACTTTGCCTGCAACAATTCCGCTTGTAGACAAAAGGGAAGACAGACCAATGGGGCTTACACTTACCCCAATGTTAAGCACAAAAACACAGAAACCTGTATATTATATGGCAGATATATGGTTTGGCACCGAAATTATGAAAGTTCAGGAAGACCTGCCAAGCAACAATCTGGCATCTGTGTTTAAAAGAACAGGCATCTACCCTCAGCTTTGCACATATTTTATGTACGAAGCCTGCGACACAGTGCTCCGCATGGAGAACTGCCAGCTCAGTACAGAGGGTGTAATTCTCAACATTCTTCCTGAATTTTACTCACTGACCAACCAGATGGAATTGTTCGACAAGCTTTTTGCCGACCAACCGATTGACAAAAAGCACTTTATGCTTACAGTTCCGGAAAATGCGGTTATAAACGCAACAAAATCCACATTGGAAAACATCAGACGATATATGCGCCACGGCGTAAATATTGTGCTTAAAGATTATAACCCTGAAAGATTTTCAGTAGAAAAGCTTACCGAAATCGGCTTTAAATATGTAATTCCGTCAAAGGATCTGTACGGCACAGAATATCTTGCCAGAACAATTCCTATGCTGGAACGCCACAACATTAAGCTTATAGCTGCAGGTGTGGACGAAGCCGACAAGGTTGAATGGTTAAAAGAACACAACTTTATCTGTTACGGCGGCCCTGCAGCAGGTGTTGCGGTAACAGAAGACAGCTTAATCCGTGAATGTCTTCTCAGCGAAGACTAAATGAGAAAAGATGAAAAAGAACAGCGAACCAAACAACACAAAACCCGAAGACAAGCTTAAACAGCAGCGGACACCTTTAAAGAAAAAACGTGCCGGTGTTGTTCTGTCACGCCATCAGGTAAAGGAAATTAAAGCGGGGCGTAAAAAGCTTCGTAAAGAGCTTAAGAAGGCGGGCATAAAAAGCAAAAAGGACTTTGAGGTTACAGCGGCAAGCCTTGGTCTGTATTTTGACAAGCCAAAGGGCAGCCTGTTCTGGCTGCTGCTCAAGGGCAAAGCCCTGTGGGCACTGCTTGGTGCTGCGGCACTGTTTCTGTCGGTTCTGTTCCTTTTCTCTCTCCTCGAACAGATGAGAGGTCACTTTACCATCAACCTCAGTGAAGAGATGCTTAACAAAGGTTTTATCTTAAGCGAAACCGAGGATTTCTCAAACCCTGTAACGGTGCTTTACTGCGAGCCAAAAACCAACGTGGCGGCAACCTCCATATCCCATATCCCTACAGATGTTATGGATCATCAGGGTATGTATGATGACGACACAGTCTTTGCCTACAGCTTCTTTATGAAGTACGAGGGCGAGGAAACAGGCCATTACCGATATGATATAAAGGTTAACTCTGAATATCTTGACGTAAGCAAGGCCTGCTGGGTAATGGTTTTTGCAGACGGCGAAATGTCCTTCTATGCCGAAGAAGGCGCAGACGGCCTGCCGGAAAGCATACCTGCACAGGACGATAACAGCCGCGGTTATCCGGAAGCATATTTTATGGATTATGCAAAAAATCCGGCCGACCAGTATGAAATTATCAAAGAAATCGGCAACGCAAAATATTATCGTCTTATACCAAAGCCTTTCAATGACGAAAGACGCGTTACAAGACAGGACGGTATGGCCCTTAACGACCAGGAATATCACAAATACACAGTGGTAATCTGGCTGGAGGGTGACGACCCTGAATGTGTAAACGATATTATCGGCGGACATCTCGGTTTACAGATGAACTTTGCACTCCTCGGCGAAGAGGAAGAAGAGGACTTCGGCCTCAGCAACGAGGGCCTGCTTGATAACCTTGGTCAGTACTGGGTTAAATTTATAGAAGACCTTGAAAGTCTGTTTGGCGGATTGAAATACGACTAAACTTAAACTTGGCATAAATTGTGCTTTGTTACAGCACTCACAGGGAGGGCTGGCACTGCACATTTATAAATAAATTTTTTAATCTTTAAAAAATAAGAAAGAAGGAGATTGCAATGAACAACAGAAAAAAGCAGCTTAATTCTATTAAGAAAAAGATGATGGCTGCAACATCTATGTTATTGGTAGCATCTATTATGATGGTTTCATCCACATACGCTTGGTTTACACTGTCAACTGCACCAGAAGTTACAGGTATTTCCACAACAGTAGGCGCTAACGGTAACCTTGAAATCGCATTGGCTAACCCACTTGGTGACCCATCCACAGTTACATCAGGCGTTGGCGATTCCACAGCAAGCGGTAAAGTAGTTACAGCTTCCAACCTTACTTGGGGTAACCTTGTAGACCTTGGCGATGCAAGCTACGGTCTTAAAGACATCGTTCTCCAGCCTGCAGCACTCAGCGCAGAAGAGGATGCATTTACACATGCTATGGTAGTTAAATCCAACATCCTTTCCACACCTGAATACGGTGCAGACGGCAGAGTATCCGCTCTTGTAGACAAATCCACAACAGCGTCCTTTGATGCTCTGACAGGCAAATGGGTAACAGGTACAACAGAAAACCCAGGTTACGGTGTAAGAGCAGTTGGTCTGCTTTCCGGCCAGAGCGAAACAACTGTTGCATTCCGTGAAGCACGTGCACAGCTTTCTCAGCAGGCACAGAGTGCTAAAAACTCTGCAAGTGCTGCTTTGGTTGCAAACGGCGACACACTTGGTAACGTTATCATCAAAAAAGCTCTCGACGGCGACGCAGCAAGCTTTACAGAAGAAGAACTTGATGCTCTTGGCGAAATGATCGGTGGTCTTGAACACACAATGACATACATCGACAAAGCTATCCAGTACGGTGCTCTTGGCCGTGCAGCAAGTGCTGAATTTACAGATACTGTAAAATACGAAGCAATCAAAGCTGCAATTGCATCCACAGAAACACCTGCAACAGCAGAAAGCATCCTCAAAATCTTCTACGGCACAGTAGCTAATGATGCAGTTACACCTGCAGCTTCTGTTCCAACAGATAAAACAGGCGATGTACTTATCGACACATACAACAAATACCTTGCAACAGTAGCTGCTATTGACGTAGCTAACGGTAAATACGAAACAGCTTCAGAAGCAGGCAACTACTCCTGGGAAGCTATTTCCCCAGTTCTCAACGCACTTGTTGTTTACAACAATGTAACAGTTAACGGCCTTACAGTTGACGATGTTAAAGCTAACATCAGCGCACTTGTAAACTCTGCTCTTAAAGGCGGTATCAAAGTTACAATGCCAACAGGCTCCGGTGTTATCGCTGACGTTGCTGACCTTGCAGGCGACTACTCTGCAGGTATCACACTCAGAAACATCGAATATGCAGGTGCAACTGTAGAAGAACTTCCAGCTACAATGAACACAGCATCCACAGTTGACCCAGAACACATCGAAAAAGTTTCTCAGTTCATCCTTTCCAAAGGTGCTATGACTTCCGGTACAGAAGGC
This sequence comes from Oscillospiraceae bacterium, assembly GCA_017435045.1. GTDB lineage: Bacteria > Bacillota > Clostridia > Oscillospirales > Ruminococcaceae > RGIG3102. Next base: position 60,438 of record JAFSFT010000031.1, read on the forward strand.
GGCGACACATCTACATTTACAGATGCTTACGCTTACATCATCGACCTGTTCTTCAGAACAAACGTTGCAGGCTCTAACCTCCTGCTCCAGACAGAAGCTGTAGACCGTGTATACTCTGACCAGACAGAAGGTGCAACACAGGGTAAAGGCAGCTCCATGATTTTCACAACAGAAAATACAGAAGCATTCTCTGTTCCACAGATGAAACAGCTTATGAACTGCATCAAACTTGTATTTGTTGACGAAGACAATGCAATCCTTGCAAAAGGTATGCTCGACGTTGCTTCCGCAACAGACACAGTTGAAGGCACAACAGGTACTGTTGAAGCAAAAATCAACCTTTACACAGAAACAACAGTTGACAATGTAACAACTGTAACAAAACTTGAAGGTACAGATGCTAAACTTGCAGCTCTTACACAGAACGAAGCTAAGATGGTTTCTGTAATTGTTTACCTCGACGGTGCAAACGTTGACAACTCCATGGTTGCTAACGCTGCAACATCCATGACAGGTATGCTCAACCTCCAGTTTGCAAGCGATGCACAGCTTGTTCCAATGGAAAACAGCCAGATCAGAGACCTTCCTACAGGTGAAGAAGCAGGCGACAACACAACAGAAGGCGAAGGCGCAGGTGCATAATCGTCTAACTGTTTAAGTGCGATTTTGTTATCAATAACAAAAACTTACATATCTTATATCGGGGCAGTGCCAACTGCCCCGACTAAGATAAAAAAATTTAATAACGGGAGGAAATGTAAACATTGAAAGTTTCACAGTATAAAAACAAAAAACGCTTTCAGATTGTTAAAGTTTTATATGTGACAATTGTCCTTCTTGCATTGACTACCGTTGCAACTTATACCTGGTTCAATTTAAGTACAAGACCATCCATCAACGATATGTCCATCTATATCAACAGCGGTGTCGGTCTGGAACTTTCCCTCGATAAAAACAGCGAGGAATGGTCATCCCAGATAGATTTCCGCGAACTGGAGATGGAAAACACCCCACTCGTACCAATCACTTATTCCCAGGCAGACAACAGCTTTTACACAGTTGTCCACGGTGCAGACGGCAGAATTGCAAGTGTAGACTATAAAATTCAGCCATCGCCAATACCAAAAAGTCTGGAAAATAACGGTTATTACCTCAAGGTTTCCTTTTTTGGCAGAACAGACGAGGATATAAAGGTTTATCTCTCTCCTGCAGTGGAACTGGAAAGAGGCACAGTTGGGGCGGGCACATGGCTTATCGGTGCACCTACATGGGATGGCGAAACTGTCAGCCACAAAAACGGCGGCGGCGGTGCCGAATACGCAATGCGTGTTGGCATCAACATTACCTATCTTAACGAACTGGGCAACAGTACAGGCAATTCTGTCTTTTATATGTACGAGCCTAACTACGACGGACATCTTGACGGCTCCACAGGCTATGTTGAGACAAAGTCTGTAAACGGAGACCCGCTTATAAACGAGCAGTTTCTTATAAAACAGACCAAATCCACCTGGCGTGATGCCGACCTTGTGCAGAAAAATGTTATTATCAGCGACCTTGGCACCTTTGACAAGGAACCGTTGCTCTTTGAAATTGACGAGGGCGAAATGGTGCAGATAGAGCTTTATTTCTGGCTGGAAGGTCAGGATATCGACTGCGGCAACCTGCTTAACGAACAGTGTATGATTATGTCAAACATTCAGTTCCGTGCAGAAACAGAGGGCAGCAGCGAACTGCGTCCTATCTATTGATGTTGCTGCTTTTACAGCAGACAGATTGTTATGTAATTTTTATAAATTGCATACCAATCAAAGAACATAAAGCTTTTTGTGTTCTTTGATTGGTATATAATGACCAAAAATATGTTTTCTTAGGAGGCGCTAATGAAACTGAATAAATTTAACAAAAAAGAAAAACAACAGTTGCGGCAGGCTGCAGCGGGCGGCAATGTTGCAGAAAATGCCAACGGCGAAGTTATTGTTGTTGAAGAAGAAAAAGGAAGTATCTTAAACACAATTGTTAACGTCTTCCTTGTAGTTGCTATTGTAATAGCAGTTGTATGTACATATGTGTCATTTGTATCTACATCGGGCAGTGGTGTGCCAAGTATCCTTGGTATAAGACCATTCTCCATCCAGACAGAATCCATGTATCCTACATTCCTGCCTGGCGACCTTATCATCGATACAGCAGTTGACGACACAAGCGAGCTTGAGGTTGGCGATATCATCACATACTGGACAATCATCAACGGCGAACGTGTACTCAACACCCATAGAATTTCAGCTATATATGACGGCGGCGGATACCTCATCTTTGCCACACAGGGTGATAACAACCAGTCTGCCGACGCACTTACCGTTCACGAATCGGAGGTTGTAGGTAAGTATAAATTCAGGATACAGGGGTTAGGTAAAGTCTTTGACTATCTGCAGACAAGCACAGGCTTCCTTATCGTTGTAGTTGTTCCTGTATTTATCTTCTTTATCTTCCACCTTATCAAGTTCTTCCAGGTGCTCTTTGAATATCAGAACATCAAGAACAGAATCGTTTACGAACAGGAAAGAGGCAATGCAGAGGAACTTATTGCTGAACAGAAACGTCAGCAGGAAGAACTTAACCGTCTGCGTGAAGAACAGAAAAACAAAGAAAAACAGGAGCTGGAAGAAAAACTGCGTGCTCAGCTTAAAGCTGAAATCCTCGCAGATATGCTCAAGGAAAAAGAAGCTGCTGCACCTGCAGAAGCTGCACAAAACGTTGAGGAAGTATAATGGAAGGGTTTTTCAGATATTTCTATCAGGATATTGGCAGAGTGTTCAAGGCATTTCTGGATATGATAATGTCCTTTTTCACATTCCTTAACTATCTGCTCAATTTCCCTATGCGAATGGAGATAATCGAAAGCTACTCCGAAGACTTTTCCACAAAAGAATGGATAATGCTTTTGATTGCCAACATTCTTTTGGTAGTAATCATCGTAGGCGTGCTTATTCTTATAGGAAAAATCTTTAAAAAGATTTTCCGTTTCCGTGTTCCGGTTAAAAAATACGACGAGCTTGTAAAGCAGGTTAAGGTGCTGCAGACAGACCTTATCCGTGCCAACTACGAAAAGGATAAGCTGCTTGCCATGAAGGTTGCCGAGCTGGGTCTTGACCCTGACAAGGAAACAACCGACAAGCTGCTTGAAAGCCTTTACGGTCAGGACGGCAATCTTGCCGAAGGCGTAGAAGAAAACGGAGAAGAAAAGACAGAGGAAAATCAGGTTTTCGAAACAAACCGCAACACCTTCAATTCTCCTGTTGTTGATCCGTCTACAAGCCGTTTCTTCCGTCTTACCGAGGTTGACAACTACTACAAAACACAGTATGTTGCACCGGAATACGAGGAGATGGATCTGGAAGAATTCTGTAACCGCTTCCGTCTCTTTGCAGCAAGCAAGCTTAAGCTTTACTACGATATTTCTATCATCAGATTCTTTGTTGCATCCATGGGTGCAGCAAGAATTATCATCCTGCAGGGTATTTCCGGTACAGGTAAAACAAGTTTGCCTTACGCATTCGGTAAATTTGTACAGAAGGACACAACAGTTGTTTCCGTACAGCCTGCATGGAGAGAAAGAACCGAGCTTTACGGTTATTTCAACGAATTTACAAAAAGATATACAGAAACAGACTTTTTGAAAGCAGTTTACGAAAGTAACTTCTACAAGGATCCGCATATTATAATCCTGGACGAAATGAACATCGCCCGTGTTGAATACTACTTTGCGGAAATGCTTTCAATTCTGGAAATGCCGCTTCAGTCCGAATGGAATATCGACATTGTTACAGCGGTATGGGATAACGACCCATGTCTTATCGACCAGGGTAAGGTACGCATCAACAACAACCTCTGGTTTGTTGGTACAATCAACAACGACGACTCCACATTTGCTGTAGCCGACAAAGTTTACGACCGTGCTATCCCTATCGACCTTGACAGCCGTGCCGAAGCATTTGAGTGCGAAGAATGTGACCCTGTACACGTTAACGTGGAGATGCTCAACCGCCTCTTTGACGAAGCAAAGGCAAAATATCCTGTAAGTCAGGATATTCTTGACAAGCTGGACGAAGTTAACGCCTATCTTATCAGCGTATTCCGTCTTGCTTTCGGTAACCGTATTATGAAACAGATACGCGACTATGTGCCTTGCTACATTGCCTGCGGCGGCACAGAAATTGAAGCTGTCGACTTTATCGTTGCCAAAAAGGTTTTGCGTAAGTTTGAATCCTTAAGCCTTGGCTTTATGAAGGATGACCTTACAAAATTCTCTGCATACCTTGACAAGGTATTCGGCAAAAACCAGATGAAAATCTGTAAAGAATATATAGAATTACTCAAGAAAAATAACTAAGGTGTAAAAGGACTATGGCAGAAAAGCAGATAAAAAAGAATACTACTAAAAAAAGTAGAAAAAACCTTTCTACCATAGACCCTATATACCGTAAATTTTCTAAAAATGTTGTGCGCACACTTATGAGCACAGATTTTTACGAATATTTTATGGATGCCATCGCTTCCAGCAAAAGGCAGATGCAGTTTTCCAACAAAAAGGTGGAAAAAATCATCGACCTGCGCTGGATAGAGGCTCTGGAAGCCTCGCTGGATCCTTTCCAGAACATCATCACCAACCCTCGTAATATTATCCGCGAAGAAGAAATTATCGTTAACGTTGCGCACGCAAAAAAAGGCGGCTCCGACGTTGTAAGACACCTGGCACAGCATTCCTCCTATGTAGAGGATTTCAACTACGAAACAGGGGATGTAAGGCCATCCAAGCTTATGCAGAAAATCCGAGACGACAGCTCGGTTCTGTACGAAAACAGAATTGTTTACACAACTCTGGAGGCTGCATACCACTTTGTAACCATCCGATATGACGCTCTTATGGCAAATATGAGCGAGGAGATGGGTGCAAAGCTCAAGATGGAAACCGACATACAGTTTGCCAAGGAAAATGTTCATTTTGATATGTTTATGCATATCAAAGAAAATGACGACCCGCTTACAACAGACGCAAAAAACAGGGAAACCTTTGAGAGAATTGCAAGAATTCAGCGTCTGCTGGCATACTATATGTCCATGCCTGCGGCACAGATGTGGTCCCGCGAACAGCGTGTAAGAGGTGTAATCAACAAGACAAACGTCCTTAAAAAACACCCGGACTACAAAAAAATTGTTGCTTTGTACGAATTTCTGCGTCTGTATGACGAGGTTGGCTATGTAATCAAAATCAAGGAACAGAACCCTGAAATCAACGAAACCTTCGAGAATGATATCTATCACAATTTAATGTTCAACTACATTATTCTGAAAGGCTATCTCGAAGACGAGGAAGACAGGGAAATTCCTGTAAAAGGCAAAAACAGAAAAAGAACCCTCAAGCCAAAGTTTATTCACCAAATTATCGAGGAGATTGTGGAAGACTACAATCTTCCTGATGTGGAAGTGCGTAAAATCCTTATAGAAGAGCTTACAAAAGAACAGCTTAAATATGAGGAGGAACAGGAAAGACAGCACATTATAGAAGAAACTGAACGGGCACGCAAAAAAGCCGAAGAAGAGCTTATGTTGGAAAAAGCCCGTAAAAAGGCAGAGGCAAAACGTCAGCGTGAAGCAGAACTTAAACGCAGACGTGAAGAAAAAGAAGCCTTTGAAACAAAGAAAAAGCAGGAAAAACTGCTCCAGATGGCAGAGGACAGAAGAAGAACAAAGCCAATTCTGGACGAATACGAAAATTTTATGTCCAATCTGCTTGAAAAAACTGTTCTCAGAAGACAGATTCAGGAAGAGATAGACAAACGTCAGCCTCAGCAGGATTACGAAGACTTTGTAAGACTTATTGAGGAAGAAGAACAGAGAAAGTTTGAAGAACAGGAAAGACTGGCAAGAGAGCGTTACGAGGCAAAGCAGCGAAAGGCAGAAGAAAAAAGACTTCAGCTTCAGCAGCAGCGTCTTGAAGAAAAACGCAGACAGATGGAGGCAGATGCACTTGTTGTGGCACCTATCAGAGAGGAACTTGCCGCCTTTATGCAGTTCTGTAAGCTTCAGATAGAAAAAAGAGGATATGGTGTTCCTGCGGAAGACCAATCCGAGGGAGACAACTCTCCACAGCAGTAAAAGCAGTGTGCAGCAAATGCAGAGGCACTGTTTAAAAGAGATTTTTAAGGAGATATTCAACTATGACAGGACCAGCGGCAAAGCTCATATCCATAGGGATAATGTTGGTTGTTTCACTGTGTCTTGTTACAGTAACCTCCTACGCATGGCTGACAATGTCAGACAACCCTGTGGCAACAGGCATTCAGGTTTCGGTTGGCGGCAGTAACACAATAAAGCTGGCGGCTGACATATCAACTGTTACTGAAGACGGCCAGGTGCTGCACTATCCTGCATTTTTCAGCGAAACACTCACCCTTAATGAAGAAGCAGACTATCTTCCTTTAAGCCCTGTATCTACAGCAGACGGCGTAAACTGGTATTTTCCAAAGGAAATAAAAAAGGAAAATGCAGCATATACCCCGGGTATTGAAATCCGCGAAGAAAGCTCTCTCCAGAAAGACGAATTCGTGCACGATGACAAGCTGGAATATGCAAATATAGATGCCGGTCAGGACACTGAAGTTAAAGGAAGCTATATGTATTTTGATTTCTGGGTGGTTTCACCGCAGGAAAACTGCGAGCTCAGGGTAAGTGTTGGTCAGGACGGCAGCGGCAGCTATGTGATAAATCTTCCTACTGTAGTAAAAACAGAAGATTCCTATCAGCTGGACATCTCAAACAACGAACCATCCACATATGCAAGGGTTGGTTTCCTTGTAAACTCTGATGTGCAGACAAATGACTCAATGAACGAATATGTACAGCAGCCTCAGTATATGGATATATACAAAAAGCTGCGTGGCATATATCAGGAAAAAGGCGAAAGTGCCTCACAGTACAACCGCCTTACAAGCTATACAATATACGAACCTAACGGCGACAGCCATCCGTCAGCCGCAAGCTCTGATGTATATACAAACATCGGGCTTAAAAATATGGCTCTTAAAGATGGCGAATATGTTATCACCAGCCCTATTTCCAAGGTTAACGGTGCTCATATAGCAACAGAGGCACAAAGCTACCTTGCTGTGCAGAAAACAAGCCGCTGGGCAATGAGCGACGAAAGCGAAAGCTTTTTGCAGCAGCACTTTGAAGCATTTTTGCTTCAGCTTGGGGATAAAGCTGACAAGTACACAGAAGAAGAACTTATGAACCGTTTTTACGAAAACTGGATTCAGCAGAACTGTGCATACTACCTTAATCTTGGTCAGTTTATACCTAATTCTTCACTGCTTTACAGTCAGGCAAAGGGAGATCTGGGTATTTACAGATATGTAAAGGAAGAATCTCTTGCAAAGCTTGGCACAAGCGGTGCAACAGACGATGCGGTGATAGCATATCTTGAAAAAAACGTTCCTCAGAGAATAAGAATGTATGTTTACCTTGAGGGACAGGATGTGGATTGCATAAGCAATGCAGATGTTAACAGTCTTATTGTTCATCTGGAACTTGCGGGGAGCAACTAAAAACAATGACAAAGAAAAAAAACACAAATAAATCAATTTCCGGCAAAGCGGTTTCGGTAATGTTTGTTGTTTCTTTTCTGCTTTGTATAACCATAGTGGTGCAGGTACTGTTTAAAGGTTATGCCAGCTTGGGCGGTTACAGCCTGTTCAGAGTTGTAACCGGCTCTATGGAACCGACAATACCTACAGGCGCATTGCTGTTGTGTGACTCTATGGATATAGAGGATATAGTTGAAGGTGACATTGTGTGCTTCCGTTCACCGGAAAGATATATGAAAGGAAGCGTAATTACACACCGTGTATACGATGTGAAAAAGGAAAGCAACGGCGATATACACCTTTACACCAAGGGAGATGCCAATATTTCCATAGATGGTTATATAGTAAAAGAAGAACACTTTATCGGCAGAGTAAGCTGGTATACAAGAAAAGACGGATTTTTTATCAACTTTATAGGTCTGCTTTCAAGCAGATACGGCTTTTTGTCCTGTATAGTATTTCCTGTACTTATTGTCAGCAGTATCATTATAAGGGATTGCACAAAGAGTATTATGAAGGACCTTGAGCAAGCAAATGCAGAGCTTGATGAAAGAGAAAAGGAATATGTTCCGCAGCAGGATATTTCTGCAGAGGAATATAAGGAAATGTATGACAGAATCAAAGCCGAATTGTTAGGAGAATTGGCAAGTGAACACAATAGCAAGCTGGAAAAATAGAATAACAGACCGATTCAATGGCCTTTCCGATATACAGAAAAAGCTGTATGTCAAAGGTCTCTTTGTGCTGTTTGTGTTTTTCCTTACAATTGTGCTGATTTTTGCTGCAACTGCTGCATGGTACAACAATATAGCACAGGTTGAAGAACTTGCTTTTGAAATTGATGCCTGGGGTGTAGACAGCACAATAACAATTGAAGACCAGTCTGTTGAAAAGGCTGCTCCGGGGGATATCGGTACAATTCCGTACAAAATTGACAACGAGGCAGACAGTCTTGTAAATGTTCAGATAAAAGCTGCCAAAAAATATCTGCCTGAATTTATGCAGAAAAGAATATATTTTTATGTTGACAAAAAGGTAGAAGTTAACGGCGAAACCCTTGAAAAGGCATACATACACGATGACAATGCATACTCCCACGTGCTTCTGGGCGGCCAGAATGTAGATAACACAGGCGATGTTGCATCGGACGGCAAAATCAAGTGGGAATGGGTATATGACCTGCTGGGCTATTATGTTGTTATCGAAACAGACGATGATGACATCAGTAAGGAAACAGCATATATCCGACCTGTGCAGTACACCTACGAAGATGCTAAATATGACAACGACACAGGTGCACTTACAAGCATAAAAATAGACGGCAAAGAGGTTACAGCAGAGGACTATATCAAAAACCTGCTTGATACCGACGGCTTTGAAACAGAAGAGTTCAAAGAGCTGGAAGAAATCAAAACAATACTCAAATTCAAGGATATTTCCGAAGAAATAACAGAAAAGACATACTACGAGGTTTATACCGAAGATGATTACGGTGTATACCTGTACATCTGCGATTTCCAGGAAATTGCCGTGAACAATCGTGTTGATACAGACATAGGCAACAAGGAGGAAGCATACCTCCTCGGTGACGAAAACTATACAGTTATCCAGATAAGCTGCGGTCAGGCACATGAATATGTGGTTGAAATGGCAGATGCTGCCCAGCTTTATTCAATTATGTCTGATAAAGAGGCGTATACAAAGTTCCTCACAGACAATGAGCTGGAAGATGTAAAAAGCAATGTTATTTTCCAGCTTACACAGGATATGAATCTGAACACAGTTACAATGTTTGACGGTGCAGACTTCATAATCGACCTTAATGGATTTACCCTTTCCTGTGCAGGCCCTGCAAGTGCAGAGCAGGCACAGCACGCAATGTTTACATTGAAGGAAAAATCCTCACTCAGAATTTACAACGGTAACATTCATCCGGGCAATTACACCCCGTTTGCGGTTACAAACAGCACACTGGTGGCAAAGGAAATCACCTTTGACCACAAGACATCAACAGTAAGGGCAGACAATACTGACCAGAAACGCGGCAGCAACATACAGCTTGTGCGCTGTGTATGGGCAGAAGATATGCCACAGGATGTTGTGACAATAGAGGAAATAAATGACGAGGGCGAAACAGTCCAGTCCTTTATATGTATAAAAGAAGCAGAATCACAGACAGAAACACAGGCAGATGAGGATACATCTGCAGAATAGTAGAAAAGATGAAAAATAGCAGGATAATCAGAAGAAACTTGTTATCTTTGATTGGTGTTTTCATTATGGTTCTCACAATGCTCGCCGTTATGGGCGTTGCATGGGCAAGATTCAGCGAAGAAGACAAAAAGATAATGAGAATAGAGACATACCACGACAGACAGTGGTATATCTACGGCGGCGACTACAGTGCAGGCGACGCCGATGAAATTCTGCCCGAAACGGTAATTGCCAACGAGGTATTACCGGGCGTTATCGAATGGAACGACAACGAAAGAAGAATTCGTTTCCATGTTACCAATGGCAAAAAGGCAGACAGCTACGGTAAAGAAGATTTCAGCTACTCAATTTGGGTGCTGGTTACAAATACATTAAAGCCTACCGACCTTACACTGATGCTGCAGTACTATGAGGGCGACACGGTCAAATCCATCACAGCGGAGCCGGAAAGGATAACCGAGGACAGCCAGCTGTACAAGAGCATCGGGGATGGCTGGATTTACAAGTTCTATGTTGATGCCACAGTTACAGACACAACACAGAACAACACCCAAACCCAGACAGAGGTTACAGAGGGTACAGGCGACACAGGCACAGGCGATACTGCTCAGGGTACAACAACACCGGCAAGAGCAGAGTTTGTGGACACACTCAAGGGCGGACAGCTCTCTATGAACACATACGATTTAAGTATCATCGGTCAGGCAGAGGCAGGCTTGCTTGAAATTGAAATTATAGAATATACACAGGAGTAAAAGGGGGGAAAAGAAGTGCATAAAAGAAAAATACATAGTATATATCTGTGCGTACTGTCTTTGGTTACAGCATTTATGATGTGTTATTTTTCTGTAGGCACTTCATACGCCCACTATACATATACAAGAGAAAAACAGATTATCATAAACGGCGACGGAAAGCTGGAATCCAATATCTTTTTTGAGGAAGGCTGTCAGGTTATCCTTAAGGACTGGGACCTTTCAAAGACCATTCCGCCGCAAAAGGTTACAGCACAGTTTACAGGCAGTGCAAAGGGCAGGCTTGAATATACCGTGCAGGGTGAATATGCACAGTATTTTACAGTTTCCGTTAAATATGCAGAAAGCGGAAGTGCTGTGGGCACAAATATAATTGATATCTCTGCAGAAACACCAATCAATATTGAAATTGCACCTGTTACACCTGCACTAAGCACACTTGCGGACGATATTTCTCCTGTGGTTGAGTTTAAACTGACAACCTACAATCAGGACGGTACAGCAGGCCGTGTGCTGCAGGGCAGCTTTGTGTGGAATATCCTTGCTGCCGATGCAGGCAGTTATGCAATAAATGCTGCAAATATGCTTGTGGCATCACGTGCAGTGCCTGTACGGCCAAAAATAATGCAGCTTACCCTTGTACAGCAGGACGAACAGAATACTGATGCACCTGCAGAGGGCGGCGCTGAAGGCGACACAAACCCTGACGGTACAGAGGGCGATACAGGCTCGGACAACACTACAGGTTCCGAGGGCAATACGGGTACAGGCGATACCACGGGTTCTGATGGTAATACCGGCACAGGTGATACCACAGGCTCTGACAATACAGGCGACAATACAACTTCGGGTGACGCAGGCACAGACGACACCACAGGCGGCAATACCGATGGTTCCGGCGATACTACAGGCGGCACCACCGAAACTCCTGAAGGCTCTGATGGCACAGGCGATTCTTCCGGCGAAGGTACAGAAGGCGAAGACGACAAGGATGACGAGGAAGAAGAGGAAACAGGCGATAACGTTATAGAGGTTATTCCTGCACAGACAGACGTAGACATTATCCTTTGCAATGTGGAGGATGTGTTTGGCGTTGACGGTAAAATTACCTACACAAACAAAGGCCTTTTCTCCCGGATTACAGCGGACAACGGTGCAGGCTTCGGCGGCGGCTCCATTACAGAGGATATAGTTTTTATCTACGACAGCAAGGCCAGAAGCGGCGAAGCAGGCTTAAATGTTGATATTTCACCGGAAGCACAGATGGGGGACGAATGTATAATCACATTCCGTTACCAGACATCTGATATGCAGGGTGTTATGTCTGAATATATTGAAGAAAAGATTACCGTAAGGGTAATCACCTCTGAACTTCCAACACTTGAAAATGTTGTGGTTACAGATGGCGAAAAGGTTACAATCTACGCCACAGTAAACTATGTTCAGGGCACAAAAAACGGCAAAATCAGCGTAACAGGCGGCCTTGAACCTTATACAAAGGTTGTTACAGGCGACAAGATATACATTCTGCCGTACGGCGGCAGCTTCCTGCATCCGCTGCCAACAAGGGATGCACAGACCGTTACATATATGGTGGAATATCCAAAGGATACAATTCCATCGGAAGTAACAGTAGAAGCAACAAGCTGCTTCTCGGGCAGCTCGGGCGTAAAGGGCAAACAGACAACAGAGGTTAAGGATATGTCCAACACCACCTTTGCAGGCACCCAGCCACACACGATTATATTGTCATCCGACAATGCAATAGATTTTGATATTATACCAACCATAACAGAAGCAGGCCCTGTGGTTTCCTACACAGTGGAATACTACAATGGCGAAAGCTATGTTCCTGTTGATGCAGCAGCATTTAAAGGTGTGATATCACAGGACACAACAAAGCTCAGCCTGTCTACAGGCACAAAATACCCAAGAGCGGGTGTTTACAGAATGTGTCTGCAGATGCAGCAGGGCAACAATTTATCAATCGCATACAAAACATTTTTCGTAAACTATAGATAGGAGGCTTTCAGCAGAATCATGACTGATACACAAAAGTATATTCAGGCGTATAAAGCTGCTCTGCCACGGCTCAGAGAAAAGGTCGCGGCAGCGGTTATGATGCTTGTAATATCGGCAATTATGGCAACTTCTGCAACATTTGCGTGGGTTTCCCTCTCTGTTAACCCTGAGGTTTCAAACATTCAGACAACAGTAACAGCAAACGGCAACCTTGAAATTGCCCTTTCGGATGTTGATGGCCTCGAGCCAGAAAAATCCCAGGTAGGGGACAGCGGCAAAGACCTTGTGGTAAAGAACGTTACATGGGGTAACCTTGTAAACCTTTCCGACCCTCTTTACGGTCTTGGCAAGCTTACACTACGCCCTGCAGAACTTAACACAACAGGCGACCTGCTTACAGCACCGCTTAAGGTTGTTACATACGGCAAGGACGGCCGTGTTGACAAGTTCTCCAGCAGCCTGCTTTACACAAAATATGACGAGGCATCAGGCGAATATCTTGTGCCTGACGACGACGGATTTGGTGTAAAGATTATTTCGGCTGTTGAATACAAAAACGTAACAGGTGCAAACGATTACCAGAATATGCTTGCAGAAGCCGAAACCAACTGGTCAGCAGCAAACAGCATCTATCAGGGGCTTATCTCAAACCAGAACAACCTTGATGCACTTTCCGGTCTTATCGGTGCTTTCGTTGACAACAAGCTCAACGGCGGTTCTCCGGACGTTTCTGTATATGTTCCAAAGCTGTACAGTATGATGCTGGAATTCCAGGATTTTGTGGATGCAACAGACGGTGTTCTCTGCAACCTGGCTGTTATACACCAGTATCCTCATATGGCAGAAGAAGAAATTATCTACCACGATATTGAAGAGCTTCTGGCAGCAACAGATGCAGAGCGTGAGGCACGTCACGTAAAAATTGACGGTCTTGCAACCTATAAGAGTGACAGAACAAAGCTTAAACAGTACATTGCAGAACTTAAATCTTTTAGCGATAAGGTTACAGTTAACGGCGGTACAGTTACATGGCAGGAAATCTCCCATATTATGAACTTTATGGTTGATATTCCGTCCACAACAATCAACGGCATTGCAGCAAAAGACGTTGGCATGAGCGAAGCTGCAGGTATGATTTTTGGCACACAGAAGGCAGTTATCCATAAGGGTGCCATCTACAACATGGAAAAAATGTCCGGTTCCCGTATGTATGTGCCAAAAGTTTCAATCAGTGCAACAGTTAAAGGTATGTCTGCTTCTGTTAAAGCTTCTGTAGAAACAAGCGTAACAGAGCCTTACTACATCAAAGAGGCTGTTAACGACGCCCGCAGCTACGGCGGCGAATTTGCAGGCGGCGACGCAGTTGCAACAGACACATACGGCCTTGCAATGGACCTGTGGCTGCGTACCAACGCAACAAATGCATATCTCGTGCTGGAAGGCAGCCCGATTATCGAACAGGTTGAACAGGTTGACGAAGACGGCAACGTTGTAACAGACGAAAACGACGAGCCGATTATGATTGACGCTGTTACAGGCTACGACGGTGCAAACAGAATCTGGAACGATGGTGCATCAGGCCCTAACAGTACAACACAGGGCAACGGCAGCTGCTATATCTTCTATGCAGACGACCCTATCATCCAGCAGAAAGCACTGGAAGTTATGGGTGCAATGAAGGTTGCATTTGTGGATGCAGCAGGCAGAGCAATTGCCTATGCAGACATGGACGTTGCACACGCATATCAGGAAACAGGTAAAATCACCATTCCTCTGGTACTCAACGGCAGAAGCACAGAAATTCTCGATGCCGAAGGCAATCCTGTAAAGGACCTTGTAACAGGCGAAAGCTACTATGCGGTTAAAAAGCTGGAAAAGAACACAGCAGAACGCATAACAGCAATTCTTTATATTGACGGTACACAGGTAACAAATACCGATGTTCTGGCAGATGCTGACATTCAGGGTCAGCTTAACCTGCAGTTCGGCATCAATGAACAGATGGCACCTGCAGACGACGAAGACCTCAAGTTTGAGGAAGTTCTTATTACAGGTGAACTTTCCAAAGACGAGTTCGACTTTGATACAGAAACAGACTTCTCAACCCTTGTAACACTTACAGTTGACGGCATTGAACCTGAAAGGGTAACAGCAAACTTTATCCGTGCAATCAACGAAACACAGGGTACAAGAGAAAAAGAAATTACATTTGAAATGCAGAGCAACAACATCAAGTGGACCTCCACAATGGACTTTGACGCTCCTGGTAACTACATCCTCAGAAGTGTATTCCTCGATGGTGTTGAATACGACCTTGAAGAACCACTTGTAGCAACAGTTAAGGGCTACGGCATCAAGTCCCTGTCCTGTGACAAGGTATTTGGCGGTTCATCCGCAACATATATGACAGCGGACAACTACCTTGATGCAAGCTACACACTGGTAATGGCTTCCTCTGCACGCAAACCTGCAAAAATCCAGGGTGTTCTCTCCAACGAACACGGCCAGCAGATTATCACCGACTTTAAGGCAGGCACAGACTTCTACAAAGCCAACGTAAGGTTTGAAACTTCCGGTACTTACAAGATGACACATCTTATCATCGACGGCGAATGGTACGAAGTTCCTGCTGCAGTAACAAAAGTGCTGCATCTCTACCTTGGTATGACCACAAAGGTTATGCTGTCTGAAACAGACTTTATCCTCGAAGAACCACGCACAGTTGAGGTTTACGCCGAGGTTTATAACGACAAGGACGAAGAGATGGAAGGTCTTACAGACACAAAAATCCGCTTCAGCCACAAGACAAACGGCCTTACTGTTCTTGACAGCGATATGACATGGAACGAAGATACAGGCAGATACGAGGGTAACTTCCTTGTACAGCGTGCAGGTGTTTACAACTTTGCATTCTTCCGTGCAGGCGAAAGCACAATCAGACAGGGTGAGTCTCCATCCATCAGAGCAAGCTCGCCTGAACCACCAAAATATGTAGGTCTTGCAGTGGAAGAATTCCAGTTCAGACCAGACAACGATGCTGCATTTGGCGTACAGATAAGCAACTCTGAAACACTGGCAGAGGCAGTTTACAATGCCGAAACAGGCGAACTGGTAACACCTGGCGACCTTGTTGCAACAATCCGCTACCGCGGTGTTGACAACACAGTTACAAACGGTACTGAAATTCAGGTTTATGGCGAAGCAGTTTCCACTGTTGGCGATGTTACAACATGGCACTTTACACCATACGGCACAGCAGCCGACGGCACAAAGATTACACCGGACGGCACACAGCAGGGCTACTGGGAACTTGTTGATGTAACAATGACCTACCTTGGTATAAATGAAAACTTTGAAGAAGAACAGATTACTGAAAAATACATTATTGCAGAGGTAATCAAGGACGGCGAAACTGCAGTTACACAGGTATCTACAGATATCTCCAAAAACGTTCAGGCTACCATTACAGGTGCAAGCAGGAACTTTACAGACCCAATGCTTACAGACCACTATGTAACTGACCTTGTTGTAACCATCACAGATATCAAGGGCAACCCTGTAGAAGGCATTACAGATGTTAAGTTTACATATAACTATACACCTGACAGAAGTGTGTTCAACACAGGCAGCAGCTTGCCGGGCGAAGGTGACCCAAGAGCAATTGATGCAGAAAAAGTTGTAACAGGTACAGCAGAGGATGGCACAGATATCTTAAGCGAAACACAGTATAAGATGGTAGATTATGAGGACGATACTAAGGATATGAACCTTGTATACTGTGGTACCTACATAACAGGCATTCAGTTTACAATGAATGGTGTAACATACACAGGTACAACAGGCACACCAACAGCATCCCAGATTCAGCTTAAAGGCACAGTGCCAACATATACTGTAAAATGGAATCAGCCATCTGTAACAGTTGTTTCCACAAACCCTGCTGCAGGCACATCATTTACTGGTGTAGCATCTTCAAGTAACTATGGTGCATCTGTTAAAAATGCTGTAGACACAGAAAATAATAAGATGACAGCTTACTTTAAATCCAGCAAGAGACTGTGGTATTACAATTTGTCTGTATCTACAGGTACATTCAGACTCAGCGGTGCAGGCGATAACTTTACATCAGCTACACTGAGAATTGGCGAGGTAGACTTTACATTTAAATCCAACACAACAGCTTCCGGTAATATCGGTAAGGTTACATCCAAGACATTGGCAACTGACGAAAGAACATCGGCAAGCGGTACATACAGTACAATCAGTATTACAGGCAAGGATGGCATTACATATACAGTAACAATCACAAAACCTGTAGTTATTGTAAACCCATAATTCAAGCAATATGGCATAAGCCCTCACAGCAGGGCTTATGCCAAGCCTTAAAACCAATTGATGACAAAAGGGAAACATTATGAAAAAGATTTTTAACGTTAAAAAGTTAATAAAAATGCTGTCCCTTACAGCACTTCTGTTTGCTTTTGTCTGTCAGGGAAATGTTGTGTACGCCGCAGATAATTCCTGCGGTGACAACGCAACCTATATTCTGGAAAACAACACCCTAACAATCGAGGGCAGCGGCAAAATGACCGACTTTGGGGATACATTGGATATCCCGTGGTTTGACAGCCGTGACCTTATCGAAAAGGTGGTAATTTCCGACGGCATAACAAATGTGGGCGGTGCGGCATTTTACGGCTGCAGCAACCTGCTTACAGTGCAGATTCCGTCCTCGGTAAAGGAAATTGGCGACTACGCATTTTCAAACTGCGAAAAGCTCACAGCGGTTGTGCTTCCGCAAAAGCTGGAAACCATCGGTGCAAACGCATTTGAAAACTGCACAGCACTTTCTTCCATTACAATTCCGGACAAAACAAAATCCATCGGCTCCTCTGCGTTCTATCGCTGCGAAAACATCACAGCGGTTACAATCCCAAAATCCGTAAAGAGCATGGGCCCGTCAATGTTTGCATACTGCTACAATCTTTTAAAGGTGGATTTTAAATGCAGTATAGACAAACTGCCTGTATGGACTTTTTACGGCTGTACCTCCCTTAAAGAGGTTACCTTTGCAAACAATGTGGACACTGTGGGCGAATATGCATACTTTGGCTGTAACAATCTCAGCACAGTAAGCTACAAAGGCAAGGACCAGGACGTTGACGATATCAAGGAAAACTCAAAATCCGAGGGCACACTGGAAACTGCCCCATCCACAGGTACTCCGTCAACGGGCACTCCATCCACAGGCACACCGTCTGCAACGGATAAAAATGTAGAAACCAACAAGGGTTCCATAACAACCACAACCCAAAGCGGCGGCAACACCACAGTTGACATTGTCATCAACAACGACAAAGGCAACAAGGAAACTGCCGACAGGCTGGAGGATATCACAGGCGGCGACACAACTGTAAACATTCAGCTTAAGGGCGAAAATGTTGTGGATAAGGACATTCTGGAAAGTGTGGCAGGCAAGGACATAGACTTTAACGTAACCTCCACAAACGGCAGCAGATGGAACATCAACTGCGACACAATAGGCGAAACACAGGTTGTTGATATGAACCTGTCCTTTACAATTGTGCCAAAAACCCAGTTTACAGAGGCAGAAACAGCCTTCTTTGGCGATGTAAAATGCTATGACCTCACCTTTGAAAGCCCATTCTATTACGACGCAGCGGTAAAACTGCCTTTAAGCATGCAGTACGCAAGAGAATATGCAACACTGTATATTCTTGTAAACGGCGAATATAAAAATCTGGGCAGCGTGCTTATCGACAACGACGGCAGGGCAGACTTTGCCTTTGGTGCAGGCAGCGTGGCAGAAGGATATGTTATCGCAGTAAACGTGCCAAACCAGAACGTTGTTCAGGACGCATACATCCCGGAAAATATGATGGGTGAATACACAGGTCTTATGGACGAATACGGCACAAGATATGTGGTTACAGGCACCAAATCCTCGCTGGGCATCGGCATAGGCGAATTTACAAGATACGTTGTAGTTGGCATGATTGCAATAGTTATCGTTGTGGGTGCTGTTGTGGCAGTAATTTCCCGACAGAAGTTTATAAAAGAAACCTATAAAAACAACACTCCAAAACAGCAGTAAAAAAGCTTAAAGACAGGGATTGTGCATAGCAACCTTTGATTATGGAAAGCTTTTAATCTGCAGATATAAATAAACACAATACAGCGGTTATCGGTGATGATAACCGCTGTTTTTTGTGTAAAAACTTTATGTATGGCTCCTTCTGACGAGGGAGCTGTCAACGAAGTTGACTGAGGGAGAAAAAAACACAGTGAAACATATAATAAACATTGCTTTTTGTGTAAAAAAAGGCGATAAAATTTGTTGCAGATGCCATACCAAACTGACTTAATTCAATTGAACAAATGTGAAATATATGTTAAAATATTGTTAACTGTAAATATGTATGAAAACGACGCTTTATCTCTCGGTTTTGCAGCAGGGATAAGCGGCTTTGTTGTCTTTAAACGGCAATATGGCCGCGGGTTTTGTCAGCTGAAACAGAGCCTCTGCAAAAACGGTTAAAAACGTAATTCAGATATTTATAAAATTTTTAAGAAAGGAAAATACTTATGAAAAGAATTCTTTCATTTGTACTCAGCTTTGCAATGGTGTTTACAATGTTTGCACCAACAGCACACGCTGTAAGCGAAGTGAGTGCAGCCAGCTCCTCTACAAGTATTTATTACGAAACAGAGAGCGGCGGAAGAGAGCTCGGTTCAAAGCTGTATCTCAATGTAACCGACACATGGCTTGATGTGTGGGTTTACGAGGACGATGTGGCACAGACTGTTGTTGACTGGGAAACCAGCAAGGGCAGTTTTGCAGGCGACAGTTATGATGACGGCTGTTTTGGCTTCAGCTTTGAGGAACCCGAAGCTCTTGGCGACTTTACATTGACTTTGTACACCGAAGAAGGCGGCGAGTACGAAATTGATGTTGTGCATGAGGGCATAGTTGCTTACTACACAGAGTATGGAGATTATTGGGACGTATACGGTGACAAAAACACCTGTATGGATGCAGAACCTATCTGTGTAACAATTTACAAACCTATTACACTCAAGGTAGAAAACAACGGCGAACCTCTGCCATTTGATATGTCCAACATATCAAGCAAAAACAAAGAAAACTTTAAATGGGAACTCAACGAGGACGGAACTGAACTTACAGTTACTCCTATCAACAGCGGTCTTGTGGACAGCATAGCTTATTTTGCACCATCCAACACAACAGAGGGCGATGGATTTATAAGCTTTAACTTTGCGTTTGAGGTTGAGTCACAGGGCCTCGACTTTGAGATTGAGGAATATTTATCTGAACTTGACGGCAGTGCTGTAGCACTCAGCGGCCCAAGCGAAGATGAATATTCCGAAATACCACTTACTGAATTTGCCATTACAGCTGACAGCGGCAATCAGTTTGGCATCCGTCTCTATGACGAAAACGGCAATGTGCTGGATTGCGAGCACGCAGTGCCTCTGCTGGATATATTACAGCCTGCAGGCCTGTACGACGTTTATATGCGTGATGACTACTATAACGTTGTTATGAAAGAACAGTGTGCTGCAACAACAGGCGAAATTACATTCCTTGTTGTTCTGGGCAACACAATAGAGGATTGCAGATGGTACAAAGTGCCATTCAACATCTCTCAGGTGCCTGGGTACGGCGGCGAAGTTGTTGAACCTGAAATTCCTGACGAATACGTATTCAACGGCGAAATCTGGGCAGTCAACGAAAACGGCCTTGGCAGAAATCTTCTGGTCAAAGAGCACGAATCTGCGTTCAGCACACCAACAGAACTTCAGTTTAAATTCTGGGACGAAGCACACGACCGCATAGATATCGGCCTTGTATGTCCAACAGAAACCACAGCGGCTGAATTTGACTTTGGTTACGACTACGACCAGAATGTGCTTACATTAAGTGTTCACGACGGCTATCCTGAAGGCTTGTACGAACTCAGCTTCTGGATTGGCAAGCAGTATGTAACAGCATATCTGCCAATTGGCCCATCCTCAACAGCAGGCGGCGAAGAAGGCGAAGGCGGCGAAGTTGTTGAACCGGAAATTCCTGCAGAATTCAACGGCAGCGTATGGGCATACGACGATGATGGCTATGGCATAAACCTCTTTGATTACGACGGCGTTGGTTCATTTGCCCCAGGTACAGATATTGATATCATATTCCGTGATGAATCTTATAACGAAATTGATATCAGCAATATCTCCCCGACAGAGAGCACAGCAGCGTTTATTGACTTAATATACGACTACGACAATAACGGTATCAGCTGCACAATACCACACGACTATCCTGCAGCTAATTATTATCTCAACTTCTGGGTTAACGATGTTCTTATAGAAGTAGCTTTACCTATAGGCGAAGCAGAAGTTAACTATGATGATTTGCTGTATGCGTGTTATTTTAACGAAACAAATAACTACATCCTTCTTGAAGAAGGCAGATTTACAAAGTGGGATGATATAGAATTTGTTTTCCTGCACGAAAACGGAAGTCTTATACGTACAGAACAGATAAGCGTTGATTACAGCAACCCTAATGCTGAACTGTTCAACGTGGCTGTTAACTACGACACA
The DNA here is from genome assembly GCA_017435045.1 of Oscillospiraceae bacterium. Taxonomy (GTDB): domain Bacteria; phylum Bacillota; class Clostridia; order Oscillospirales; family Ruminococcaceae; genus RGIG3102. The sequence continues at coordinate 81,712 of JAFSFT010000031.1, forward strand.
CGCCGTCTGGAAGCAGATATTCCTGCAGGTGTTGAAAACGGCAGCTACGAACTTAACTTTATTTACACAGACGACAACGGCACAGAGCATCCGCTCACAGAATGGATTACAGTACGCAACCTGCCTGAAATGTGGTGGGATTGGGATTTCTCTAACGGCAATCCAACTGTACCTGTTGGCGGCACTGCAACATATGACTTTGTAATAGAAAATAATCTCAACAGCAATATGCATACAGAAGTTTTTGTGGGTACGCTGGACGATTACGATAACTTTGTGGCATATGTGGCACAGGGCGGCTATTCCATTTCTACAGAAAACAGCCTTGTTACAGATGTAACATTTGATGCCAACACACTTTATGAGTATTATCCCGAAGTGGCAGATAAAGGATATTTCTATGTTTGCGTATACCTCTGCGACGGCGGAGAACTTTTGCTTACAAATTTAACAAAGTTTGAAATTAAAGAAGAAGACACATTCTGTAATGCATGGTGGGACTATAACTTTGAAGAATTGGATCCAATGTCCGTTTCCGTAAATGGTTGGGCATATTATTCAGTAAAGCCATACACCCATCCAAGCGACCACACAGTCAATGTGCTTCTCGGCCGCGAAGTTGATGGCGATTTTGTATCATTTGGTGACGAAGGTGTTACTGTATACAGAGAAAACGGAATAATCTATTCTGTTGAATTTAACGGTACAGCAATTGCAAAGGCTTATCCTGACTATGCAAACAAAGGCTCTATTGCTGTGGCATTTATCGAACTTGACGAAAACGGCAACACAGTAGGCTATAACGCAACAGATCTTCTGCTTACAGGCAAAATAGTATATAATCATCCATCATGGGACTGGGATTTCGATGCAAACGGTCCGTTAACACTTCCTGTTGGCGGAGAAGCAGAATATGGCATAATAAATCCTGCCGTGTCGGAAGGATATAAGGGAGAGGTTATTACACCTTTTCCTGACGGAAATGGTGGATATACTTATGACCAGATTATAATTCATAATATTTGGTATGATGATGTAGAACCTAACTGGCCAATGGGATGTTCGTTCGATTATAATATTATAGCAGAACAAACACCGGAATACGTAGAGCAAGGCTGGTTCCCGGTTGATATTGTTGTTGCTGATGAAAACTGGAATCATGAAATTATAAGTTCTACAAAAGTGATGATTGTAGAAGAAAACCTTGGTCCACGCTGGAACTGGGACTTTGAAGCAAACGGTCCGTTCACTGTTCCTGCATACGACACAGTAAGCTATCAGATTCTCGACGGCGGCTCCAACGGCGACGCAGCAGTTGCAGTATGGATTGGCTATGTGGATGAAAATGAAGAATTTGTTGCTGTAAGCCAGGTTGGTCTTAAACATTACTTTGATGACAACGACGTGCTTGCAGGTGTGGAATTTAACGGTGCAGAAATCGCTGAAGCATTCCCTGAATATGCACAGCAGGGCTGGTTCCATGTTGCAATCGTTTCCACATATCCTGACGGCGAAGTATGCACAAACGGCTGCGATGTACTGTTTGAAGACGGTTTTGGCGGCGGCGATGAAGAACCTGTCGATGATCCATGGGTATCATGGGGTACAGACGAAGACCTTTATGTTTACACATACACAGGTGTTGACTACCCTGTATACTGCGGCAACTTCGGCGACACTTATACTGCAGAACTTCTTTTTGCAGACCTTGACGAAGCAACAGGCGAATATGTATTGTACGACGACATTGTCGGTTATATTCTTAAAGGCAGATTTAATAGACCTTTTGAAGCCCAGATGTTCGGCGGTTCTGTAATGGAGAGACTGCCTGAAGCTTACGAAAAAGGCTATTTTTACGCAGGCTTTGGTATCTACGACAACAATACAGGCGAACTGCAGTATGTAACAGACTGGCGTAAAGTGGATATCCGCCGCACTGAGTTTGAAGATGGTCAGATTATCATCACAGACGAAGACGGCAACGAGTACGAACACAGTTATTACAGCACAGTAGTGCCGGGCTTCCGCAAGCTTTCCATCCGCTTTAAATATGCAGACGGCAGTTATGCACACTTTGTAAGAAGTCCTCAAATGTCCTCTCCTGCAATTTTATCCTCCGTAAATGCAGATGATGATACAATCTGGAATCTGGAATTCTCCTTTATGGACCAGAATTTTAAGCAGTATGCATGCATTATTGCAGACGGCATAAAATATCATTTGGATTTCAATCTTGTTGACAGAAGCAGCGGCGAAAGCACAGGCGATTCTGACTGTGCAGTTTACGAATACGACTCGACTGCACCGGATGGTCTTGGCCAGCGTCTTGATAATAATGACTACTGGAACGATACTGATTATACTAACGGCAGCATTGTAGACCTTATCTTTGTTGACGCAGACGGCAATATTATCGACCCATCAAGAATTATTCCTCTCGGCAACATCGATACAAGAATGTTCACCGTAAACAGATACTACGGTGACCCGGGCAGAATCAGAATGTTTATAAGCCGCGAGGCTACAGGCAATGGTATATATCACTGCCCATTCCTTGTAGACGGCAAACTTAAAACAGTTTATATGCCTTTGGATGGCCTCGATAAGTGGAACGGCACAGTAGGCTACCTTGATGAAAACGGCAGCTTTGTGGAAATTACAGACTACAATGTAAGTGTTCCTATGTTTGGCTACAGAGAAATATACATCAAGGACCAGAACGGCAATATAGTTGAAGATTACTACACATCCGGAAGCTGGGATAACGAAAGAATATTGTCCTATAAGACAGACTACGGCAGCTATGTATTCCATTCAATAAATGAATATATACTTGAATACCTTAAAAACGTTCAGTTCTATATAGGCGATGAATATTACACATTTGTTAATTTCTCTACAACAGAATCTCAGGTACCTGAAAGCTACACAGAATTCAAAGGCCAGGTAACAGGTACATTAGACAACGAAGACTGGAACGAACGCCCAATCGAAAAATTCCAGGCTACACCTGGCTGGCAGGAAATCAGAATTGATTTCTACGATGAATACGGCAGATATATCAATCTCAACGATACATATGTAGTTCCGGATACATCCAAAATACCTGACGTATTCCATTGCAGTATGGCAGTATGGGACCCAACAGCACCTTACTACCGCTTCTATCCACACAGTGCGGATTACGGTGTATACGAAATCCCATTCTATATCTATACAGAAACAGGCGTTGAGCGTGTAATTGTTCCAATCAACATCGTTGAAGAAATTATCTACGATGACGAGGGCGGCGACTATCCACCTGAAGAGGAAGATTACTACGAAATTTACTACGACGATGACGATATCTATATAGACTTCTTTAAAGAAGTTGAGGTTACAGCAGAACTTCTGGACGAAATTACAGACGGCCGCATCTACGACGCAGGATTCTTGTATATCTACGGCGAAGATGTAACAGTCGGTGACGGTAAAAACTCTGTAATCGAAGATTTCGACAACCTTCTTGGCATTGAAGTTGAGGTTAAGGAAATTGCAGCAAAAGCATTGTCCAACAGCCCTGTGCTTGAATATGCACGTGCACACAGTGTAGAAAAAATTGGTGATAAAGCGTTTGCAGATAACGAAGAACTCTTTTCTGTTGACCTTTATCACATTGTGGAATCAGGCAAAAATGTATTCCAGAACTGTCCATATCTTGAAACAATGGGCGAACGTGGCTTTGGTTACTACAACATAACCATTGCACCAAGATACGACAGCAATAAGGGCGGAAATGTAATCCCTGAAAATATCTTCTCAGGCAGTGATATCAAAGAAGCATACCTCTTTACAGTAAGAAACCTGGGCAAAGATACATTTGCAGATACACAGCTTGACAGCGTTTACTTCCACCATCGCTTCAAGACAATTGACAACGCATTTACAGACGCTGAAATAGGCACTGTTTACTATCAGAGACATGACTATTACTGGAATCAGTTTGTAACAGTTAAAGGCGACTTTGACTACGAAGAACTGGTTGGCAGCCATGTATTTGAAATTGCAAGCGGCCGTGCAGGTGCAACAGAAGATGTTGGCTACTACGGCGAAAACGTAACATGGACATATTACTCTGACTACCAGCTTGTATTTGAAGGCGAAGGCGCAATTGCAGAACCTGAAATAAATGAAGAAACATGGGTAAACGAAAACGGCCAGGAAATGGTTGAATACTACAACCGTGCACCATGGGCAGATTTTGAATATTATGACCTTGTTGTTATCGGCGAAGGCATTACAGAAATCGGCAAAAATGCATTTAAGGGTATATCCCTGAACGAAGTTTCCATGGCAGAAACAGTGCAGACAATCCGCGAAGGTGCATTTACAGACTTCTGGAGAATGCAGATTCCTGTTTCGGTAACAACCATTGAAGATGGTACACTTGCAGACCCAAGAGGCGAAATCTACTACAGCGGCACACAGGAAGAATGGGACGATATATTTGAAGGCACACTGCCTGACAATGTAACAGTTACAACCGATGTGCTGGTGGATATCCCTACAGTTACACAGCCTGAAGGCGGCAAAATTATCATCGGTGACCCTGATGAAGGCGAATTCTTCAAAGCACGCCTTGGCGAAAAACTGTACATCACACTGGAAACAGAATACGGCTATGAACCTGTAACTCTTGAATACATGGGCTATAAGCTGTTTGACGGTGTGGCTTATGCAAGATACGCAACATATCCATATCAGTTCGGTGCATATTTTGTTGATACAATCGGTGCTGTTGGCGGCACATGCGGCAAAAATGTAAACTGGACATACAAAAACGGTGTTCTCACCCTTAACGGCAGCGGTGCAACAAGCAACTATAAAGCAGGCACAGCACCTTGGGAAGAATTCAAAGACGAAATCACAACAATTGTTGTGGCAGACGGTATTACAACACTTGGTACATACCTGTTCAGCGAATACTCAAATGTAGCTGAAGTTGTTCTGCCTGATACACTTACATCTATCGGCGACTACAACTTCCGCGGATTTACATCCCTCAGAGGAATCAACCTCCCTGAAAATCTTAAAACAATCGGCAAATATACATTCAGCGGCGCAGCACTGGAAAGCATTGTTCTCCCATCCAAACTGGAAACAATCGGTGATAGCTCCTTTACAGATATGGCAGCACTGAAAGGCGAAATTGTATTCCCTGCATCTGTAAAATACATCGGTGCTTACGCATTTAAACCTGGCTGCTGGGACATTACATCCTATGTGGTGGAAGAAGGTAACAAGGTTTACTCCTCCGTGGACGGCATGCTTATCAAAGGCGACGAAATCTTCCGTGTACCTTTCCTCTGGTTTGTAAACGATACAGAGGGCCCAACAGACGTTTATATCCCTGAAAACGTAACAGTTGTTCCATCAGGCGTATTTGACGCTGTTATTACACATACAGGTTTCAGATTCCACATCCACGAAAATGTAACAGAATTTGCTTCCGATGCAATATTCAACAGCTGCCTTATCGAATCCTTTGTTGTTGACGAAAACAACACAGAATACATCTACGAAAACGGCTTCCTTATGACAAAGGACGGCAAGACAATCGTTAAAGCAGCAAATGCTGCCCTTAACGGCAACACAGTACTCGTACCGGAAGGCATAGAAACAATCGACAACAATGCCTTTGCAGACCTTTACGATATGTGTTACCTCAAACTGCCATCCACACTTAAAAAGGTTGGCGATATGGCATTCTACAGCTGCGGTAACCTGCAGAGAGTGCTTATCCCTGCAAGCCTTACAACAATCGGTAAAGAAGCATTTGTAGGCTCTTACTTTGTAAATCCTAAGGAAGACGACGACGGCGGACTTATCTACGGCGAAGCATTCTACACAGGTACAGAAGCACAGTTCAAGAAAATCAAATCCAAGATTGGCGAAGAATTTGAATATGTAACCGACTTTGCTCTTATCAGCGGTATCACCGTTACAAAGGCAGACGGCACAGTTATCAAAGACGGCGACACAATCGAAATGGATAAGATTGTAGCTCCTGTAAGCGAAACATTAACTGTTCAGGTAGAGGGCGGTTTTGACCCAATTACATTTGAACAGGCAGAAAGACGCATTGCAATCTATATTGACGATGCTGATATTGTTGAAAACGATATCGCTTTCACAGACGAAGAAACAGGCATTACACCTGTAACTCTCCATGCAATGGGCAACGGCAAAACAGAAGTTTCCATCTGCAGCATCACAGACCCATCCAAATCTGTAACATTTACAGTTAAGGTAAGCCAGCGTGCAACAGATGCTGCTGTTGAATACAAAGGCAATTACACAACAAACAATGCACTCCTCCTTATCCCAGATGCAAAGAAAGATACTGTTATCAAACCTGCAATCAAATGGGTAAACGGCAGTGCATGGCCAGCAGAAGAATACACATTTGCAGCACTCAGCAAAGAATACGACCCGGCAACAGACATCCTTGAAGAATGTCTTATGGAACTGCCTGAAGGCATGGAAATTGACCCTGCAACAGGCGAAATTACAATGGTTAAAGGCTTTGATGCATCAGCACTCAGCAACAGAGAATTCTATGTATATCTCATAGCAGACTCCAACCCTGATGACGACTGCGAAATGGAAGTTGGCACAAACGTTAAAGTTGCGGTTTATGACGAAAAAGCACCATATGTAACATTTACAGTTGTAAATGACATATTTGATGTTGCAGACAAAATTGTTCTTGACCCAATTGCAGGCGTAACAGAATGCAGACTGTTTGCAAGCCCATACAATGCGGTTGAACTTAACACAGGTGCATACAGCCAGTACGGCAGATATTCTGATATGGATATCACAGCAACAGCAAACGAAAACTTTGAGGTTGTTGAAAATGACGATGGCACAATTACAGTAAGACTTGTGGGCAACACAGGCAGCATTACAGTTACAGCCAAAGCACTTGACGGCAGCGGCAAATCTGCAAAAATGACTGTAACAGCAGGTACAATTGTGGAAGATATCATCATCTCTACAGAACTTCCTGAAGTATCTGACAACACATATGTACTTGCAGCAGGCAAAAACGGCACACTTACAGCAGACCTTAACCCTGCGGCACCAACAAATAAATCTTTGATGTGGGCAGTAAATCCACTCTACAGCCAGTACCTTACAGTAAAAGGCGGTAAGGTAACAGCTCTGAAGGCTTGTCCTGAACCAATCGAAGTTGGTGTATACGCAATGGACGGCAGCGGTGAATACGACTACATCTACATTCTTGTAAAAGAATCAGCAGCAGGCGTTGACATCGGCCGTGTAGCAGTAAACGGCGTTGAACCACTTGATAAGACAATCGAAGAAACAATGGGCGATGAACCAATCTACTTCCACCTTACAGCAACACCATATGCAATGGTAGAGGGCGAAAAAGATTACGACAGCGTTTACGGCGACGTAGCATGGAGCGTAAAAGGTTCTATCGCAAAAGATGTTGAAATGACAATGGGCGACAACGGCGTGGTTGCATTTATGGTTAAAAAACCTGGCACATTCTCCGTTCGTGCAGAAGCTCTTGACGGCTCCAAGAAATTCAAGGAAATCAAGGTTACTGTAAAACAGCTTCCAACCGAAATTGAACTTACAACATCCGGCACAACAGCCCAGTTTAAAGACAAAGAAACAGGTGCTGACATCTGGGTATTCCAGGGCGACCTTGCAAAAGGCGTTAAAGTAAAACCAAAAGTTGCATTCTATGCAAAATCCAAAGTGGATTCCAAACTGTCTGACTACACATTCTATATTGCCAAGTGGGAAGACGGTAAGGTTGAAGATGCAAGCATAGACGGTGCAGAACAGGTTGACGCAAAAGGCAAAGTACTTAAACAGTTTACTTTCACCAGCCACAAAACAAGCGAAAACTACACCCTTACAGCAGTTTCCAAAGCAAATCCGGAACTTAAACAGTCAGTTTATATCCAGATAAGAGGCAAGGATTACGTTCCTCTTGAAGAAATCAGAATCGAAATGCCTGCAACAGTTGCACTTGAAAACGGTGTTGTTGAAGTTGCAGCAGGCTCCAAGGTTGATGTTGTGGAAATCCTCAACAACGCCAGGGTTACAAAACTCAATGTAAATGTACACAAGGGCTGGTACCTTGCAGATACAGATACAGAAACTGACCTTATCGTTACAAAAGGCGCTAAGAGCCAGATTGTAATTCCTAAGGATGCACAGACAGGCACAGAGTACGAACTTGAACTCAGATACTGGAATATCAATTCTCCAGAGGCATACATCAGCGACTCCATGACATTGCGTGTTGTTGATAAGCTTGACAAGAAAGATATCAAGTTTGTTCTTGCAGACAACAAGACATCCGAAGGCGAACTTCTCCTTGAAGGCACAGAAATCGGCGAACTTGGTGCAGCACTCAACCCATTTGCAGGCGAATTTACATTCAGAGTGGAAGCAGATGCAGACAATGCAACAACAGCTTACACAGTAATCAGCAGCAAGGCTGCAATACTGGATGTACAGCCAATGGAAGACGGCAGCTACCTTGTAACACCTAAAGCACAGGGCAAAGCAACGCTTAAGATTACTGCAATGGACGGCTCCAAGGTTGCACAGTCTGTAAACGTAACAGTTGCAGCAGTTAAAGCTCCTGTAACAAATGTTGTTGCTGACAGCAAGGCATTTACAGTTGACCTTAACAGATCAATGGTTGTTGACTACAGCCTTAAATCTACAGGCGGCGCACCTACAATCCCTGATATGATCTGGGAAGTTTCCGACCCATCTCTCCTTGAAATCCGCGATATGGGCATCGGTGACAGCAAAGTGGAAAAATATGATGCTAAGAAGGATATTACCTACTACACAACAGATGGCTCCATTATGCTTATTCCACAGGGCAAAGCAGGCAAGGTTAACATTACAGGTAAGACAACTGACGGCAGCAACAAGTCCATCAAGCTTTCTGTAACAATTGCAAAAGCTGCAACAGCTTACGAAGTACACATCACAGTTCCTTCAAACGCAGCAAACGGCGGCGAACAGGGCACAGTGGTTGTACCATGGGGCAAAAACCTTAAGCTTTCTGCAACACTTATGCCAAACAAGGCTAAGAACGCAACAGTAGCTTACACAGTTGAAGCAGTTGAAGATAAATACTCCGACAATGTTGTTTTGACAGCAGAAGAACTTGAAGCTCTTGGCGTAACAATCAACAAGTCCGGTTCTCTTGCAGTTAAAGCTCCAGCTGCTAAACTTGTAAATCCATACACAGGTTGGGTAAAGGTAACAGCAAAACTTAACTATCGTGACGAGTTTGGTGCAGATATCTCCGACTCTGTATATGTATACATTGACAGACCTGTTGACAAGATTGGTCTTGTTGATGAAAACGACAAAAAAGTTTCTTCCATCACAGTTAACAGTGCAGATATCGACGGACAGCCAATGGTTATTGATGTTCGCGAAGCTTACACACTTACTGTAACAAACAAAGGCTTCAAGGAAGAAACAACAGCAGAATCCCGCTACGGCACAGCCGACAACCTGCTCTGGACATCCAACAATGCATCCCTTGCAACTGTTGACCAGTACGGTGTTGTAACAGTTAACGAGTTTACAAAAGCAGGCTCCGTTACAATTACAGCACAGGCACAGGACGGCTCCGGTGCTAAACTTGCAATTAAAATTACAATTAAAAAGTAAGCATAGCAGACAGCGAGTTCTGACCTGTAAAATGATAAATGACACAGCAATGAAAATTGCTGTGTCATTTTTTTTGTTGCGGTTTTAAACAAAATTTATTGCGTAATTTATCCGAAAAACTTTCGTATACAAATAAAAAATCCCCCTTGCCGTGTTAAGCAAGGGGGATTGATTTTGGTTTTTTACAGTTTTGACTAATGTTTTGTGCACATCAGTTTATGCTGCTGTGCCGCCGTTTTCAGCATCGGCATCTGTGTTTGTATCGCTGCCGTTTTCTGTGCCTGTAGTTGTGTCTGTTTCAGTTTTTGTGTCTGTATCAGTTTCTGTTTTTCCGGAATCTTCTTCAGGTCTCATATAATCAACTTCGTAGCCCCATGTAGGGATAAGTTCTGCATCGCTTGCAAACTGGAGGTTAAGGTTTACCTGCAGGTCTGCAAAGCCGGATACAGCACTGTTGTTGATTGTGTGGCCGTCAAGATATACAAGCACTGTAATAGGTGTTGATTCATTCTTTACAAGTGGTTTGATATTGGCTCTGTCGTAGAAATCGCCAAAGTAAAGCATACCGCTGTCTGTAATTGTGTAGTCACAGAGATACAGCTTACCCATAAGTTCTTCAGGCAGTTTTTCTGTGGTTTCTTCGCCGTTTTCGCCTTCTGTGCCTGTTTCCGGTTCTTCTTCGGTTTCATCTGTGTAGATGCCAAATTCGTCCTCTACAGGTTCTTCAAGTGCATAAGGTTTTGCACAGGCAAGAATTTCGCCTGTTGCTGTATCGGTAAATACAACACGCATATTTTTGTTTATTTCTTCAAGCTGTGCCATTGTCATATCGCCTGTTTTGTAGGTGATAGCACTGCCACCGCCCAGAGTTTCGGGTTCGCCGTACTGGCTGTCGTATATTCTCTGTTTCTGGTCTGTCTGCAGCAGCAGGTTTGTGCCTTCTGCGTTGGTTCTCAGCAGCACGTCAATTGCAAAACCGTAGCAGTCGGACATAATTGCAAATGCATCTTTGTTAACTGCATCAGCAGGGTTGTTGGTTGCACCGCCCTCAACTGCTGCGTTGATTGCCTGCTGCATAAGGTCTGCTTCCGGTACTGTAAATTGTGTATATACAGTGCCTTTGTTGCTGCTGTTGAAAGCATAGGATACAGCAGCAAAGTTTTCGCCGAAGGAATAGAGAGAGTGAATGTCGCCGATAACGGATTGTTCACTGCTGAGGGTAAGGCGGGAAACTGTAACAGGTGTACTTAATGTAACCAGATATTTAAAGTCGCTTGCCAGAGGGATAAGTGCGTTTTTGAGCTTTTCTGCAGCTACAACAGATGTTTCTGCGGGCTGTTCAGCACCAGCATCGGTTTCTTCATCCGGTTTTTCATCCATAATCAGATTAAGATTATTTGCTGTGCCATTCAAACGTAAGAGAATGTCCTGCACTTTTGTATAGATGTCGTAGTAGAGGTTGCCGGATTTAAGGTTGGCCTCTGCCATCATATCATCAATTGTGCCTGTATAGTTTTTGGCAACTGCTGCATAGGCATCCTTTGTGCCGTTTGCACTTGCTGCCCACAGCATAAATGCGGTACGCAGGCTGTCCTTGTAGCTTTCCATTGCAGTTTTAACATAGTTTATCTCAAGGAGAAGCATTTCAACTTCGTCGTAGCTGAAGTTTTCAGGTACGGCAGGCATTGCTTCAGCCAGAGAGGAATCTGTTACGGAAACAGATGCACCAAGTTCTTTGTTAACAGTAGGGAACGTCTGGCCGTACATTGTCTTGCCTATGTATTCGCCCAGTATATCAAGGTTGATGTTTTCCAGCGAGCTTTCGGCACTGTATTTGGAAAGTTTCATATCCCTTACAAGCTGACGGAACATAATTGAACGGTCGGTCTGTACAGACTTGTTGTTATCAACTGCAAGGTTGTACAGCGGTGTAATACCGTTGTCCGGGCTGAAATTACCGTTAGCACGGATGAGAAAATCGTGATATGTGCCGCAGGAATATGAGTGTAAAGAACACCAATGTTCTTTTTTATTCATGTAACAGGTTTTCCATTGGGATATGGAGTAATTTGTATGGTCATCACCGCTGTTAAATACAACTGTTATAAGACCAAGATTGAGTTCCGGCATAGGTCCTTGTTCCACGTTATATGGTGCATATCGCCATGTGCCGCCGCGGTTATATACTTCATATTCAACCGTATCGCTGTAAAGAGATACCAGATTTTTAAACATATTATCTTCTGAAAGATAGAAGTTATAAAAGCCGTCTCCTTCATCTGAGTATTTCCCACCATGAACTTCGCCGATGAATATCTGTACGGCATAGGCTATTTCTTCCCAGGTGAAGATATGATTACCTGGATATTCTTCAAGTTCTTTCAAAGCGGAATCAAGCTTTGAAAGCTGTGAAATTATATCGTCATAATCAGAAACGGCTTCCATAATGTATGCCCACGTAACATTATCTGAAGAAATTGCAGAAATAAGGGCATTTTTGTACTGATTGAACTCGGGCGAAATCACTGAATCTATAGCTGTTTTAAGCTCGTTTTCAAGTCTGTTGCCAAGAGGTTCTGTAACATCTGCAAAAACAGAATTAAGTATATTACTAATGGTGCTATTTGAAGTTATATTATTACTGCCGTTACTGTTAGCTATTGTTTTATTCAAGTAATACTCCACAGTACCTTTTACAAAATTATTTGCCTGTGGTAAGTATTGTGTTTTCAGGCGGTCATATTCTGAACGTATGGATTCTACTTCGGTGCGGCTGTAGGTTTCTTCGGCAGGATATCCCAAAGCAAACAACTCGTCTCCGTCGTATGATAAATAATCAATATGCTTTCCTGTAATATGATAAAAATCATAGACGTAATCAGATAGACTGCTATCGGGAGAAGTATAGGAATCGGAATCAGCATCATAGGTGTAAATAAAAGGCTGAACCAGAGAGTTGAATTTTTCCACAGCATTATCAGTTTCTCTGCCCAACATCTCTAACCAGGCATTATACAAAGCAGGAACCTCACTAACACCGGGAACGTCATAATAATGGCTGGGGCCAGAGCGGAGA
>JAFSFT010000032.1 GCA_017435045.1 Oscillospiraceae bacterium
GAGGAGACAGGTATTCCAAAGCTCAAAATAGGCTACAACCGTGTTTTCGGCTACTATATCGAGGTTACCCGTTCTTACCTCAACCTTGTGCCGCCTACATTTTTCCGCAAGCAGACCCTTGCAGGTGCGGAAAGATACATCACCGAGGAGCTTAAAGAACTGGAGCAGGAAATCCTTTCCGCAAGCGACAGACTGCTGGCACTGGAAAAGGAACTGTTCAACGACCTGCTTAAAAAAATCAGCGACAGCTCAAAGGAAATTCTTCTCACCACAAAGGCGCTCAGCTATGTGGATGTTATGGCTGCATTTTCTGAAACAAGCATAAAGAACAACTATGTAAAGCCTGTTATCAATATAGGGGATAAAACCTTTATAAAGGATGGCCGTCACCCAGTTGTGGAAGCTATGCTCAGGGACGAAATTTTCATCCCTAACGACACTCTGCTGGACTGCACAGAAAACCGTGTAAGCATAATCACAGGTCCTAATATGGCAGGTAAATCAACATATATGCGTCAGGTGGCAATCATTACTCTTATGGCACAGATAGGCTGTTTTGTACCTGCAAGAGAGGCAGAAATCTCGGTTGTGGACGCAATCTTCACCCGTGTCGGTGCCTCTGACGACCTCTCCAGCGGACGCTCCACCTTTATGGTAGAGATGAGCGAGGTAAGCGAAATTCTTAAAAACGCAACAACAAGAAGCCTTGTAATTCTGGACGAAATCGGCCGTGGTACATCCACTTTTGACGGAATGAGCATTGCAAAGGCGGTTGTTGAATATATTTACGACAAAAACAACAATCTCGGCTGCAAAACACTGTTTGCAACCCATTATCACGAGCTTACCGATATGGAAAACAGGTTTGTCGGTGTTGTAAACTACAATATTGCTGTAAAAAAACGTGGGGACGAAATTACATTCCTGCGTAAAATTGTAAAGGGCGGTGCAGACGACAGCTTTGGTATTCAGGTTGCAAAGCTGGCAGGTGTGCCGGACCCTGTTATCGAAAGGGCAAAGGTTATCCTTGCGGAACTGGAGGAGAACGCACGCAGGGAAAAGATGGCTGTACGTCAGCTTTCCTTTGAGGATGCACTTCCGATGATTGTGGAACAGAACGAAAGGGAAGTTCCCAACGAAATTATAAAAGAGCTGGAAAAGGTGGATGTAAATGTGCTTACACCAATCGAGGCTCTCAATATTCTCAACAAACTCAAATCACTTATTTAAAGGAGATTTTTATGGCGGTAATCAATATACTGGACAAATCCACCGCAGAGCTTATCGCTGCGGGCGAGGTTGTGGAAAAACCTGCGTCGGTTGTAAAGGAACTGGTGGAAAACTCCATAGATGCAGGCGCAAAAAATATCACTGTTGATATTGAAAACGGCGGCATAAAAAAGATATTGGTTCAGGACGACGGCTGCGGCATAGACAGCGAATATGTTGCAACAGCCTTTATCCGCCATGCCACAAGCAAAATTTCCAACAAAGAGGACCTGGACAGTATTGCAAGCCTTGGTTTCCGCGGCGAAGCACTTGCATCCATTGCCTCCGTTTCAAGGGTTACACTCACCACAAAAACCGACGAGCAGGATTTTGGCGTTGAGTATGTAATTGAAGGCGGCGAGGAAAAAAGCATAGAAATCAAACCCTTTGTAAACGGCACCAGATTTATCATCCGTGATTTGTTTTACAATACCCCTGCCCGTATGAAGTTCCTCAAAAAGGACGCTACCGAAGCAGGCTATATAAACGAAATTCTCACAAACCTTGCCCTGTCAAATCCGCACATCTCCTTTACCTTCAAAAAAGATGGCAAGGTGGTGTTTACAACAGCAGGGGACGGAGAACTTAAAAACACAATTGCCAGTCTTTTCAGTGCGTCTTTTGCAAAGGAAATCTGTGCTGTTGACTATTCAGACGGCAAGTATGTGGTAAAGGGCTTTGCAACCTATCCGCACTATTCCAGACAAAGCCGCAATATGCAGTTTGCCTTTATAAACGGCAGATATGTAAAAAACAAAACTGTGCTTGCAGCGGTGGAAAATGCCTACAAGGGCACAGTTATGGTGGGCAAGTTTCCGGGCTATGTGCTGGATATAACAATGCCTTTTGACTGCGTGGACGTAAACGTTCACCCTGCAAAAACCGAAGTACGCTTTGCAAACGAAAGCGAGGTTTTTTCCGCTGTATACAGAGCAGTTAAAAATGCTCTGGCAGACAATCAGGACATAAAGCAGGTAAATATAAAAAACACCGTACAGCAAAAGTTCTTTGTTGATACGGAAAATATAAAACAGCAGACAATTCAGTCTGCAGTTGCAGCAGAAGCAAAAACAGCCTCTGCAGCTAACCTTAAAATCAGCATCAATCCTGTAAAGGAAACCTTTAAAACCGTTTCCGCACAGGAGTTCAGAGAAAGATATCAGACAGATGCAAATGTTCTTAAAAATGACGATATAGGTATATCCTGTACGTCAAATCCAAAATACGAAATCTCGGGCGGATATACCTCTTACTCATCCAAAAAGGATATTTTTATCCCTTACGAAGAACCCGAAAAAGCTGTAAAAGCTGTAAAACCGCAGGAAGCTGCTGCGGAAAATACCGCTGAATATACCTCTGAATGTACTTCTGATAACCACACAGAAGAAAAATCAGTTGTGGTTCAGCATAAAACTGCAGAAAACGACAGCGATTTTATGTATGATATACGTGTGGTGGGCGAGGTGTTCAACACCTATATTCTCTGCGAAAGCAGTGACAGCCTTGTGGTTATAGACAAGCACGCAGCCCACGAACGTATCCTTTACGAAAAACTTAAGAAAAACCAGAACAACGATAATCAGATGCTGCTTTCTCCTGTGGGGGTAAACCTCAGCGCAAGGGAAAAAGAAGCTGTTATGGACAATATAAAGCTGCTGGAGGACAACGGCTTTATCATTGACGATATGGGCATTGGCGGCGTGATTGTGCGTGCTGTGCCTATGAATATTTCCAGCGAGGACCCGCAGAGTCTTGTGGAGGAAATTGCCCACAATCTCAGCCAGGGCAACAGTGCGGAAATATCGGAAAAACAGGAGTGGATTTTCCACTCGGTTGCCTGCCGCAGTGCCATCAAGGCAGGAGACAAGGCAACAGAATACGAGCTTAAGCGTCTTGTGCAGGACATCATTGCGGAAAAAATACCTCTGTACTGTCCGCACGGCAGACCTGTAATTATATCACTCACCAAAAAGGAGATTGAAAGACAGTTTGGAAGAGCGTAAAAAAATAATAGTAATCTGCGGCCCTACAGCCAGCGGTAAAACAGGCCTGTCTCTGGTGCTTGCACAGAAGTTCGGCGGCGAAATCATCTCCGCAGACAGTATGCAGGTGTACAAAAATCTGGATGTGGGCACAGCAAAGGCCACAAAGGAAGAACAGGCGGCGGCAAAGCATCACCTTGTGGATTTTCTCGACCCGTCACAGCCGTACAATGTGGAGATTTTTACCCGTCTGGCAAAAGAAAAAATAGAAGAAATATCCTCCCGGGGCAGCATTCCGCTTATAGTGGGCGGCACGGGACTGTATATAGAAAGCCTTGTAAACGGAATAACCTTTACAGAGCAGAACTCCGATAAAACGGTGAGAAAACAGCTGGAACAGCAGCTGGAAGAAAATGGCAAGGAATGGCTGCACGCACAGCTTGTCCTTATAGACCCCCAATATGCCGCAACAGTTCACCCCAACAATGCGGTAAGGGTTATGCGTGCACTGGAAATATACCATACAACAGGCGTTACAATGTCACAGCAGATTGCCGCCTCAAAGCCAAAGGAAAAACCGTACGATGTGCTTTTTCTGGCAACAGGCTTTGCGGACAGGGCAAAGCTTTACGAAAATATCGACAGGCGTGTGGATGTTATGGTACAGCTTGGGGTGCTTAAAGAGGCAGAGTATGTATACAAAAACAAAGACAGCTTTGTAAACTCTGCGGCAGCTATAGGCTATAAAGAGTTTTTCCCTTATTTTGACGGGGAACAGACACTCTGCGAGTGTATTGACACACTTAAAAAAAGCTCCCGCCACTATGCAAAAAGACAGCTTACATGGTTTAACCGTATGGAAGATATAAACTGGCTTTTTGTTGACGGCGAGGAGGATTACAAGGCAAAGGCAGTACACCTTGCAGAAGATTTTTTAAAGGATAATTAGATGACAGAAAGAAGAAAAAGAAAAAAACGCAATCTGTTTTTTCCTGTGCTGACAGTCGTTCTGCTGTTGGTTTTCTTTGTCGTGCAGTGGTATCTTATAAACCGCAACAAAATCGAAACGGTAAAGGCCGGAGAGGGATATATAAACGACAGCATTATCTCAATGGGCATTATCTGCCGTGACGAAACGGTTATGGATGATAATTCGGGCGGATATTTCTACTATAATGTAGAAAACGGTGCCAGAGTTTCCAGCGGTATGCTGGTGGGCCAGGTTTATTCTTCACAGAAGGATATCGACCTTATCTATCGCTCAAATGACATTGCCACCCAGATAGAAAAGCTTAAAGAGGCTGAAAACTTTATGTCCTCGGTAAATGTGGATATATCCATCACACGCAGGGAGCTCAGCAACAGTATGGCAGCCTTTGCACAGGATATGGCCAGCGGCAGCTTTGGCAACGTGTATGATGATATGATGGAGATGGCACTGCATCTCAACAAGATAAATACCGCCATGAACCGCAAGGGGGACATATCTGCAACAATTGCAGAGCTGGAGGCTAAAAACAGCGATGTAAAAGGTCAGATTTCTTCTCCCACAGAGTCGGTTTACAGCCCGTCCTCGGGATATTTTGTAAACTATGTGGACGGATACGAAGATATTGCGGATGCAGAAAAAATCGAGGTTATGTCATATGCCGAGGGTTTAAAACTGCTTACAGACCCTGCAGAGGAAAGCACAAAGTCTGTATACGGCAAGGTAATAACAAACTACAAATGGAATTTGTGCACCTATGTTACACCGCAGCAGGCAGAAAAGCTGTACGAAGGCCAGAAGGTAAAACTTTCTGCAGATGTGGAGTCGGGCCAGTATCAGACCGTCACAGTGGAAAGGCTTGTTCCAAAGGATGATATGGTGCTTGTTATTCTCAAATCCTCCACCATGAGCAGGAATATAGTCAACACCAGAATTGCCGAATGCGAAATTCTCTTCAGCCAGTATAAGGGCATAAAGGTGCCTGTGGAGGCACTCCGCTTTGTGGACGGTCAGCAGGGAGTATATGTAAAATTCTCCAAGCTGGTAAAGTTTAAAAAGGTTGCACCTGTATATCAGGATGAAAATTACGCCATTCTGCCGCTGGAAACAGACAGCGAAAATCAGGTGGAATTATATGACAATATTATAGTAAAAGGAGTAAATCTGTACGATGGAAAATACTTATAATATCATTAGGGAAAATGTAGACAGAATAAGATACGAAATTGGCGATACCTGTGCAAAAATCGGCAGAAATGCAGAGGAAGTTATGCTTATGGGTGTTTCCAAAACCAAAACAGCGCAGGATGTGGAAGCTGCTATTAAAGCAGGCATCACACTCTTTGGCGAAAACAGAGTGCAGGAACTGCAGCAGAAGGCAGAAATGTTCCAGAAATACAATGTGCCTTGCCACATCATCGGTCAGCTGCAGACAAACAAGGTTAAATATCTTCCGCCGCTTACAGGCTGTATCCAGAGTGTTGACAGCGTAAAGCTGGCAAAGGAAATTGATAAGCAGTACACAAAACACGGCTCTGTTGCAGATGTGCTGGTGGAAGTAAACATCGGCTACGAGGACAGCAAAAGCGGTATCGACATTGTAAATGCATATGAATTTATTCACGAAATTTCAGAATTTGAAGGTCTGCATGTAAAAGGTCTTATGTGTGTTCCGCCAATCTGCGAGGGCGATATGGTAAGAAAGTATTTTGCACAAATGTACCAGTTATTTGTTGACATACAGTCCAAAAATGTAGATAATGTTAATATGGATATTCTATCCATGGGCATGTCTGACGACTTTAAATATGCCATTATGGAAGGCAGTAATCTTGTCAGAGTGGGCTCAAGCATCTTTGGTAAAAGAAATTATAATGTTTAATATACAGGAGGCCAACAATGGGTGTTTTTGATAAAATTAAAAATGTTTTCGGCGTAGATGACGACGATTACGAAGACGATTTTGAATATTACGAAGAAGAGGAAACAGTGACAGAAAAAACCGTTAAACCGGATTTTTCCCAGAATGCACAGGTTAAAAAGGAAAAAAGCATTCCAATGCCTGCAGTTTCTTCCCAGGCTTCTTCTGCATCACCTTTACAGGTTGTGCTTGTAAAACCTGAAAAATTTGACGATGCAAGCAGCATTGCAGACAGCCTCAATGCAAAGAAAACTGTTGTGCTTAACCTGGAAGCAACAAGCAAGGAAGTTTCCAGAAGACTTGTAGACTTTTTGTCCGGTGTTGCATACGCAAACAACGGTCAGCTTAAAAAGATTGCAAACTCAACATTTATCATCACACCATACAATGTTGATGTTTCCGGCATCGGTATTTTAGAAGAAATTGACACAACATCCATCTATTAATATGAATATGAGGGGATATATTCCGCCCCGCACAGCCGAGGAGCAGGTGTTTGTAAAAAAGATAACCCGCATCCTTGAGCTTTGCGATGGTCTGGGCAGGGTGCAGTTTACACTCTTTATGGACCTGCGTCAGCAGCAGCTTTTTGCAGCACAGGCAAACAGATATCCCGATGTAAAGACAGCTTTTGTCTGTGGCTACGAGGGCGAGGGCGAGCGAAAGCTTGCTGTGTGCTGTCCTGAATATATGGACACTCAGACTGTGGCTGTGCCGCTGGTTATCCTGCGGGCAAAGCTTAATGACACAGATTTAAGCCATAAGGATTTTCTGGGTGCTGCCATGTCCCTTAAAATTGACAGGGAGTATATGGGGGATATCATCATATCCGACGGATATGTGTATATGATATGCCACAAAAATGTTGCCGATATAATAAAGGACGAGCTTATTTCCGTAAAAAGAAGCTTGGTCAGCTTTGAAGTATGGGACGGCCCTCTCAGTTTTGAAAAACAGTACACCGAACAAAGAACAACCACCGTTGCATCCCTGCGTGCAGACAGCGTGGTTGCCGCAGTACTGAATAAAAGCCGCACAGAAGCGGCAAAACTTATAAAGCAGGGCAATGTAAAGGTCAATCAGATGGACGTTGAAAACGTTGATTTTGAAATTTTTGACAATGATATTATAAGTATCAGATATAACGGAAAATTTAAAATATTCTGCGACGGCGGTAAAAGCCGCAAAGACCGCATTTTTATCACAGTTGCAAAATATTGATTTGGAGGAAGTATATGTTCAACGCAAACGAAATCAGACAGATTACATTCGAAAAGGTTGTGCGTGGTTACAGACCTGAAGATGTAGAATCCTTTATGGATAAAATCGCAGACGAATTTGAAGCTCTGGCAAACGAAAAGCAGGAGATAGAAGGTCAGCTTTACATTCTTGCAGAAAGAATCGAGCAGTACAAATCAGAAGAAGAATCCATCAAGGCAACTTTGATAAATGCACAGAAACTGGGCGAAAGCATTATTGCCGAATCCAGACAGAAGGCAGAAGCAATCCTCAAGGATGCAAATATCAGAAAGAACGATATACTTGCCAATGCATATGAAGAACTGGAACTTTACGAAGAAAATCTTGCACGCATCAAACGTGAAGTAAGCGATTTCAAAATCAATGTTCTCAGTATGTACAAAGAACATATCGAATCTCTCAGCAAGGTTCCTGAAATCAAAAGAGAACCTGCAAATGTAGTGCAGGAAGAAGCAGAACAGCCTGTGGAAGAAGTGGCAGAAGCTGTTGAACAGCCTGCAGAAGCAGTTGAAGAGGTTTGCGAAGAAGCAGCACAGCCTGCAGAAGAAAACACTGTTGTTTTTGAGGCAGAAGTACATGCAGCAGAAAGCAAATTCAACAACATTTCTTCACTTTTTGAATAAAATTTAATTACTCGCAGAAGGGTTAGCGGCATACGCTAATCTTTTTGTGTTGTACAAGAGGAAATTAATGTATAATTTATTGTTTATTGTTGTTCTGGTTGCCTTGGACCAGCTGTTCAAGCATCTGGCAACAAAAATGCTTGTGGATATTGTGCCTGTGGTGGTAATTCCACACCTTATAGGCTTTAACTATGTGCACAACTATGGTGCAGGTTTCAGTATCTTAAGCGGTAAGGTGGATTTTCTTATCATCTTTACAGCCGTTGCACTTGTTGCCATCGCTGTGGCCATTGTGGCAAAGAAATTTGACAATAAAGTTGACGAATTTGCCTTTGTGCTTATCCTTGCAGGCGGTGTGGGCAACCTTATCGACAGGGTTGTAAACGGTTATGTGGTGGATTATCTGGAGTTTCTTTTTATGGAATTTCCGGTTTTTAACTTTGCCGATATTCTCATCTGCACAGGTGTGGGTCTGTTTGTACTCAACACAATTGTCACAGAGTTTTTCTCCAAAAAGAAAAAGGGAGAAAACTGATGGCTGAAAAGATGATTTTGAATGTCAGCGAGGAATGGAAGGATAAAAGAATTGATGTTTTTGTATCACAGAACACCGATTTTTCCCGCAATTCCGTACAGCTGCTTATAGAAGAAGATAAAATCAGCGTAAATGATAAGGCTGTCACCAAAAGCTATAAAATGAAAACCGGTGATGTTTTATCCATCATTATAGAAGAGGCAAAGGATGTTGGCATAGAGGCAGAGGATATTCCGCTGGATATCTATTACGAGGACGATGACCTGCTGGTGGTAAACAAGCCAAAGGGTATGGTGGTGCATCCTGCCAACGGCAACGAAAGCGGCACCCTTGTAAATGCACTTATGTTCCACTGCAAAGACTCGCTTTCAGGTATCAACGGCGAGATAAGACCCGGCATTGTGCACAGAATAGACAAGGACACATCAGGTCTGCTGGTAATTGCAAAAAACGACATTGCCCACGAACATCTTG
This sequence comes from Oscillospiraceae bacterium, assembly GCA_017435045.1. Taxonomy (GTDB): domain Bacteria; phylum Bacillota; class Clostridia; order Oscillospirales; family Ruminococcaceae; genus RGIG3102. The sequence goes on from JAFSFT010000032.1 coordinate 9,053, forward strand.
CAAAGCAGTTCAAGGAGCATTCCATCAACCGCATTTACTATGCAATTGTATACGGCAATGTAAAAGAGGACAGCGGTGACGTGGAAGCACCAATAGGCCGCCATAAAACCGACCGCAAAAAGTTCTGCATTACACAGACAAACTCCAAATATGCCTTTACACACTATGATGTGGTTGACAAGCTTAAGGGCTTTACACTTATAAAATGCAAGCTTAAAACGGGCAGAACCCATCAGATAAGGGTACATATGCAGAGTATAGGCCATCCTTTGGCAGGCGACCCTGTATACGGCCCAAAAAACTGCATAACAGAACTCAGAGGTCAGGCACTGCACGCAGGTGTGCTGGGCTTTATACATCCCGGAACAGGGCAGTATATCGAGTTTTCTTCGCCATGGCCAATGGAGTTTGAAAAATTTTACAACAAGGTGAAATTATAAAATATAATGAACAGCATAGAAAATATTCTGGTAGTCAGCGACCTTGACAATACTCTGCTAACCGCAGAAAACGGTATTCCCGAATACAACATTGAAATGATAAAAAAGTTTCAGCAGCTTGGGGGCAACTTTACCGTTGCAACGGGACGCAGTATAGAATCAGTGGCAAGATATCTTGACCAGCTGGAGCTGTCTACACCTGCCATAACCTATAACGGCGGGATAATTTACGATTATAAAAACAAGATATTTCTGCTTAAGGAAATTCTGTCAGACAATGCAAAACAGGCACTGGACATTATCCGCAGGGAATTTCCCGATGTGGGCTGCGAGGTTATGTGCGACAACAACCGCCTTTATATGATAAGGGAAAATGCATATACCTACAAACATGTGGATGACGAAAAGCTAAGCTATGTATGCACAGATTTAAGCAGTGTAAAAAATAACTGGATAAAGGTGCTTTTTGCAGACTGCAACAGCCGTCTGCTGGAGCTGCAGGAATTCTGCAGAACACTGCCCTTTGACGATCTGGAATTTGTGATGTCCAACACCATTTATTTTGAGATGCTGCCAAAGGGAACAACCAAAGGAACAGCTTTGAAAAAGCTTTGTGATATGATAAATGTTGATATCGGCGATACCATTGCAATAGGAGACTATTACAATGACATCGAGCTGCTTAAAACAGCAGGTTTAAGCGTGTGTGTGGACAATGCACCGCAGGAAATCAAGGATTTGTGTCACGCAGTTGTTCCAAAATGCACCGATGGCGGTGTAGGTCATTTATTAGCGCAAATTATTAAGTCTTGCACGACATAATAAACAGGAGGATATAATGGATAAGAAATTATTGCAAAAAACAGCTTTGGAAGTTAGAAAAAGCATTGTAACAGCAGTTCATGCAGCAAAAAGCGGCCATCCGGGCGGCTCTTTGTCTCTGGCTGATACACTGACATACCTCTACTTCTACAAAATGAATATTGACCCTAAAAATCCAAAGATGGAAAACAGAGACAGATTTGTTCTCTCCAAAGGTCATACAGCACCGGCTCTTTACTCTGTACTTGCAGAAAAAGGCTTCTTTGACAAAGCTGAACTTGTAAAACTCAGAAAAACAGGTGCAATGCTTCAGGGTCATCCTGATATGAAAGGCACACCTGGTGTTGATATGTCTACAGGTTCTCTCGGTCAGGGCATCTCTGCTGCTGTAGGTATGGCTCTGGGCGGCAAAATCTCCAATGCTGACTTTACAGTATACACAGCTTTGGGCGATGGCGAAATTCAGGAAGGTCAGGTTTGGGAAGCTGCAATGGCTGCTGCTCACTACAAACTGGACAACCTTGTAGCTGTAGTGGACAACAACAATCTTCAGATTGACGGCGAAGTGGACAAGGTTATGTCTGTATATCCTATCGTTGACAAATTTGAAAGCTTTGGCTGGAATGTTACAACAGCTGATGCACACGACTTCGACAGCATCCACGCTGCATTTGAAAAAACAAATGAAAAGAACGGCAAACCTTGGGTTATCGTTCAGAAATCCGTAAAAGGCAAAGGCGTATCCTTTATGGAAAACCTTGCTTCCTGGCACGGCACAGCACCTAACGACGAACAGTATGCACAGGCTATGGCAGACCTTGAAGCTATCGGTAAAGAATTGGAGGCAGAATAATTATGGCAGAAGTTAAAAATATTGCAACAAGAGAAAGCTACGGCAACGCTCTTGCAGAACTTGGTAAAGTTAACCCTAACGTAGTTGTTCTGGATGCAGACCTTGCAGGCGCAACAAAAACAGGTGTTTTCAAAAAAGCATTCCCTGAAAGATTCTTCGACTGCGGTATCGCAGAAGCTAACATGGTTGGCATTGCAGCAGGTCTTTCCACAACAGGCAAAATTCCATTTGCATCTTCCTTTGCAATGTTTGCAGCAGGCAGAGCTTTTGAACAGATCAGAAATACAGTTGGCTACCCACACCTCAACGTAAAAATCTGTGCTTCCCACGCAGGTATCTCTGTTGGCGAAGACGGTGCAACACACCAGTGCAACGAAGACCTTGCTCTTATGCGTACAATCCCAGGCATGGTTGTTATCAACCCTGCTGACGATGTGGAAGCAAAAGCAGCAATCTTTGCAGCAGCAGAATATGTTGGCCCTGTATATGTTCGCCTTGGCAGACTTGCAGTTCCTGTAATCAACGACGCAGAAACATACAAATTTGAAATGGGCAAAGGCATTACAATGCGCGAAGGCAAGGATGTTACAATCATTGCTACAGGCCTTATGGTTTCCCGTGCTCTTGATGCGGCAAGCCAGCTTGCAGCAGAAGGCATCGATGCAAGAGTTATCAATATCCACACAATCAAACCTATTGATAAAGAAATCATCGTAAAAGCAGCAAAAGAAACAGGCCTTATCATCACAGCAGAAGAACACAACGTAATCGGCGGTCTTTACAGTGCCGTTACAGAAGTTACTTCTCAGGAAGCACCTTGCAAGGTTGTTCCAGTTGCGGTTATGGATACATTCGGCAAATCCGGCCCTGCAAAAGAACTTCTCGATGTATTTGGTCTTAACGCAGCAAACATCGTGGAAAAGGTTAAAGCTAACCTTAAATAATTAAAAAACAAATACAAAAATGAGCTCTGTCCATACGGCAGGGCTCATTATTTTTTTACAATTGTGAAATTACAATATGTAGTTGTCTAACCGCCTTAAATGTAATATAATATACTAAATATATACATTTTACGACAAACATTGAGGCAGTAATGAAAAAGCTTTTTATACTACTTTTCAATCTGATATTTATATTTTCCCTGTGCGGCATGGCGGTGTATGCAGAGGATACTTCCGCTGTGCAGTACAACACACCCGAGGAAATAAAAGGTGTTATTATCACAGCAGGGGACGAGTTTGCCACCGAGGCAGACCAGTCCGAAGATAAGGTAAAAGCACAGATTGATGCCATAATCAGCAATATTGCAGATTATGAACTCAACACAGTTTATCTTAACCTGCAGCACAGGGATGGCGTTATCTACAAATCCGACTATTA
>JAFSFT010000033.1 GCA_017435045.1 Oscillospiraceae bacterium
AAATGAACAAATGTGTCTGAGGATGAGCAAAGCGTAAGCTTTGGTGTATCCGAGTTATTTGTTCAAAGACCTTGCGGCTGTGAAAAGGAAAGGGGCGACGGAGCCGAAGCGCCGCCAGTGGCGGATGCAGCGAGGCGGAGGTCCCCCTGTGAGGGGAATGTCACGAAGTGACAAGGGGTGTGCCGTCCCCGGCGAGGGAGGGAAAACAACGAGCAGACAAGAGGGCATTTATGCCGTCGAAGTATGCGACGATTGTTTTTCAGGCTCGTAGAGGCTGCCTGCCTCAGCGGCAGTTTTGGTCACTTTTGCTGCCAAAAGTGACATGCGAAGCATCTGTGCTTTATGTGGGCAAACAACACGCAAAGCGTTCTTTTTGATTGAGCAGACCAATGGTCGGCCATGGTCTCTCTCTGCTACCTCTTAACCACCGCAACGCCGCGGCCGTCCAGTTTAAGTGTGCCGCACACCTCTTTTTCCGCCACAAGGTCAAAGCCATATACGTCCTCTACGCGGTTTTCCTGTTCGGAAAGGTTAAGATAAAACTCGTACACCTCTCCGTCCGCCTCTCTTTTGTGATACTCCACCAACGGCGGCACAACCTTTGGCGTTATGCCTGCGTTTATAAGCATCTGGCGGAAAATCGGGGCAAGGTCTGCCGCCTTTGTCCTTGCGGCAACGTAGTACGCACTGCCTTCCCCTGTGCATTTAACGGTTATGGCGGCACTGTCCTTGTAAAAATCGTCGGTATATCTGCCGATAACCTCGGCATCGGTCACTTTAAGTATCTCGCAGCAGTCAAAAACCTCCATCACATTTTCGCAGCCCCGCAATTGTATGCCGTTGCGGTCGGACGGGAAAAGGGTGTCCATCTCCTCGCTGTAAATGCCGAACAGCTGCGACAGATTGTCCCCCGGGAAGCCCCCAAGGTGGCACAGCAGGTTTTCGTTTACATAGCCGCACAGGTAGGTTGCCATAAGCTGACCGCCGTTTTTTACAAACTCTGCAAGACGCTGTGCTACATCCGGGTGCAGAACGTACAGCATAGGTGCGATGATAACCCTGTAGCCGCTGAAATCGTCAAGGGAGGAGATAACGTCCACCTCGGTGCCGCAGCGGTTTAACTCCCGCCAGAAGTCCACAAGGGTTTTCTCGTACTTTTTGTCGGCAACGCACATTGCCTGCATATCCTGTATTGCCCAGCGGTTGTCCCAGTCAAACAGAATTGCCGCCTGTGCCTTTACCTTTGTGCCTGCCACAGCACTTAATTTTTTAAGTATGCCGCCAACCTCGCTAACCTCGCGGAAAACGCGGTTGTCTATGCCTGCGTGGTCGATAACCGCACCGTGGAACTGTTCAAAGCTGCCGCGGCTTTTGCGTATCTGGAAATACTGCACAGTGTCGCTGCCTGTGGCAACTGCCTGCACCGCCTGCAGCCGCAGTACACCCGGGCGTTTAAGCTTGTTGTAGCTTTGCCAGTTGGTAAGGCTTGGGGTGCCCTCCATCAGCATAAAAGGTTTATCCTTTTTTAAACCGCGGAACACTGCGTGGCTGTATGCAAACTCACGCATTGTGTCCTCAAAGCTTTCCCAATCGTTGTGAAAACGGGGATAGCTGTCCCAGCTTACAACGTCAATCTCCTTTGCCAGTGCCCTGTAGTCAAGGCCGTTGTACATATTCATAAGATTGGCGGTAACGGGGATATCAGGGTTAAAGCTTTTAACCGTTTCAATCTCGCTTTTCATACAGTCAATCATATTCCATGTGGTAAAGCGGCGCCACTCCAGCATAAGCCCCATAATGTCCACCGAACCGTTGGCAAAAGGCGGCTCAATCTCCTCAAAGCAGGAGTACTTATGGCTCCAGAAGGTTGTCCACCAGGCCTTGTTAAGCTTTTCTATGTCGTTGTCAAATTTGTCTTTAAGGTACTCTGTAAACTTCTGCTGACACAGCGGACAGAAGCACTCGCCGCCCATCTCGTTGGAGATGTGCCACATAAGCAGGGCAGGGTGACGGGCAAAACGCTCTGCCAGCAGGGAGTTGATTTTTTTAAGCCTGCGGCGGAAGTTTTCGCTGCTCATGCAGTAGTTGTGGCGGTCGCCGTGGTGGTAGCGTATGCCCATATTGTCCACACGCAGACAGTCAGGATATTTTCTGTCCAGCCAGGCAGGCTTTGCACCTGACGGCGTGGCAAGAATGGTGTATATGCCGTTGGCGTAAAGGCTGTCCATAACCTTTTGCAGCCATTCAAAGTGATATTCGTCCTCCCGCGGCTCGTAGCTTGCCCAGGAGAATATGCCAAGGGACACGCAGTTTATCCCTGCCTTTTTCATATATTCAATGTCCTGTGCCAGAATGTCGGGGCAATCAAGCCACTGGTCTGGGTTGTAGTCGCCCCCGTGCAGCAGGCCGCCAAGCTGCGGAAACAATGGTTTTTTGCTCATAACAGTAACCTCCGCCTGTGTAGTTTGTCTGTATTTATCATATATAATCGGCAGAAAAAAGTAAATGTTTTTATATTTAAAAAATATCGGGCAATAATATGTAAAGGTGATTGTATGCAGAACAAAGGAAAATTTAAAATTGCACTGGGCGGCGGCATAAGCGGCTTTTTCAACGGTCTTTTCGGCAGCGGCGGTGGCGTGGTGGCGGTTATGTTTTTAAGGAATATCCTCAAGGACGAAAAAAAGGCACACGCCAGTGCCACGCTGATGATACTTGTTATGAGCATTGTCAGCCTTGTTTTCTATGCCCTTTACGGCCATGTGGACTGGCAGACGGGCTTTAAGCTTATGCCGGGGGGCGTGGCAGGGGCACTGCTTGGCACAGTGCTGCTAAAAAATATAAAGAACACAAAGCTTAAAAGGCTGTTCGGCCTTGTGCTTGTAATTTCGGGGGCGGTGATGTTGTTAAGATGAGCTTTATTGCGGCATCGGTGGTTGGATTTCTGTCGGGGGTGCTGGCCTCCATGGGGCTTGGGGGCGGCTTTGTGCTGGTGGTGTACTTTGCCATCTTCACCGACTTTGTGCAGAAGGGTGCACAGGGGATAAACCTGCTGTTTTTCATACCCATAACGGTAATAGCGGCGGCAATCCACATAAAAAACAGGCTGATAGACGTAAAAACCGCCCTTGTATGCTCTGCCATAGGCATACCTGCGGTGGTGGCAGGCTTTTACCTTGCACAGAGTATGGACAACGGCTGGCTGCGCAAGGGCTTTGCGGTGTTTATCATAATTTCGGGCCTTAAGGACCTGCTGGCAAAGGACAAAGGCGGAAAAGACAGGGATAAATGCATAAAGGACAGGGATAACGGACAAGGATAAAGATAAAGGAAAGTCCGCTTAAAAATGCCGTTTGTGTCGGCAGCCTGCCTGCAGGAAAACACAAACCCGATTTTTTAAGGGAATATTGCAGCCTTGCATCACAAGTGTCCAAAAGGGCACACACAGGATAAAGGCAATGGACAATAACCTTTCTTTGTGTTATAATGCATTCATTATCGACACAAGGAGAAAAGTAAAAATGAGCGAAAACAAAATTCTCGCCACAGTAGACGGCGTAAATATTACACAGGCAGAGCTGGACGCATTTATCGCAAGCCTGCCAAGAGAACAGCAGATGTATGCTGCAAACCCACAGTTCAGAGAACAGTGCCTTGACGAAGTGCTTAACATCCACCTGTTTGCAAAGATGGGCAAGGAAGAAAAACTGGACGAAACAGAACAGTTCAGAAGCTTTATGGAAAGTGCAAAAAAGGACATTCTTGCACAGCTTGCAATGAGACAGGTTATCAACGCAGTTGAAGTAAGCACAGAAGAATGCAGGGAATACTACGAAGCAAACACAGAAAAATTCAGAAGAGAAGAAACTGTAAACGCAAAGCACATCCTTGTTAAAGAGGAAGCAGAAATTCTTGCAATCAAACAGCTTATCGAAAGCGGCGAAAAAGAGTTTGAAGCAATGGCAAGAGAACACTCTGTATGCGGCTCTGCAGCAAAGGGCGGCAGCCTTGGCACATTTGGCAAAGGCCAGATGGTAAAGGAATTTGAAGAAGCAGCCTTCAATGCAGAAATCGGCACAATTGTAGGCCCTGTACAGACACAGTTTGGCTATCACCTTATCAAGGTTGAAGACAAAACAGAACCTACAATTGCAGGCTTTGAAATGGTGGAAAGCCAGATTAAAAAGAACCTTATGCAGAAAAAGCAGAACGAAGCATACGCTGCAAAATCCGCAGAACTCAGAGAAAAATATCTCAATAAATAATAAGGCAACAAAACCCCCGGTTACTGAATTTACAGAGTAACCGGGGGTTTTGGTTTTAATAATGTTACTATTGAAAAATAACAAATATAAGGTGAAATCGTGTATTATAAAAACAGAAATTTGTAAAAGAGCTTAACGATAGGACACTTATTGTCTGTAGCCTTATTGTATTCCAATATATAAAATTAAATGTAATAATATGTCGAGGTATAACCAATGGATATTATAAAAGTTTTTGGAAAAAATGTGCGTAAATATCGCAACGAAAAGGGATTATCACAAGAAAAATTTGCTGAAATTTGTGGTTTGCACAGAACGTATATTAGTGATATTGAGTGCTTCAGGCGAAGTATTTCTCTTGACAATATTCAGAAAATTGCCGATGCACTTGAAATAGAAACATTTAGGCTGTTTATTGAGGAAAAACAATAAAATGCAAATTAACACTTTTTTTGATTTTTGTTCCGGTATAGGTGCTGGAAGACTGGGGCTTGAACAATGTGGATTAACTTGTGTGGGACATTCGGATACAAGCCGTCTTGCAGATACAACATATCGCATACTCCACGGAGCGGATGTTGATAAAAATTATGGTAATTTAAAGCGGCTCAAAGGGCAAGAACTTCCCCAATTTGACGTGTTGATTGCAGGCTTTCCTTGTCAGACATTTTCTGTGATTGGCAGACAGGAGGGCTTTAGCGATGACAGAGGGCAGATAATTTTTCATCTTTCACGTTTACTTAGAGAAACAAGACCAAAATGTTTTATTCTGGAAAATGTCAAAGGTCTGGTAACGCACGATGGAGGAAAAACCATTAAGACGATTCTTAAAGAATTGGATGAATCCGGGTATATAACCAGTTATCGTGTCATTTCGAGTATGGATTGTGGTGTGCCGCAAAACCGTCAGCGTGTATATTTTATTGGATTTGATAAAACCTTGAATTTGGATGTTACCAGGTTTAATTGGCCACAGCCGGTGCAGCCGCCACAACTGAAAGATTTTTTAATTGACGAAGATAATTATCCGTCAGAAATTGATATACAGTATTTTTTAAACTATTTAAAAAATCCCACAAATATTGTAAGAAAATATTCACTAAACGATTTTTTAAATGAGGAATACCTGATACTTGATACACGAATGAATGATATGCGTTTGTATCGCAATAAGGTGCCAACACTTCGGGCACAGCGTGATGGCATTTTTTATGTTCGTGACCATAAGCTGCATTACCTTTCGGGATATGAGGCTTTAATGTTACAAGGCTTTCCAAAAGCCTATGCAGACAGGGTAAAGGGCGTGGTCAGCAACAGACATTTATTAATGCAGGCCGGCAATGCGATGACGGTAAATGTTATTCAGATGCTTGGAACACAGATAATCAAATTATTTGAGGAGGAACAGTATGGCACAGTGGTTAAAATTTGAAGAGGACTGCACAAATTATCTTAACAAGAAGTTTGGTGACCGAGCTGTATTTTTTCATTTTGGCGGAGAAGATTCAACGATATCGGATATTCAGGTAACAACTAATGCCGGCAGAAAATTTTACATAGATGCAAAGCTTACTCCGGCTCAGTGTGGTCAGTTTGTATTAATACCAAATGTGGCGAATAGATGCTTTGTGTTCAGTGATAAAAACAAGACCAATCTTACACCGCAGGTACAGGCAATTGTCAAACATATGAATGCTGATTTTGAAGCATATAAAGAAGCAGGCACATCAGGCAAAGAAATAGAACTTAATGACGGCGGTAAAACCTTTTGTGAGTGGATAGTTTCTACATATGTTCAAAAGGGTGCTGAATTTATAATTACTAATAATTATACAATTCTGCCAATTCGTGATTTTGCAAAGTATTTTGATGTTACAGCTACTTATCGAGTAAAACGCAGTGGCTCATCGTCAGTAGGAAAAGGAAATTTACCTTATGTAACTCAACATATAAGAAAGGCTGAATATCCTGTAAGTAAGTTCCTGGCAGAAGGCAGTAAGCTGTTTGTTTATTCCTCTGCTAATCTTCATAACAAGAGGTTTGTTTTAGGAGAGTATGAATATATGTTCTCGCAGCGGGGAGATAGGTTTGAAATCCGGAAACTATCCAATACTTTCAATGCAAATGTAATTTTTTCGATATTTAATAAAAATCAAAATGGTCTTACTGATACAGAGTTTATTACAGAGTTAAAGTAAAAGAAACAGGAAGTTGCACGGCTTCAGCAGCAACTTCCTGTTTTTATTCTTGTGATTCCCGAAAATGGATGTACAAATTAAGAGCATATCTATATGTGCTTAATGTGTATTTACCAATAGGGAGATTGACTTTTCCATAGGAACGCATCAACTCGTTTTCACCTTTGTCCTTTAATGCAGCAAGAATATTGGCACATTTGTTTGCATTGTACTCAATATCCAAGTCACAGAATCCAAGTTCTCTTTGTAAGGTTTTTAATCTTGATACTGCATCGGCTTGTACTTTTTTATTGTTTCCGGTGTTGGATAACCAATTTCTAAAACCAATTTCATCCATTATTTGCCCTCTAAAGAAAGTCCGATTTGTTCAGTAATTAACTGGAGAACATCAATTACAACAGAGTTGCCAAACTGTTTATATGCTTGATTTGCATTGCTGCAAATTTTGTATGTGTCGGGAAATCCCATAATTCTTGCACATTCTCTTGGATGAAGACGTCTTGTTTTTCCATTAATCAGATATCCTCCGGTTTTGGCAAAGACACCGCCGCCATAAGCAGAAAGAGTAACCGCAATGCCTTTAGTGCTGTAAATTCGTTCACCCTGACCGCCCTTATTTACAGTGCCAAGGCGGATGGGCTTATCACTATATTTGTCATCTTTAATATCAGACATATATGTGTCCGGGCGGCTAACATACAGATGTTTTACTACGTCTTCATCATCAAGCAAAAAGTCTTCTACATGTCGCTTTAATTTGAAAGGTTTTGGATATGAAAAATTATCGATATTGAGGTCGTTACGAAAACAAATCATATAGATTCTTTCTCTCTTTTGAGGAACACCATAATCAACGGAGTTTAAAACTCGCTGATAGAAAGTATACCCTAATTCCTCCATTGTTCTTCTTACAACATCAAGGGTGCGGCCATTATCGTGCGTTGCAAAGTTTTTGACATTTTCAAGAAAAACAACCTTTGGTTTCTTAGCTTTTACAATACGGGCAACATCAAAAAACAGAGTACCTCGGCTATCTTCAAAACCACGCTGTTTACCGCTGATTGAGAAAGCTTGGCAGGGAAATCCCGCACATAGAATATCGTGGTCAGGAATAGAATATTCATCTACTTTAGTGATATCTCCTTCGGGAGTATCACCAAAGTTTTCGGCATATACTTTTTGAACAGGAATATCCCATTCGTTTGAATATACACAACGGGCACCGAAAGATTCAAGTGCAAGTCTGAAACCGCCTAATCCCGCAAACAAATCAATAAAGGTGTAACCTTGTAAAGTTTTTCTGATTATGTCTATCATCGCTTTTCTCCATTAATAAATTGATTATATTATAGCGCACTGCGCACGAAAATCAAGCAACAATATGATATATAAAAGAAATGCCATCAATAATTAGAACATTTTTTTGTGGTGAAATTTACATAATATTTATATTATAGGATATGTAAAACATAGAAAAAGCACGATGGTTTTGTATCAAACCCATCGTGCTAATATGGTCGGGATGACAAGATTTGAACTTGCGGCTTCTGCGTCCCGAACGCAGCGCTCTACCAAACTGAGCCACATCCCGATAGATTAAAATATTAAATTAAATGCCGCAAGTTCCTCGCTCGAGCCAGGGCTCTCACGCCTCTCGTGCTAAAAACAGTGTACCACACTGTTTTCTTAACGCACTCGTCCCAGGTCTGTCACTTGCGTGATGCGGCTTCTGCGTCCCGAACGCAGCGCTCTACCAAACTGAGCCACATCCCGATAATTTTTTTAATTTTCACAATTTAAATACATATTAAATATATATTAAAGCTTAAATAAGTTTACTACTTTTTTATGGCAAAGTCAACATTGACTTGTGTGAAATTTTGCTATAAAATTTGTGAAAGGTTAAATGTAAAAGGAGTGTTAATATGCTTTGGAGTATTATCGCAGGTGCAATTGTAGGCTGTATTGCAGGTAAAATTATGGACACCCGCCTCGGCTGGATTATGAATATCCTTGTGGGTATGCTTGGCTCCTTTGTGGGCAGCTTTCTGTTTGGCATTATCGGTTTTCACACAACAGGCATTGCCAGCTTTATCGTTTCCGTCATCGGTGCCTGCATCTGTATTGCACTGGCAAGAAAGATAAGATAAATCAAACAGTATAATCATAACAGAAAAACAAAACCGTGCAGAATGCTGAAATGCACCCCCGAAAGTTCATCCGCTTTTGGAGGTGCGTAGCATTTTACACGGTTATTTTTACCCCAGATTAATTCTGTCCTGGTCGCCGTCAGCCTTGAACATCATAAAGCTGTCGGTGTGGGTGGTAAAGAAATAATAGTCTATGTTCTTCTGCCACAGCGGGTTAAGGTAGTTTGGAATTATATTTTCGTCCTTTTCGTCCCGCAGCACAAAGCCTGCCTTTTCTGCCTGTACGCCAAAGCAGTAGCAGTCGCAGAACTCGCAGTCATACTTTTCCATAAGAATGTCAATGTGTCCGCTTATATCGCCAAAATCCGCAGGACTGCCTATGTAGTCCACAAGCCTTAAAACCCTGCCTTCGTCGCTTTCGTTTACACGCAGCACCACAAGGCTGCGGCAGCATTGGTCTTTAAAGATACCAAAAACCTTGTATTCATAGTGGGGATAGTTAAAATACCGCTTGTCCACATACCAATAGTCCTTCTGCGGTCTGCTGCTGCCAAAATTGTCAAAATGCTGTTTTACGGCAGCAATGTCCGCAAATTCGCAGAGCTCTGTCTGCGGAGCAGGGCAGGCGGGGATGTTTTTGCGGCTGACTGCCGCCATTGTGTACTTATCAAGGTCACGCAGGCGGTAATAGTGGTTAAGCCCGTCGGGGTGATAGCCCAGAAAGGTGTAGAAAGGCATTGTGTTCTGCCTTATGTTGTTGCAGGCCATAACCCTTGCACCCGTAAGCTGCTGCATCTGCCCCATAAGGCTTAGCCCAAGGCCGTTTTTGCCCTTTTTTGCACACCAGATGGAAATCCAGATATCGCTGTTTTCTTCCTCGCTGCACTTTATATATCCGCACACAGCGGCAATTTCGTCTCCGTCATAAAGGCAGTGAAAGTTTGTCCACTGTCCGTCCGCATAATAATAGCTGAACAGCGTTTCGTTGTTGACCAGCGGATGACGGGTGCCCCAGTGGGTGTTCAAAAAGTCAACTACCTGCTGTTTTTCGCAAAGGGGCAGTCTCTTTATAGTTTCGCTACTCAATTACGCTTCCTCCGGTTATCGGCAGATTTACGCCTGTGATATAGCCTGCATCATCGCTTAACAGAAAGGCCATTGCAGGCACCACATCCTTAACCGTTGCGTTGCGTTTCATAGGGTGGGCGGCAGCGGTCTGTTCAACAATAAGGTGGCTTGTCTCGGCAAGGAACTTTGTCTCTATCATGGACGGAGAAATTGCATTTACCGTTACACCGTTTGCGGCATAGTCCACAGCCAGCGCCTTCATCAGCCCTGCAACAGCGTTCTTTGCCATAATGTATGCGGCGGTGTTTTTTGGCGGATTTGCCAGCACATAGCTGGTTGCCATAAACAGTATTCTGCCAAATTTTGCCTTTGCCATCTTTGGTGCAACCGCCTTGCAGATTTTTACAGCGCTCATAACCTGCACATTGATATCCAGCATAAAGCGTTCTTCGTCAAAGTTTTTGAACTTGGTGTTTACAACACGCAAGGCAGGCAGATGCACAAAGTGGGTAGGGCAGTAGGCAGAGATGCTTTCCACAAATTTGTCGGTTGCCTCACTGTCGGCAAGGTTAACGTCAAAATATTCTGCGTCAATGCCGTTTTCGGTACAGAGAGCCTTAAGTGCCTCAAAGTCGCCGTATCCCTGCAGCAGAAACTTTGCACTGCCGTCCTTAAGTGTGCGGATAAGCTCGTAGCCAACGTCGCTTGTTGCGCCTGTGATAAGGTAAGTTTTTTCCATTATTCTCTCACTCCTGCCTGAATTACCGCCTTGCACACGGTTTTGCCGTCCTGATTTTTGATGTTGCCCTTTATGGTAACAATTTTAAAGGTATCGTTTATCTCGCTTATCTTGCCTGTAACTGTCAGCTTGTCAGAGGGGAAAACGGGGTTTGAAAACTTTGTTTCCACACTGTGCAGCAGGCAGTGTTCGCCCGGCAGATAAACCCCGGCAAGGGTGGAGAACATACTGCCAAACAGCATGCCGTGGCATACCCTTGTCTTAAAGCCGTGTGCCTTTGCATACTCGCTGCTTACATGTATAGGGCTTACATCCCCCGTAATGTCGATAAATTTATCCATCATCTTTTCGGTTATCTCAACCTCAAAGCTTTCGCTCATGCCAACGGAAAGGTCGCTGAATTTATAGCTGTTCATAATCCACCTCGTTTATAGTGTTACATATTTAATATATTTTATCACAGTTACGCAGTATCTTGCAACACGAAAAAAAAGGACGGACAAAAGAGACACACAGTAAAAACCTGTATCTGCATTACTGTGTATCTGCATTACAGTGTATCTGCATTGCACTTTTTGCGGCAGCATTGACAGCCCAAAGCTTTGTATGTTGCTTTTACCGCCAAAGATGTATGCAGCATTGCCCGTCAAAGCTGCCATAGACACTGCCGGCTGCCTTGCCGCTTTAAGCCTGCAGCAGAAAATTTGCCCCCGCAGTTTTAAATTTTTTTGCGGTTTTTTATGCTTAAAACTATTGAATTTTAAAACAGGAGTTATATACTGAAAGGTAGAAAAAGCAATCAACACATTTACATATATATCTACAGGTGAAAAAATGAAAAAAACATACGAAATGGATATGATTCACGGTCCGCTGGTGAAAAATGTTCTGCAGTATGCCTTTCCGCTTATGCTTTCGGGCATTCTGCAGCTTATGTTCAATGCGGCAGACGTTATCGTGGTGGGGCGTTTTGCAGGCAGCAGTGCGCTGGCGGCGGTTGGCTCCACAGGTGCGCTGTGCAATCTGCTTATAAACCTGTTTGTGGGCATCTCCATCGGTACAAACGTGCTGGTGGCAAGGTACTACGGTGCCCGTGACCTTGACGGCATACAGGAAACCATAAACACCTCCATCATCACAGCGGCAGCAGGGGGCGTGCTGCTTATCTTTATCGGCTTTTTTGCCTCCCGTCCGCTTCTTGGCATTATGGGCACCCCTGCCGATGTTATCGACCAGTCGGTGCTGTATATGCGTATATACTTTGCAGGCATGCCGTTTTTTATGCTGTACAACTTTGGTGCGGCAATTCTGCGTTCGGTGGGGGACACAAAGCGTCCGCTTTACTTTCTTATCATCGCAGGCATTATCAACGTTGGGCTGAACCTTGTAATGGTTATCCTTTTCCATATGGGCGTGGCAGGCGTTGCGCTGGCAACTGTGGCATCCCAGGTGGTAAGCTGTGTGCTGGTTATGCGCTGTCTCACCCTTAACGAGGGTGCAATCCACCTTGACATCTACAACCTTACCTTCAATAAACAGCGTATGAGCGAGATGCTGCACATCGGCCTGCCTGCAGGTTTTCAGGGCATGGTGTTCAGCCTTTCCAATGTGCTTATCCAGTCCTCCGTAAACAGCTTTGGCTCGCTGGTAATGGCAGGCAACACAGCCGCCGCCAACATCGAGGGCTTTGTGTACACTGCAATGAATGCCTTTTATCAGACAAACTTAAGCTTTACCAGCCAGAACTACGGTGCAAAAAACAGGGAGCGTCTGGGCAAGGTGCTTATATGCTGTCTTGGCATTGTAACGGTGGTGGGTGCGGTTATCGGCAACGTGGTGTATCTTTTCGGCGAATTTTTCCTGGGCTTTTACACCACCGACCCGCAGGTTATCCAGTACGGCATGAACCGCCTTGCAATCATCTCCACAATGTACTTTATCTGCGGCTGGATGGACACAATGGTGGGCAGCATCCGCGGCATGGGCTACGCAATTATGCCGATGATTGTATCCCTGCTTGGTGCCTGTGCATTCCGTGTAATATGGGTGCTTGCGGTATTTCCGCTTTTCCACACCCAGTTCAGCCTTTACATTTCTTACCCGATATCCTGGTCGCTCACCTTTGCGGCACACCTTGTCTGCTACCTTATCGCACGCAGAAAAGTGTATGCAAAACTGGAGGCCGACACAGCATTGACAGCATAGCGTATATATATTTTTCCCCCACAAATCTGAGGTGCCCGCTTTCAGGGTGCATATCAGCTTCTGGGGGATTTTTTTGCAGTTATACGGTTGAAAGGCCTGCCGCAGGGGAATATAATAGATAAAAAAGCAGGCACTGTGCCATCAGTGCAAATGTATGGCTGCGTTGGTCAGCTTTGCCGCTGCAGCAATAGGAGCGGTTTTTGGTCCTGCGGGCGCTGTCATCGGCACAGCACTTGGTGCTTTTGCAGGGGCATACATTTTATCATCAGCGATGGAGGAGGCAGGCAGATATGTGGGAGAAAACATCACTACAAGCGACTACACAATTGAAAGATATTATCAACGAGGAAAATAGATATGTTGCAGTGGGTCAGGGGGGGAAATGGCTTCCCTACCTGACAACAGGCAACTATCTTAACTACAGGTTTGCCACCACACATTATGTGGACGACTGGGACCTTGCAAAGGTGTTTGTTGCGGTTGCAAAGGAATTTATAGGCAAAATATCCGAAAACCGCACGGTTATGATGATGGCACAGTGGCAGATGACAGAACTGGATTATCGACATAAAAAGGAATGGATACCGCCTGTGTATGTGGAAGACGGGCTGATGCAGCAGTTTAAAGAGGAGCTTGCAGCATCGGGCCGCAGAGACATAGCGTGGGAAGACTATATGTGGTATGAGGAAAAAAAGACCAAGACCCTTATACTTAAGCGGGACACTGTTATCAGAACCTATTACAGAGACACATATATACTGTCGGAAAAGGTGGATTATCCGATTATCGACAGGATTATGGAGTGCGATATGGAGGGAATAGGTTCTGCTGGTATAAGGACATTTTTCAGACAGGAAGAACCTGATATTTTTGAAGAAGGTGCAGTACGCAGATATGCCAAAAGCAGCAATTACATTATTCAGGTCGGATTTGAAAAGAAAATGGCAGCGATTGTAATAAGAAACAACCCCCGCCATATATCCTACAGGGAGATACTGGAAACAATAGAGCCAATATTCAATAAATACGGACTGATTTTAACGGAAAAGGAAAACCCGTATAAAGAAATTTTTGACTGCGAGGGAGAATGCCATCAGTGCACACAGATGTGCAGATACAACCTTACCCCCGAATACAGGGAGGAGTAGCAGGCTGTATAGTTTTTGATACAGTTTTGTATTGTGCTGTTTTAACCGAAAACATTTTATCATCAGCAATGGAGGAGGCAGGCAGATATGTGGGAGAAAAC
>JAFSFT010000034.1 GCA_017435045.1 Oscillospiraceae bacterium
AGCTGAAGGCAAGAACCCATTCAGCCTCGACAGCAAAGCTCCACAGGGCGGTTACCAGGAATTCCTTATGAACGAAGCACGTTATGCTCGTCTCAAAGCTTCCTTCCCAGAAAAAGCTACACGTCTCTTTGCAGCTAACGAAGAAGCAGCTAACGCAAGATACGACTACCTCACAAGACTTGTTGAACTTTACAAATAAGAACCTGCTGGTTTGCTAACGCAAATCGATGCTTCGCATCTTCTGAAATCACAGATTTCAGCCATCAGAACCTTGTTGCCTTCGGCAATAAGAACCTTGTTTGTAGTTCCAAATGTTAAGTGATAGGGCTTAATCCATGGAAAACTAAACAAAACAATAAGGGCTTGTCCGAAAGGACAGGCCCTTTGTTTTTAATAATTATAAAATCGCCCCTGCTTTATCAACAGTGTTTCACTTATACAACCAAAAAACCATGTGGACAAAAAAATGGAGGCGGCAATGTCGCCTCCGTCTTTTTATCATCATTTAAATCTGCTGTGCATCCACAGTCTGTTTATGTCTCTCCCATTTTATTTCACGGTAGAAAGCCGCACCTGCAGCCTCCATATACGGACGCAGGAAAAGCATGCCTATGCCCAATGTGACTGCTGCCAGAAGTGACCAGCCAATAAAGCTGAATTCAAGGCAGAACAGTCTCCATTTATTTCCGTTCATCAATTCCTTGGAGGCTTTGATAGCATCGCTGGCTGTCATATCAGGATTTTCCATAAGTATATATGGTGCCATCTTATAAGAATAGCTTGCGATAATTCCCGGAACCACCAGTAAAAATGACCACAGCAAAACATACAGTGTTGTAAGAAACTGCATTACAAAGCCTGCCTTAAAACGTCCTGTTTCAGAAAACATATCCCTGATATCAGGATTTGTTCTGTTTACAAGGTTAAGGTTGAATCTGGCATATCCCATGGAAACCGCACCACCTATAATAAGGCTTACAATCAGGTACAGTATGGCAAAAACAGATGTAATACCAATAACCGCAAGCAGAAAGTTTACAATTACAGGCTCTGTAGTAACACCGTCCATTGCCTGCTGAAATGAAAGCGGGTCAGGCATAGGTTCAGACGAGCCTCCTGATGAACCGCCCGATGAACCTGTCGTTGTAATAATGGTGCCGCCCAGCAACACGGCAATAAGCCCTGCACCAACAGCCAGCAGCCAGTTGCCTTTAAGTCCCTCTCGTGCTATTTTTCTGAAATCTGCAGCTTTAAGCATAAAATCACTCCTTTTATAATTTATAGTTAGTATTTTGTTTATTAACCCATCTTTGCAACAAGTATTCCGTCTATAATCTGCATATATCCCTGTGCAGGATAATCCGGCATATCCTTATAGGCCTGTGTCTGCTTGATTGCAGCAATCTGTTCCTCTGTAGCCTCAATAATCGGATAATTAAGTACATATTTGAAATATTCTCCATATCTGAAATCCATAGTTATAGGAGAACTGGAACTTAATCCAATCAGCTTTTCTATATTTTCAGTACCCGGAACCCTGCTGTACACGTTAGACATATTTTCAATCATAACAACAGTTTCGCCAACAACATAGCCTTCTGTCCTTTCCATATCGTAGGTAACCCTTGTCATAAGTGAAAGTTCGGAATTAAACTCTATATCTTTTTTAAGATATGCTGTATTGGCAATTCTTACATTACCCCACAGCAGCAGGGCAACAAGCACACAGCTTACAGCTTTAATGTATACACCGGCTTTCATTTTTGCACTGTCACATACCCAGTACGCCATTATAAGCAGCACTGCGTGTACAAACCACACTGAATAATGCATAAGGTCATGAACGCCGCTGCCCTTTGAGGTAACATATGTAATATTCATCGCCAGCGGCATCAGCACTGCCAGCATTGCTATGAGCAGCTTTTTGAGAATGGAAAATTCCTTTTTAAGCAACACATACAGTGCCACCATCACGCCCGTAATTACTATCATTGCAGCCAATGCATACAGCAAGCCGCCATAGTACATATCCGCCATGGTTTCTGTTATATATTCTTTAAAATAATAATAGGCATTCAGTATAAGCTGCAATATGTAGAGCGGTACATTTGTTGTCTTGTCACTGAAATCCAAAGCATTTGTTCTGCCGCTGGAAGCAAGACCTGTAACGCTGTAAATTGCCGAGCATATTGCAAAATACAAAACACAGCCTGCAGCAATCATTGCCACACCTTTAAGTCCCTTAAAGAACACTGCCTTTTCATCTGTGCCGTCAAGTAAATCAATAATGGATACAAGGATGATAAATGTTATGGTCACTGACATATAGCTCTGATATCCACCAAGAGACAAAGCCAGCAGAACAGCACCGTATATAAGTCCCGATATACCATCCTTTTCCTTCCACAGATATGCCGCAAGAACTGCAAACAGCAGTGCCAGCATATTTACATCCGCATCGTGGATATAGGTTGCATATTCTGCAATAAGTGTAGGATTTGTAACCATAACACCGCCCACCAGTGCAATAAGCAGCTTTGATTTCATTTCAAAAATTTTTGTCGTAAAGAACAGTGCCACCGCTATATACACCAATGACAAAAGACCGATAAGCCAGGATATGGTAAGTTTTCCTCTTATAACAAAATAGCAAAATGGTGCCAGAAATCTGCCAAGTTCCAGCTTCCAGTTAACATCGACTGTCGTTGCATAAAATTCATTGAGAGCATCATGAGACGGGTTATTATTCATAAACATATATCCATGTGCTGCAAAACCCCACATAAAAGTTATCACTGCACATAGAATAAGCTGTTTCTTATTCTCCATAAGCCAGTCCGACATTCTTTCACCAAGCCGTCCGTTTTTGCCAAAATTCATTAGTCTGCTCCTTAATCAAAGTTTTTATATACTATATATACAGCCTGTATCCGCTGTGCTCTCCGCCAATACAGTACTGTCGCAAAGTGCTTTTATTATCCTTATCCGCATATCGTACAGAACTATGGCCTGATACTCCAGTCAATCGGTGCAAGACCACATCTTTCCAGATAATCATTTGCCTTTTTGAAGTGACCGCAGCCAAAAAAGCCACGGTATGCCGACAATGGGCTGGGGTGCACCGTCTGCAGTATAAGATGTTTTGGATTGGTTATCAGCTTTGCCTTGCTCTTGGCATTTGCCCCCCACAAAAGGAACACACAGGGCTCCTCTTTTTTGTTGAGCGAGGTAATAACCGTATCGGTAAAAGTTTCCCACCCGCAGCTTTTATGGCTCTGCGGCTGATTCTGACGCACTGTAAGTACAGTATTAAGCAGCAGCACTCCCTGCTGTGCCCAGCTTACAAGATAGCCATAATCCTTTGGCATCTCTACGCCAAACTCGTCCTCAATCTCTTTATACATATTAATAAGGCTTGGCGGCGGCATAACTCCCGGTTTAACCGAAAAGCTCATGCCATGTGCCTGTCCCGGATTGTGATACGGGTCCTGCCCCAGAATTACCACCTTTGTATCTTTAAAGCTTGTAGCCTTGAGGGCATTGAAGATATCGTACATATTTGGATAAACAATCTGTGTGGAATATTCCCTTTTGAGAAATTCGCGGATTGCAAGGTAGTAAGGCTTGTCAAATTCGCCCTTCAGCACTTCATCCCAGTCGTTGTTCAGCTTAACCATAAAATCACCTTTTTCTGACTTGTTAAATAATTATAACACATATATGTTTTTCTATCAATTAAACATATTCAATATCAAAAATAATAACCGAATTGCACAAAATTGTACAATCCGGTTATTACGTGCCAAAAGTGAGTAAGCAGCTTATTTCATTATTTCATTGATTATAGCAGCCACATGAATTTTTACCGTATCCAGGGTATCCACAGGACTTTCATTTTCCGTAAAAATCATCGGAAGCTCTGTACATCCAAGGATTACCGCCTGAATATCTTTTTCTTTCTTCATTTTTTGTGCTATTTCAAACATTTTTTTCTGTGTTTCAGGAATAACTTTTTCATATACCAGTTCAGCATAGATTTTATCGTGGATAAACTGCATATCTTCTTCATCAGGAATCACAATTTCTATACCACGCTGTGTAAACGGCTTTTTAAAAAAATCATTCTTCATCGTAAAGCCTGTACCAAGCAAACCAACTTTTGAGTAGTTTCTCTTTACAGCTTCTTCCGCCGTAGCTTCCACTATGCTTATCAGCGGAATAGGGCTTTTTTCTTTTACCTCATCAAATATCAGATGCGCAGTATTAGCTGTCAGAACTGCAAAATCCGCCCCACCAGCTGCAAGTCTTTCTACAGGCTTCAATGTATAGTCTATAAGCTCCGCATATTTCTGTTTTTCACAAAGGTCAACCCAGCTAAACAGGTCTATGCTTTCGATTGAAATATCCGGAAAAAAGTCTTTACGAACTTCTTTCTGCACACCATATACAATATCATGGTAGTAACATATAGTAGACTCCGGACCTATGCCTCCGACTAATCCAACTTTTTTCATATGTAAGCCTCCCATTTACTATTCTGCCAATTCAGCTTCATTTTCTAACATTGGATAAGCTTCTCCACCTTTTGCTTTAACTGCTACTGCACCAACTACAAAACCGATAACACATGGAAGTAACCACGCAAATCCGTATGCTGCCAATGGCAATGCGTTATAAACATCTGCCAAAATACCAAGATTGATATTTGTAATATTGCTTGCATTCATAGTAACAAGAGCTTCATATACACCTATAAGTGTTGCCATAAGCACAGCACCTTTCCATGCGCCGTGGTTTGGAACAAACTTTTTAAGGCATCCAAGCAAAGTAAGAACAATTGCTACTGGATAAATAAGAACAAACACCGGATATGTGTATGTGATGATATTTGCAACACCTATTGTTGCAAGTGCAAAACCAAGTACATCATAAATGATTATTGCCGTTTTCATCTTGATTTTGCCTTTTGTGAGCTGTTCTGTAAGCTGAGAAATTGTTGTAATAACACCAATTGTTGTTGTAAGGCAAGCAAGCATAACACCTACGCCAAGCATAGCTGTACCAAAACGGCCAATACATTTTTCAACAAGAGCATTCAGAAGAGCTGTCTGGTCCATAGAAGAATCAAACATAGAAGAACCCGTTGCGCCAAGGTAAAGAAGTCCGCCGTAAACAAACAGCAAACCAACAAGTGCTACAATAGCTGCTTTAAGAACAATACCTGTTCTTTCTGATTTTTTTGTATATCCTTTTTCAATAACCGCTGCAACGAATGTACCTGCAATAACAATGCCTACAGCAACGTCGCCTGTCTGGTACCCCTGCAGGAAAGCATATGTAAAATTACCTGTTGCTCCTGTATCCACAGGTGTGCCAATTGGTTTTACAACTGACAGAACAACAATAATGGCAAGAATTACAAGCAAAAATGGTGTAAGATATTTGCCGATAAGGTCAATAACTGAAGTTTTGTTTGTAACAAAAAAGTACACAAGCAGATAATAACATAGTAATGCTACAATAAGTGCCACCTTGTTACCCTGCAAAGATGGCAGCACACTGAAAAGACCGGTTTCAACAGCAACACCACCCTGACGAGGGATACCACAAGTAAGAATGAACACTACAAAAAATGCCATATATGCCGCACAGAACCAAGACGAAACCGGTGCACACAGTCTGTCAAATTTACCGCCCATATTATCAACACCCAAAATAGTTGCAATAGGAAGGATAATGCCGGAAATTGCAAGGCCTGCAATAGCCGGAGCCCATGCGCTACCAGCAACAACACCTATAAGTGGTGGAAAGATAAGGTTACCTGCACCAAAGAATACTGCAAAAAGTGCAAAACCTATAACGATAGAGTCTCTTAAACTTTTATTCATAAGAAACTACCTCCATAATTTAATATACGTGAAGATTTAAAAAGCTTTTTATTTCTTGACTATAAGATATCACTTTTCATTATGTCTGTAATTGTAAAAACATAAAAAGGAAATTGTATTTTTTTAAGTTCTGATACTTTACCTTGTAAAATTGTAAAAACCAGATTGTACTTTTTTAATATGATATGGTATTTTTTTATTCTCAAAGGTAAAATATATTTATAAATAACAATTATTACAATAATTTTGTGGAGGCATTAAAATGATAAAAAAGAATGGTTCTGCAACTCCATCCCTTTATTCCTTTCGTGTTCCTGGCAAAGAAGGAAAAATATCCTGTGTTTTATACCCGTCTTCTTTAAACAAAGCCTGCCCTGTAATAATTTTTGCACATGGGTTTCCGGGACACGAAAAAAACTTTGCACTCGCACAATTATTGCGAAAAGCCGGATTTAATATTCTAATATTCTACTATCGTGGATGCTGGGGCAGCGAAGGTGTTTTTTCATTTTCCGGGAGCATCGAAGATACTGTGGACATCATAGATTATGTCTTGAATGATACTGCTCACAACTTTGATAAAAAACATATATTTCTTTTAGGACACAGTTTTGGAGCCCCTGTAATTGCAAGAGCAATAGAGCAAAGACCATGTATATATGGTGGTATATTCCTTATGCCTTATGATTTCGGACAACTGTACAAGATGAGTCAGACCGAAGAAATATTAAAAAATGATTTATTCAGTTTACTTCAAGAGGGTGAAGAATTTCTGACCAACACGTCAAGTCAGGAGTTTTATAATGAGATAAAGGATAATCCTGACTATTATTCATACTTTCCTCTGGCAAATATGCTTTCTGGCAAACATGTTTTCTGGATAAGCTGCAAAAATGACTCCGCTGCACCGGAGCGAGTTCATACACTCCCTTTTATGGAATTGATGAAAAAATATCCGAGAACAAAAATTCAATGGCACAGTTATGATACTGACCATTACTTTTCAGACATTCAGGAACAGTTAGCAAGCGAAATAGTTTTATTTATCAACGACTCAATTATTGAAGAACAATCTGCTTGGATAGATGAAACTATATTTATTAATAAACTCAACGATTTAATTGCAAGAGAATATAAAACTATTACAAGCGAAGGTGCCGCAAAATATTTTCATATAAGCAAGCCATATTTTTGTGCTTTGGTAAAAAACAGTACTGGTCTCACCTTTAATCAACTGCTGTTAAACCATAAGACTAAATTGGCAACCTCACTTCTTGTGCAGACCTCTTTGCCTGTTGTAACAATATCAGACCAGCTGGGTTATAATGACGCGGCTTACTTTGTAAGAGTTTTCAAAAAAGCCACAGGTATTACTCCGGGAGAATACCGTAAGCACCGAGACTAACATCACAATCAAAACCACGCGTTGAACGCGTGGTTTGCACAAGCCCTAGAAGGGCATAATACTGGCGGAACCTCTCAAGAGGTACTGAATAGTCCGCCAACCGCATATCATTTACAGGCTGCTGCTAAAGCAGCCTGTTTCTTTTG
>JAFSFT010000035.1 GCA_017435045.1 Oscillospiraceae bacterium
ATGCTCCCACACTTCTCTGTTTCCTCTTAAGAAACACTGGAGCGGGTTACGAGGCTCGAACTCGCTACCTCCACCTTGGCAAGGTGGCGCTCTACCAGATGAGCTAAACCCGCATTTTTCTGTCAAGAGCTTCTGGTGGGAACAACAGGGCTCGAACCTGTGACCCTCTGCTTGTAAGGCAGATGCTCTCCCAGCTGAGCTATGCTCCCATAACTCTTGACAGCTTTAATATATTACCACAGCTTTTTATTTTTGTCAACAACTTTTTGGTAAATAATTGATAAAAATAGCAAATTTTTATTGTAAAATTTCTTTTTGTGCAGTAAATATTTGTTTTTTCTTTTCTTCTGGTGGCTCTTATCGTTTTTTTATTGCCAAAACAATAAATATTACCCCCACTATATATGAAGGCCAGTACAAAAAAGAGTACATAATCAGCCAGTCAAAAAGCTCCCAGCTTTCAATGCTCGTTTTGTATAATCCCGAAACAACCGGAAATATAAACACCGCAATGCCTGAAACCAGCATAATTTTCTTTAATATATTTTTCATTTTCTACTGTTTTCTTCCCAAAATCTGCTGTGGTATACTATTTCTTTTCCGTTTTCTTCAGCATATGCCATTTCTTCTTTTACAGACTGGCCCGTATATCCGTCAATATCTGCAACATATATGCCATCGGACAGGTCTATCTTTTTATAATGGGCTTTCACGATATTATTCTTTTCGGTTTCAGAAAGTTCTCCGCCGCCGTATGTGCACTGCAGGATATTATATCCGTATGCAGTTTCCAGTTCAAAGGCTATTCTCTGCATCTGTTCTGCATAACGCATACTTCCGCACATTGTATATGTTTTCATCTTATTCTCCGTTATAACAGTTTGTCCAGTGCCTCATTCAATGCACATTTCATTTCTTCCAGCTGCTGTGTACCCGGGCTGTATTCCCTGTTCCACAGCTCTTTCCCCAACTGCCACACCGGGCCTTTTTCAGGTGTATCCCCTTTACGTCTTGGGAAAATATGCCAGTGCATATGTACCGCATTGCCCACACCCAGCAGCTCGTAATTAATCTTATCAGGCCTGAACGCATTGTATACTGCCTCTGCCACAATTGACATTTCTCTGAGGAATTCCTCACGGTATTCCTTTTCCAGAAAATGCAGCTCGGCTGCGTGCTGCTTGCATATAAACAGCGTATAACCTTTAATACGCTGACTGTCACCTATAACTACATAACCTGTTTTAAGCTCCCGTACAAAGAAAGGGTTTTCGCCTTTTTTAATCAGGTCTATTCTGTTGCACACCATACAGTCATTCATATTGCCATCTCCTTTGCAGCCTGTTTTAATTATATATTAACTTACCTGTGTATACAAGTCTGCATTTGCTTTGCCGCACCCACAAAAAAAAGACAGCTTCTGCCGAAACTGTCTCTCTGTATAAATCTATTTGTTGCGGAAACGAGAAAGGAATTCCTGTGTTTCCTGTCTCTGTGGATTTTCGAAAATCTGCTGCGGAGAACCTTCCTCGCAGATAACGCCTTCCTTCATATAAACAACGCGGTTGCTTACATCCTTTGCAAATGCCATTTCGTGGGTTACAACCAGCATTGTCATACCCTCGTGGGCAAGTGTCTGCATTACGTTGAGAACTTCGCCAACCATTTCAGGGTCAAGTGCGGATGTAGGTTCGTCGAAAAGCAGAATTTCAGGGTTCATAGCCAGTGCACGTGCAATTGCAACACGCTGTTTCTGACCGCCGGAAATCTGGCGTGGCTTTGCATTGATATATGGTGCCATACCTACCTTCTGCAGGTAGTACATTGCAGCTTCCCTTGCTTCTTCCCTGCTCTTTTTAAGAACACGTATCTGGCCTACCATACAGTTTTCCAGAACTGTCATATTGTTGAACAGGTTGAAGGACTGGAACACCATGCCAACGTGACTGCGGTATTCAGGTGCATTTACCTTGCCGCCTGCAACGTCTTTTTCGTTGTAGATAATCTGGCCGCTTGTTGGTGTTTCAAGCAGGTTGATACATCTTAAAAGTGTGGATTTGCCGCTGCCCGATGCACCGATAATGGAGATAACGTCGCCTTTATTAACTGTAAAATCAATATCCTTGAGAACAACGTTGCTGCCAAAGGCTTTGGACAGATGATTGATTTTAAGGATAGCTTCGCTCATTATCTGTCACCGTCCTTTCCTTTGTACTCTTTGCTGCGTTCGTCAAAAATGTTGCTGCGGTCAGGATGGCTGTAGGTGCCTGCTGTCATAACCAGCGGGTCAACATTTACCAGTTCGTAACTGTCTGCACCGTCAAGACGTTTTTCCAGTGCACGCAGCAGGAAGGAAGCAACGAGTGTAAGGCAGAGATAGCCTATCATTTCGATGGTTGCAGACTGGAAGCTCATATTGTTTACACCGATGATATTTCTGTGCTGTGCAAAGAAATCGATAAAGCCGATAACAAACATAACAGATGTATCCTTGATGTTGATGATAAAGTTGTTGCCAATCTGCGGGATAATGTTGCGTACAGCCTGTGGCAGAATTACATAGAGCATTGTCTGCAGGTGTGTCATACCGATTGCCTTTGCACCTTCGGTCTGGCCTGCATCTATGGACATAATACCGCCACGCACACTTTCGGCCATATATGCGCCTGTGTTGATGGAAACAACAATTATGGATGCAATCCACATACCGCTGTTGCCTTTAAACTGCATCTGTGCGTCGGTAAAGTATGGTAAACCAAAGTAGATGAATACTGCCTGCAGCACCATTGGAGTGCCGCGAAAAACTTCTACATATACTCTTACAACGATGCGGATAATTCTTAAAACTGCTCTTTTTGCAAAGTTGTCGTTTTTGGAATATGGAATTGTGTTGAGGATGCCGCAGATAAGGCCGATTACACAGCCGATAAGTGTGGCAACAATTGCCAGAATGAGAGTATTACGGATACCTTTAAGATAAAAGGAACTGTATGTGCTCCACAGCAAACCCACATCGGTTATAAGTTCTGCAAATTTATCCATACTGGTTATAAAATCCTTTCAAGACTGATTTTCAAATCAGAGATTATTTTTAATGATTAAACTTCTGGCTGTACTTCGATAGCCTGTGTCATAATTGTGTTGAATGCTTCAGCACCGATTTCTGCAAGAGCATCATCAAGAGCTTTCTGAAGTTCTGTGTTGCCTTTAACAACGGAAACACCGATGTTTACGTTTTCAGCACGTTCTGTTTCGTCTGCAAACTGGAAGTCACCGTCTGTACCTGTAAAGTTGAGAACAACAAGGTCAGAGTTTTTAGCAACTGCTGCTGTAGCTGTTGGCATATCTGTGCAGATAAAGTCTGCTGTGCCGCTTTCGAGAGCCATAATCATAGCTGGTGCTGTTTCTGCTGCTGCCTGGATGGAAGCTTTTGTTGCCTGTGGGAGACAGGAGTTGTACCAGATTGTACCGCTCTGTGCTGTGCAGTTACCTGTGAGTTCAGCAACGCTTGTTACGGAAGCATTTGGGTTGCTTGCTGTTGTAAGGCAAACGATTTCTGCATAGTAGTATGGACCTGCCATATCAACTTCTGCCATTCTGTCAGCTGTCATGGACTGACCTGCGATAGCAACGTCGATTGTACCTGCATTGATAGCCGGTGTAAGACCTCCCCATTCAAGAGCCATAACTTCAAGTTTCCAGCCGTATTTTTCACAGATTTTCTGTGCAATCATAACGTCGTAGCCGTTTGCGTATGCGCCTGGGTTGTTAGCAATTTCAACAGCGCCGTTAGCGTCTGTAAGCTGTGTCCAGTTGTAAGGTGCGTACTGGCATTCCATACCAACTGTAAGAACGCCGTCTTCTGTGCCAGGAACAACGAGGAAATCTGCAGGAGCATCATTGTTTTCTGTGCTTGGTGCAGGTTCGCTGCCGCCGCAAGCAACAAGAGACATTGTCATAGCGAGTGCAAGAATTAAAGATAAGAATTTTTTCATAGTAGTGTACCCTTTCTTTTACTTTTTTCTACTTTCTATAAAAAAATTAAGACCGCTTTGTCAAGCGGTCCATTAGTGTGCAAATCTTTCCGTCAAAATAAAAATAAATACAAATTATAAAACAACGGAATGAGTAGTAACAGCCAACGATAGCGCTTCACAAATAAACTTGTGACAGTCCGGCAGATATTCTCTGCCGACCCAGCAGAAAGGATGCAGGCCACCCTTAAAGCTTCGGCGGTCTTCCCTTTCCTTATCAGCGGTTGCCTGACCTTGCTGAAAAGTACTCATGTGTACCGCGCCTCTATCAAGCGATTTAATTTTTTCTATATTTTATCACGGGTAAATTTACCCGTCAACCATTTTTGAATAAATTGTTAACTTATTGTAATTTTTTGCAAAAACCGACAAATTGAAACCTGTTTTTTGTGGATTTGACTAGTATTATTATTGCATAATATGTATTTTTTTTGCATAGATATTATTCCCGCCAGATTATCAGCGGCTCATATATTCTTATACTGCTGCAGAACGCTGTATGTATCAAAGGAATAATACTGCACAACCCTGTCGCTGACAGAGCGGTCAAACCGCTCCAGCTGCTGTTTGTGTTCAATGGCAGGTTTTACATATTTAAACTTTTCCATAATTATTCTTTTATAAATTCAAAAATTCTGTCCCACACATCCATATCCTGTGTGGTCATCTTCCACCAGTCGTAGCCTGCAACAAACTCCGCTTTCTGCTGTGCCGTTTCCAGTTCTTTCTTCTTAAGTTTTTCTGTAAGTGTTGCAAAGAATGCATCCTTGTATTTAACTGCATCGTATGTATAGTTAGGGCTGTGTGCCTTGCCCTCCATAAGCCAGAATGTAATATTTTCCTTATCATTCAGAGCATTTTTAAGCACATCAAAATGACATTCCTTTTTAACCATAGGGTCATCTGCGGAATGGATAACAAGTGCTTTAACCTTTGTATCCTTAAGACTTTCCACAGCATTGAACTTTACTGTGTCGGGGTTGGATTTTTCTTCCAGGGCATAGATGTGCTTTGCAAAAGGCTTCATAAGCCCTGCAAAATACTGATTTACCATATCCTTTACCGATATAAAGCCGCTCATAGCAACAATATGTTTTATATCAGGATGCAAGGCAGATATGTTAAGCGTGGAAAAACCGCCCCAGCTGTGGCCTATTATACTTATGTCCATACCCTTGCATTTTTCGCTGTCCTTAAGTGCCTTTACCGCACAGTCAAGGTCGGAAAGTGACTGTCCAAAGCCGTTGGTGTTCTCCCCTTCCGATTCCATACAGCCTGTGTGGTCGTATGCAAATACAAGATAGCCTTTTTGGGCTATTGTCTCAATTTCACGCATATAGCTGCGGTGGCCGCCGCCCATGCCGTGCTCAAAAATCACAACTCTGTTTTCAGCAGGGTTTTCATACCAGTAGAAATATCCCTGCAGGTTATGGCCTGCCTTTGCCTTAAAAACAAAGCTTTCCCTGTTAAGGCCTTCAAAATCATCTGCGGAAAAGTAATATGCTGTGCCGTTGTCGTCACAGCGGATAAACATCTGTTCTCTGTACATCTTTTCTATTTTATCTGCAAAAATCATTTTTTACTCTCCTTTAATCCAGTACTTTACATTTGGTTCGGGATAGCTTTTGCCAAAGGTTTCCACCTTTATATCCAGCATAAATTCATCCTTTACAGGCTGCTTTATAACTGCATTTACCCCATCAATTTTTACATCTCTTACCTCAATTGCGGCAAGGCGGTCAACTTCGTCAAAGCCGTCAACAACTCTGCCAAATGGTGCAAAATGCCCCTGCAGCTTTTCTGCCGCTGTGTCGGAAAGGGTTATAAAAAATTCGCAGCCGTGGCTTTCCTTTTGTCCGTCTCCTGCCATGGCAACCACATATTTTTCAAACTGCAGGGGATTCTCAAAGCCGTTGGCGGCAAACTCGCCCTCCAGCATAAAATCGCAGTTGTCGTCCTCAAAATGATTGTAGGACGGCTGCAGCACAAAGTCCTTTACCACGCGTTTTATAAGGCGGTTGCGGTAAAACCCCTGCTGTGCCGACCAGATAAAGCTGTTTGCCGTATTTGGTGCAGCATCGCAGAAAAGTTCAATGGTGATGACGCCTTTTCCGGTATACATCTTCGCTATAGGATTTTTCATACATAAGCCCCTGTTTTTCAAAGTTACTTTAAGACAAGTATAAATCAAAACATAAAGTTTTTCAACACAGCAACAGCCACCGCATAAATTTATGCAGTGGCTGATTTTATTTTACAGTGATAAGCACAGGCTATGTAAAACAATCAATGCGTAGCTTTGAATGTAAAGCATACAGCAAGAAATTGTGCAGTAACAGAATACAGCTATGATGCAATCGGCAACCGAAGCGAATTCAAGCTGTTCAAAGACGGTGCAGTTGACCCCGAAATACATCTGTGCTACACTTATGATAACAGCAATCGTTTAACAGCAGTTGCAAGCAAAGGCACTGTTATTGCACAGTATGTCTACGATGCCAACGGCAAGGAAATTGACGTGGAAACTGAATATTAAAAAGCAAACTGACTTCTGTATTCAACGGAAGTCAGTTTTATTTTGTATAAAAGCAGCCACCAGCTATGTTAACCAGTCGTTCAGCTCGTGATTTTGATTTATCGGTCAGCAGTTTTTATTGCATTCAAAGCAGGTAGAAGCTGCTGCACCTTTAACCCTGCCCACCTTTGTATTGTCGCATTTTGGGTTGGACAGTTCATTTACAGGATGCTGTGCCGTCTGATACCGGTAATCGGTGTCACATTCGTGTATATGCCGGCAGATTACATTGTGGCTTTGCACCATATCGGTTGAGGGAATAATAATCTTCTGATATTTAAAGAAATCCGCATTGTCGGGCAGATTATCCAGATTTTCATATCCCTCCCTGACTGATGTAAACTG
This sequence comes from Oscillospiraceae bacterium, assembly GCA_017435045.1. GTDB lineage: Bacteria > Bacillota > Clostridia > Oscillospirales > Ruminococcaceae > RGIG3102. The sequence continues at coordinate 6,955 of JAFSFT010000035.1, forward strand.
CACTGTGTTTTTGAGCACATTGCGTACATAGCCGATATTCTCGTGCAGGGAAATAGGTGCAGGAAATCTGCCGTCAGGGATAACCTGCTGCCAGTGCTTGCCTTCGTATTTTTCCAGCAGCTGTGCAGCCTTGTGCAGATGGCTGATTTCCATATCAAGATGCTCCTCCCATATAGCCTTGATATACGGCTCTGTCTCGGTCATAAAGCAGGACCAGTAGAGGTAGCATTCCACATATTCATGCCACAAAAGCATCTCCAGCCAGGTTGCAGATGAATCCATAAGGGATTCGTACTGTGTTACATGTTCTTCTTCCACAAGAGCAATCTCCTCGTAGAGTCTGCGTGCAGCATCGTTTGTGGCAGCGTTGGAAATATTCATATAAAAGTTCATTGTCTGCTGTTCTGCCGCCGTGATAATCATTGTGTTAAGCACCGTCTGCTTATCTGCTTTTTTAGCCTTTATTCCCCGTTTTACATTATCAAGTGGGAAACGGTGTTCTGCAATTGTAGGGCGTCCGGGCATAATTTCGGTATATCTGCCCACAAGCCGCTCTGCCATAACGCCCTGCTCCATCTCCAGCTGATTTGCATAGCGGTAAAGGTGGTCAAAGTCCTCCAGCAGTGCAAAGTCCAGTGCATTCTTTACATAGCAGTCGGTTTCCCGCTTTGCAAGCTCGGCTGTAAGGTCAACCGCCAGCTGTTCATAACCGATGGTGTGCTCAAGAATGGTTTCATCACAGGGCTTCAGCATATTAAGTTTTTGCTGTTGCTGTTTTTCCACCATACGTGAAAGGCTGATTTCCCGCCTTAAGTCATTGTCGGTAACGTGACGTGCAAGCTGATGGGAAAACCAGTTGGCCTCAAACTCGGTACCGTTCATAAGAATAACGCGGGTTTTGGTGTACGGGTCCACCTCATTTTTGTTATATGGTTTTGGATAAATCTGCTTAAAGTTTCTTATGCCTTCCATAACCTGCAAAGGTCTGTGTTCAAACGGATTGATAACAATTCCCCCTTAAAAAGCTTTTTATTAGATTATATGTTCAAAAATCAAAATTATACTGCAGAAGATAAAAGGTATCCGACATAAAGTTTATAAGCTGACATACACTACGCCTGTGCGTCAGTACAAAGTTTTTATGTTTTTCGCCTTGCTTCTGCGGCGGCAAAGCCTTACAGAAAGCATTACCTCTGCAAACACCGCTACAAGCAGCACACTGTCCGATACTGTGTCCACAATCTGCAGGATAAATTCCCTTTCATAGCCTGCTATTGTGCCAACGTTTATAATTGCCGTATTCCACAGACTGCTGCCTGCTGCTGTATACAGGAGAAATTTTACAAAATTCATTTTTGCCATACCCGCAGGTATGCTGATAAGGCTGCGCAAAATGGGAACAAAGCGGCATATAAACACTGTTCCGGCACCCTTTGTGCAAAACCACCGCTGTGCCATGTCCATATCATCTGCGGCAAAACCCGTCTGTATACCCCATCTGCCCTCTGACAGAACTGACATACTGTGTACACCCCATATACTGCCGATAAGATAAAGCACCACAGCACCGCACAGTGACCCAGCAGTTGAAGCAAGTGCCACCCCTGCCACCGTCATATCGGTAACTGTGGTAAAAAATCCCCCCAGAGACAGTATCAGCTCGCTGGGTATGGGCGGAAACAGATTTTCCAGCATAATCATCAGAAATATGCCCACATAGCCAAAGCGGTTCATCACACTTACAACAAAATTCTCCAATAAAAATCACCTCGCAGAATATCCTGCTAACAGTTAATTCCCATCGGGCATTTTTTATTCCATGCAAAAAACAAAAATCCGACAGCTGTGCAAACACCTGCTGTCGGATTTTAAAGGAGAAACAAAAAACAACTTCCCCTGTTTATTTAATATACAATGCCTTTTTAATCATATACGGATGCAGTTCCATAACACCGCTGCCGCAGCTGATTGCCTTGAAGATTTCTTCCTTGGCTTCGTTTTTCCACCAGGAGCCGGAAAGGCTTGTAACCTTTGTATCTGCCCAGCCCTGTGCAAACATTGGTGTGGAAGAACCAACCATTGCAATTTCTGTTGCATTCTGACACATATCAAGCAGGCCATCGATGCTGCCGTTGATGGTACTGGAGCCTGTGATAATCATCTTGTTGCATTTTGGCAGAAGCTGTGGCTGTTCGCTCATAGGATGGATGGAAACATTGCCGCCGAAAGCAGAGATACTTTCGTCAAAAACGATAACTTCCTTTACTCTGCTCTGCAAAGCCTTTGCAACAGGACCGATAAGGCCAATCATACCAACTGTATCTTCGCTGCCAAATTCGATGCCGAACATTTTTTCAGGATTGTTGTCATCAGGGATGCTGAGCTGCTGGCTTGCCGCACTGAGCACGGAAGAACCGATGGAACGGCCGATGTAGTCGTCCTTTTCAGCCAGCCATGCAGCAACTTCTGCTGCAGGCTTGCCTATAGCTTCTCTTGCATATGCAAAAGCACTGCAGCTTGGCGGCAGGCCGTGGCGGAGAACATAGGATACACCCACACTGCCGTCAGAAAGCTGACAGGAAATAAGGCTGATGCCCACAACAATATCCTGCACAGTTTTGTCCTCAAGGTATGGCTGCGCCGCCGTGATTATATTTTTAACTACTTTGCTTTCGTTCATAGAATTAACCTACAATTTCTTCGATAAATACAACGTCGTTAAGTTTGCCTGTTGCGATAATCATATCAGGGAAGTTTGCGTTGATAGCACCGCTGAGTGCACCGCGGAGGCCGCCTTCGTCGTAGTCTTCAGGTGTGATTGGAATGTAGAACACGTCTGTTGCAACAAGGTTGTATGTTTTTGTGTTGTCCCAGCCGTATTTTACAAGGTGTTCGTTAACATTGTATTCCTGTTCTGTAATGATGGAAGCGATAACTTCGCCGCTTGGCATAACAGCATACTCAAAGTTTTCGATTGCATTGAAGTTTGCTGCAAGGAGAATTGGGCTGTTGCCGCTCTGGAAGTCATCAATAAGAATTGTCATAGCTTCAAAATCAGCTGCTTTAACTGTTGCAGATGTACCGTCTGTTGTGTAAACAGTAACATCACCTGTAACGCCTTCTGTAAGGAATTTTGTTGCTGCTGTCATCGGGTAGCCGTTGTAGTCAGCACCGTTGTAGCTTACTGTTTCAGCTGCAGGTGCTTCAGCTTCTGTAAATACACCTTCACGGCTGAAAACAAGTGTGTTCTGAACAAAGATAATGCGTTTGCCGTGCTGGATTTCGCTGTATGGCTTCATAATATCTTTATAGAGTGGTGCAGGTGTTTCGTCCGGGTTTGTGTCTGCAACAGGAAGCTGTTTCTTTTCTTCTTCGCTGGATGCAGGTTCGGATGAACCGCATGCTGTCATGGACATTGCAAGAACAAGTGCCATAGCAAGTGCCAAAAGTTTTTTCATAGTAATTTCCTCTTTCTTTTATTTAACGATATTCAATTATACCATATTCAGAGCAGGCCGCAGCAGATATTGCCGCTGCAGCCGTTCTGCTTTGATACAGTTGCTTTTTTACAGTTCTTCAAAAGCCGGCTCACAGAAAAATGCTGTGTCGTCTGCTTCGCTTTTATGTATTTTTACCGATACGCCATAGGTCTTTTTTAGATTTTCTGCTGTCATAACCTCTTTAGGTGTACCCTGTGCAATTATGCCGCCATTGCCCATAAGCACAGTTTTGTTGCTTACCTGCCATGCGTGGGACGGTGAATGGCTTGTCATAATAATAGTCATACCCTTTTCGGACAGATTGCGGAGAGTTTTCATAACCAGAGCCTGGTTTTTAAAATCAAGATGGCTTGTAGGTTCGTCAAACAGAATTGCCTTTGGTGTCTGGCAGAGTGTGCGTGCAATAAGCACAAGCTGTCGCTGACCGCCCGAAATACGGGAATAAGGTTTTTCTGCAAGATGTGCAATGCCCATCTCCTCCATAATGCCGTATGCCATATCTGTATCTGCCTGACTTGGTGTCTGGAACGTGCCAAGATAAGGTGTACGGCCCATACGGACAACCTCGAGAGATGTGTAAGGAAATGCCACCGAATGTTCCTGATAAACAATGCCGATTGTTTTTGCAAGTTCTGTGATGGAATAATCCCCTATCGGCTTGCCGTCAATATATATGCCGCCCTTTGCAAGCTGAAAGTTGCCTGCAATACAGTTGAACAGTGTGGTTTTGCCGCATCCGTTTGCACCGAGGATGCACACGCTGTCACCCTGGTCAACGCTTAAGTTTACATCTTCCCATATATAGTCCTTGCCGTGATAGGAAAAGGATGCGTCTTTAACTTCGATAATTTTACCCATCAGTTCCAGCCCCCTTTCGTTTTTCTCAAAAGGAACGCAAACACTGGTGCACCGATAATTGCTGTAAGGATACCCAGCGGAATTTCTGTGGCTGTAAGCTGTCGGCAAAGGTTGTCCACTATGAGAATATAGCTTGCACCCACAAACATTGTTGCAGGTATAAGCTTTTTGTGGTCTGGGCCCACAAGCATACGGCAGAAGTGAGGTATAACCTGGCCTACCCAGCCGATGATGCCGCAGATAGAAACCGCTGTGGATGTGAGAACTGTGGAGAAGATGATAATGCCCACCTTGATGCGTTCTGTGTGAACACCAAGGCTGCGTGCTTCTCTGTCGCCCATGGAGAGAACGTTGATTCTCCAGCTTAAAATCCACAGACCGATAAGACATATGATAACAGGGATGATGGAAATTACAAGGTCGTTGAGGCCAACAGAACCAAGAGAACCCATAAGCCAGAATGTGATTGCAGGCAGTTTTTCGTCACCCTCTGCTGTAAATTTAAGTATCTGCAGCAAGGCCTGGAAAAACGCGGATACAACAGTACCCGAAAGCACCAGCATCAGTACAGGTGTGGATTTGTAGATGTGTGCAAGGAAGTATGTGATTGCAACGGCGAATATGCCGAAAATAAATGCCATGCCCTGCACTGCAAGGGACGGAAGGGACATAACCAGACCAAGTGCCGCACCAAAGCTGGCACCTGCGGAAACACCAAGGATAAACGGGCTTACCAGAGGGTTCTGGAACATACCCTGAAATGCCGCACCTGATGAAGAAAGGCCTGCACCTACCAAAGCTGCCATAACAGCACGGGGAAAACGCACCTGAATGATTACTTTAGCTGCGGAATCCTCCCATGTCTGTGTGTAGTTTGCACCAAAGAAGTAGTTTGCAAAAATCTGCACTACTTCCGTTGGAGAAACCGAGTATCTGCCCATAAACAGTGATGCAAAGAATATCACAAAAGGCAGAATAATTATTGTTGCCCATTTAAGGCGGGACTGTTTGGTCTCGCGGAAATGGGCCTTTTTCTGCAAATCAGCCATAAAATCAGCCCTCTACCCAGCCTTCGATAATCATTCTTGCCTGGTCGTCTGTAAGTTCGTATTCGTAGAATTCGCTGTAGTAGTATTTGATTTCTTCAACCATATCGATGTCGCTGAAAAGTTCAGGCTGCATAAGTGTAGCCATCCACATTACAAGCAGAGTTGTTGTTGAGCCTTTGTCAAGGAAGAACACACCTGATGGAATGCGGTGGAGCTCCTTGTTTTCAACAGCCTTGAGTGTTGCCCATTTGCTGTTTTCTCTGTACATACTCTTGATAACAAGTTCAGGGTTATCGCCGTGGTTGTCAACAAGGATGATATCCGGGTCCCATGTATAAAGCTGTTCTGCTGTTACTTCAGGGAAGTTGGAGTTTTCTTCAGGTCCAAGGAGTGTGCCGCCTGCAAGGTATGTTTCGTACCAGCGGTTTTTAAGGGAATAGGAAGCACGGATTTCTTCGCCCCATGTGTTGCCCCAGTAAACTGTTGGTCTTTCGCTTTCAGGTATATCCTTTGTGCGTTCGTAAACCATTTTAAGTTTTTCGTCGCAGTATTTTGCCCATGCTTCGTATTCGCTGTGTGCTTCTTCTGTGTCGATAGCGTCAGCAAGAATACGCAGAGGTGTTGTAAGTGTTGTTACAAACTCGTCGATTGTCTGTGTCTGTGCCTGTTCCAGTGTGTCCATAAGGCCTGTGTTCTTTGTTGCCACGATAGCAGCCATATCAACAGCATCAAACTTTTTAAGTTCAATTTCGTTGTCGTAGTAAACAACAAGGTCGATACCCTGTGCAAGGTAGTCTTCGATGTTTACTGTGGAACTTGGGTTGGCAGCAATGCCTGCCATTTCGATAAGTTTTGGGTTTGTAAGGTTTGCAAGAGGGTAGCTGTCTGTGTGACCGCTTTTTACCATTACAACCTGGTCTGCTGCACCAAGCATAAATACCATTTCGTATGTAGGACCTGCAATTGCAGCAATTTTATTGATTTCGTTAGGAACTTTGATTTCTCTTTTGAGAAGGTCTGTCACTGTGTGTGTTGTACTGTCTGCATCTGACACTTCACCTGAGCCGCAGCCAACAAAGCTAACAAGCATAAGGCAGGCCAAAGCAAGTGCAATAATTCTTTTTTTCATAAAATTCCCCTGTCTTAAATCAGCACAAAAGGCAGAAGTGAATGGAGGGGGATTCCTTTCTTCTGCCGTTTGTGCCTAATATCGTTTAGAGTTTATTATTCTGTTACAAAGTTGATTTCTGTAATGGAGTATGTAACCCATTTCTGACCTGTGCCGTTGATAAATGCGGAAAGGCCCATTGGCATATCTTTGATAGCCTTGTTGTTTGTCATACCGTCGTACATTACAAAGAATTCAAGGTTTTCGTAGAATGCTTTTTCGTCCGGGTATGTTTTGTATTCTGTGTTTTTGCCAGGTGCGCCCATACCAGGTGTACCGTAGATTTCGCATTCAACAACTGTGCCGTCAATTGTCATACCGAGAGCTGCAAGTTTTGCAACCATTGTTTCGTAGTTGATGCCAAGGAATTCGCCTTCGTATGTAGCTTCGCCGCCTTTGTATTTGAAGGAGCCGTCAAACATAGCTGTTGTAACTTTAGCGTCGCCAACAGGTGTTTTCTTCATAAAGTCGCTCATTGTGATAACGCCGATTTCTTCGCCGTTTACTTTAACAGGTACGGAGAAGTCTGCAGCTGTTGTTACCATGTAGATGTTTTCGATGCCAAGGATTGGGTCCTGACCAGGAACAACTGTGCCGTATGCTGCTGCACCGTCAACTGTGCCGAGAACAACGCTAACGTCTGCTGGGCTTGTGTAGTAACGTACAAAACCATCTGTTGCTTCTGCAAATACGCCAACTACTGTGGAGATGTCGTATGCACAGAGGTTTGTAAGTGTTGTTGCTGTGTATTTGTTGCCGTCGATTTCAGTTTCTGCAAATTTTGCACTGATGGAATCGTATGTTGTGTTGCCGTCTGTTACATCCTGACCGTCAACAAACATAAAGAGTTCGCCAAGTGCTGTTGTGTCTATGGATGGTACTTCAGGTTCTGCTTCAGAAGGTGCAGGTGCAGAAGAACCGCAAGCTGCAAGGCTGAGTGCCATTGCACCTGCAAGAATAATTGCCAAAAGTTTTTTCATTGTTTTTTCTTCCTTTTCTCTTAATTAAACAAAAATATGCTGTCTCTGAAAAGAGACAGCATATAAACACCCGCATAAACACACCTTGCCCATTGGCAAAGTGTCCTGTACAAATATAGATACGTTCTCTTTTCAAATACGGAAGGCAAGGGCATTTCTCCCCTTACCCATTGGCCAAACACCATAGCTTTCGCCTTAGGATGTGTAGCTCGAGTTACATATAACATATTTATAATACTTTATAGGTCTGTATTTTGTCAATAAAAATCAGCCATTTTTTACCGTTTTTCCGTCAACATAACCATTATTGATACATAATATCCGTTAATCTGACCAAAGCGGCAGATTCCTAATCCCAATAATCATCATTGTCATAATCATCAAGGTCAATAACAAAAGCATCTTTGCGGGACAGTATTTCATCGATAAAAGGCACTGCACCTTTTTCGGTTTTACGGACAACTGCAATAAGTTTTTGGGATTCCATAAGCTTAAACAAAGCCTGCTGAAACTGCTTTTCGTTACTTTCCAGAAAACCTATTTCATCCATTGTAAACCACTTGCTGCCACTTTGCACTGCTGCGGTAACTGCAGGTATGCCAACAGTGTAAAAACCATCGGAATGTGGAATCATATTTTTGCCGATTTCTGCCTTTTGGGGGCAATAGATGCCTACTGCCGCTTCATCTTTTGTAATATTATTACGCAGCATAACCCCTGTTTTTGGGATATACACAGAAAAAAGTCCGGGCAGAGCTTCACCGTCAGATGCAATTTTTGCAATAAGCCTGTTGAAAAGCGTTGTTTTACCCTTGCCTCTCCAGCCCGTGATAAACAGATGCTTTTTGCCGCTGTCTGTGTATTGTTTCCAGAAATATTCCACTGTCAGTTTCATCAGCATTATCCTTTAATAAATTTTTATAAATTCCAGTTTTTCCAATAATCCATGTAACAAAAAAATCCCAACCGTTTACGGTTGAGATTTCGTGGAGCGGGTGATGGGAATCGAACCCACACGACCAGCTTGGAAGGCTGGAGTTCTACCACTAAACTACACCCGCATATTCACTTATTTTATTCAGCCTAAATATTATATCATCTGTTTTCAGTTTTGTAAAGTGTTATTTTGTCAAAATCTGTCGGTGCTTTTGTAAAAAAACAGCAGCGGTTTCCCGCTGCTGTAACTGTTTTATATAAATTATTTAGAACAAACCGCTGATAACACCTTTTTCGTCAACGTCAATACGCTGTGCTGCAGGTGCTTTTGGCAGACCAGGCATTGTCATAATTTCGCCTGTGAGAGCTACGATAAAGCCTGCACCTGCGGAGATTTTAAGGTTGCGTACTGTAACTTCAAAGTCTGTCGGTGCACCAAGCTTTGTCTGGTCATCTGTAAGGCTGTACTGTGTTTTTGCAACGCAGATTGGACAATTGCCAAAGCCCTGTGCTTCCAGTTCTTTTGCCTGTTTCTGTGCCTGTGCTGTCAGCACTACACGCTTGCCGCCGTAAATTTTCTGAACAATCTGGTTGAGCTTGTCTTCTATGCTGCCTTCCAGTTCGTAAGAGTAGCTGAATTCATCGTTTGGAAGTTCTACAAGACGGAGAACTTCTTCTGCAAGAGCCTTGCCGCCTTCGCCGCCTTTTGCCCATACTTCGCTGAGAGCAACGTTTACACCCAGTTCCTTACATTTAGCCTGAACAAGTTCCAGTTCTGCTTTTGTATCTGTCGGGAATGCATTGATTGCAACTACACATGGAAGCTTGTATACGTTTTTGATGTTGCTTACGTGTTTGAGCAGGTTTGGAAGTCCTTTTTCAAGTGCTTCAAGGTTTTCGTTGTTGAGGTCTGCCTTTGCAACACCGCCATTGTATTTGAGGGCACGCACTGTTGCAACAATTACAACTGCATTTGGCTTGATACCTGCCATACGGCATTTGATATCAAGGAATTTTTCTGCGCCAAGGTCAGCACCGAAGCCTGCTTCTGTAATTGTGTAATCAGCCAGTTTCATAGCCATTCTTGTTGCTGTTACGCTGTTGCAGCCGTGTGCGATGTTTGCAAATGGGCCGCCGTGTACAATTGCAGGAACTTTTTCAAGTGTCTGTACAAGGTTTGGCTTGAGGGCATCTTTAAGCAGTGCTGCCATTGCGCCGTGTGCCTGCAAATCGCCTGCTGTTACAGGTTTCTGTTCTGCCACTTTGCCGTATGTGTAGCCGATAACTATGCGGGAAAGTCTTTCCTTAAGGTCTGTGATATCCTTTGCAAGGCAGAGAACAGCCATAATTTCGCTTGCAACTGTAATATCGTAGCCGTCTTCTCTTGGTGTGCCGTTTGCTTTGCCGCCCAGACCGTTTACCATATTTCTCAGCTGACGGTCGTTCATATCAACGCAGCGGCGCCATGTGATTTTTCTTGGGTCGATGTTCAGTTCGTTGCCCTGATAGATGTGGTTGTCAATCATAGCAGCAAGCAGGTTGTTTGCCGCACCGATTGCGTGGAAGTCACCTGTAAAGTGAAGGTTGATATCTTCCATTGGCACAACCTGAGCATA
>JAFSFT010000036.1 GCA_017435045.1 Oscillospiraceae bacterium
AGTGACCTTTTTCGGCTGTTTACTGATTATCAGAGGTTCTGTTGCTTTTTTTACTGTAACATCCGAGGTATCGGAAACAACCTCATTTCCGTAACGGTCTTTTACTATACAGCGGAAATGCTCGGTTATATCTGCGTTTTGCGGTCTGAGCAAAAGTGTATCTCCGCCTTGTCCGCTATACCGGAAACTGTCACTGATATCAGACCAGTTGCTGCCGTTAATCCTCTGCCATGTGTAAGAATACGGAGCATTGCCGCCGCTTGCTTCCACAGAGAGAGTTATTTCTTTTCCTACTTCTGTTACAGCATCCTGCGGATATATTTTGACTGCGAGAGGATCCCCCTCAATTATATGCAGTGCCTTTTCAAAGATTGCCGATGTATCCGCGTACTCAGGGTCTGCATCTTTCGGCATATAGCGGACTTTAAGGTCATAATAACCTGGGGCCAGTTTGCCGACGTCAGCACTGAGGCTGGCAAAACTATTGGATACCTCAACGTTGGAAGCTGTGTACACTGTTTTGTTGTTTTCATTGACAAAATCAATATCTGCACTGCCTTCAACCGGATAAACATGTCTTAAATCCTTGACCTTTGACCTGCGTTCATTGCTTACACCGTTCCATACACCTGTAAAATCAAAAGCAAGGTCAACCGGATCGCCCTGGAGAGCTGTGGCTTCGCCGGTGTATATGATATCGGGTTCAAAACCTTTGAAGATTTCAAAAAATACATTTTTACGGAGTTTGGTACTTGCCCACAGTTCGTTGTCGGCATCTGCCCATTCTTCACCTCCGTCAAGACTGCCCATATAGGAAAGCAGCCCGTCGTCAAGGGAAGTTGCATATTCAATCAATATCGGATCGTACTGTTTATAGGTGGCTTTTTTCAGTTTAGCCTGGAAATCGGGATTCCATGTGCTGTCTTTGAACTTTTTGCCACCAAGGGAGATTGGGTCAGTCAGTTCCAGAGAACCATAGCACGGTGTGACTGTGACCTCTTTCCAGTTTGATTCATCAATGCCGTCGTGCATGAATTCAATTTTCAGTTTATCCAGCGGAATAGCCTGAAAATGCGGACTGTATCTGCCTATTGGAATAATATATGTATCATCGTCGCCACGTTCAAGGTCGTTGTACACAGCTTTGTCCAAGCACACTTTTGCCCATCGTGTATCTCCGTTATATGCTACAAGATAGATATCGGAATCACTGCCTGCATACAGCGCATCTTTCACCTTGACACGGACCTTCAGATTTGTAACAGCCTGAGCCTGCGGTTTCTTGGTACCTTTGACTTTAAGTGCACCCTGAAAGTTCATTATCACCGGATTGCAGATACCTTTCAGATGGATGCCGCCAAGGTCGATAGGGTCGCAAAGCTCATAGCCTGCATACATAGGTGTAACACTGATACTTTCACAGTGCCAGTCATCTGTTAAAGATGGAAGAAAATCAAAGGCAGGCATTTTTGACAGCGCAATATCCAGATGGTCCAGCGGCACTGACTCGGGCAGTTCAACAAGATAGTTGTCGTTATCGCCTGCTTCAAAATCATTGTAGCCGGATATGTCCAGCAGCTTGTGGGTAAGCTGGGTTCTGCTGCCGTCTGCATTTATTTTTTGCACAATTACATAAATGTTGTCATCGGTGCCTGCAAGGTACAAATCCGATGTTCTGATTTGCAGATTCAGGGCCGCAGCCTCAAGATGTCCGGTATTTGTGCGGTACGCTGTCTGATTGATACCGGTGCTTGTCTTGATAAATCTTGTGTAATTTTCAGGGCCCATAAGCACCAGCTTGAACATAGTCAGCGTATTGTACAGCGCCTCCACCTGGGAGTCACTGATGGAATAGCGTTTTTCATCAGGCAGAGTTTTCAGATATTCCTCAAGCTCGGCAAAGTTGTTTTCAGATGGCTTGTAGGGGTTATCAGGATGGTCAAGCTGCAGCTTTGGATTTTCCAGACGGTCATCTATTTTTGACACAAGATCGTTTATTGTTTTGGCTGCCGTATCAGGTTCCATACCTGTCATATGTGTAATTTTGCCTGTGCAGGCAGAAACAACCCATTCTGCAGCCAGATTTTTGATTTCGCCGCCAATCCAGCTCCAGATTGGTTTCAAAATAAGCAGGTCCATTATATCCCCGATAACAGGGATATCGATGCCGTCGATAATTATATCCGGAATTCCCAGCATATAAACGCCGTACTCATCCATCCAGACGCTGAATTCCTCTTTGATAATCATAATAGAAGAACTCTCTGCTTTCAGCATATCGGGGGTGATGATACCTTTCAAAAGCAGTTCTATAAGTACCAGATCAAAGAAAGAGTCGCCGTAAAGGTCAAGCTCCTTCAGCTTTTTCTCTATCTTATCCACCTCAGCTTTGGAATAATATTTCAGAATCATTGACTCCATGTTAAGTCCTGACATATCCCAGAACTGGTTTTTTTCTTCCTCGCGGTCTTCCTGCTTTTTCGCTTCAATATCGGGGTTTTTCTCTTTTGTCACCATTCGCCTTGCAATATTGTCGCAGGTTTGTGTAAAAGCAATAATACCTCTGTCGATATCTGCAGCCCATTCATCATTGTATCTTGTGATGGCAGCACTGACAGGCTCCATATTTTCGCGGTACTCATCAGCAGTTGAGGTTACATATTCGCGCAGTGCCAGCATAGCAGTATAGTGGGGCGGAACATTGTTGCTGTTCTCATCAAAAAAATCACCCAGTATGTCTTTTATCAGGTCACTGTCGATGTCATCAGTATCAACAGTAAAAGCAGGATATCTGTCATAAAGGGGCGCAAGCCCTGCGGCGGGTGTTCCGTTAAAAATCATCGCATTGGAAACAAACTCATCCGGTGCATCAACATCACCGTATCTGCCTGTATCATAGGAAGGGTAGAGCAGACAGTCCATATATTTTTCCACAGACAGATGGCTCAGCACATTATTCAGCCTTTCACCCTTTAAGTCCATCATTTCAGTACTTGCCACCGACGGGAAGGTCCCGCCGGAAAAGGTGTTGACAAAATCGTGGCCGAACAAATCCCCGCAGTAGTGCAGCATACAGCCAAGAGTGAAGGCAAGTGCCTTTTTGCGGCCTTCGGTGTCCCTGCCCATTTTGTTTACGGCATTGCACAGCAGTGTTACCCATTCGCCACTGTCGATGTTTTCATCCTCAGGATGAATATACATCTGGCCTGTAACAATATCGGGATACATATCAGGTCCCAGAGAGCCTGCACGGAAAGCTTCGGGATATTCAGCAATCGCCTGAATAAATTCGTCGGGAATTGTAAAATTGAAAGCGTCCTCTTCTTCTGCATCATATGGATAATAGAGAGGAACGGTGTCTTCTTCTGTATCGATATAAGCCCCGTCAATAACATTGGCGGTGTAAACGTGGGTCATCTTGCCCCAGGCAAAGGCTTCCACAGGGAATACAGAAAAGCACATTATTGCAGTAAGCAGTATACTGATAAATCTGGTTATTGTACGTTTCATTGTTTTTCTCCTTGTTTTGCATTGTCAGAATCAACAGTCCTGTCATTTTCCGATTTCGGAAAGCTTTACATCATCAAGAACTGCTGTTCTTTCAGCAAGATTTTTGCGGATTTCTTCAAATGCCTCGGGGGTCATATCCATTTCTTCTGAAACTGCAGGGTCCCATTGGCCGCTTGTGTTGTGATAATAGGCGAACTCATCGATATTTCCGTCTTTTGGATAGGTGAAATAAAAGTCTTTGCACACAATACCTTCATCTTCGGTAAGCTGGTATTCCGCAATGATATGGAATTTATCTCCGTCTGAACCGTAAAAATAGAATGTGCCTGTATCGGTCAAAGCAAAGGTATTGCGCTTTTGTTTTTCAAAAAGAGGGATGAGGTCGTCACCGTCGTGACTGAATGCGGCATAAATTTCGTTGTTTACATCGGCAGAGCCGTCGGTTTCAAAACAGCCGATAAAAAGCTCTTCCCTGCCGTCTTTGTCCGTATCGTTGAAAACGTAACCGATTGTGTCCTCTGCCGCAGCGCCCAGTTCCGCTGCAGCCTCGCGCACACTTTCAAACCCGTCATAAAGATTTTCCGTTTCTTCCCCAGATGCAATGGCGGCGCGCAAATCTTCAAGGGCAGGTCTGTAAGCTTCTTCGCATTCAAAATCAGGCGTTTTCACCTTTGAACCGCTGCATGCACACAAACTGACTGCAATTGCAGCAGACAATATAATAAATCCTATTTTTTTCATCAGGCAATTTCCTCCAATTCTGTATTTGTCGGATTGATTTGACTTTTCTGCCATTTTACATTTTCAGTGTATCACGCCCTGTACAAAAAAAACATTACACCTAAGTGTAATGTTTTGTATATTCAGGGGTAATAATCAGCTTAAAAATCAATTTTCAGGGGAAATATATATTTTTATAGTATAATATGCCATAAAACTGTAACAGTTCAATTTGTTAGCGGCTACACTAATGGCAGAAATCAATGCAGTCAAAGATACCATAGACTCACCGAAATATTTGTACTATTTTAAATATCTTTACTTTCGGGAATATGACCTATTGGGATTTATCAATCAGTTATCTTCATGCTCTGCAAGTATTTTATTGAGCTCACGCACAAAATCATGGTAACCTTTGGGAAAATTTTCAGAGCCATCGGCGTATATTTCCTGTCCGTTATTTACGGTAGCCCTGAAGTCAAACATTATCCCGTCATTCACACTTTTCGGGTGCTTGCCGTGAAATCCGTTCCAGCATATTACACCGCAGGTATTCATAAGTTCAATAAAATCTGCAATGTCACAAACAGCACTTGTCTCCAGCTCAAGCGTATCTGCTCCATTTGAATATACTTTTCTGAAACGCCTGAGTTCTGTTTTCCCGTCTTCGTTTGTGATTTCATACACATTACAGAATCTCATTCCTTGCAAAGTAAGTGTCATAGTTTCAATTGAGGTAATCGTTTTTCTGCAATCATATGCCCTGCCGCACAGTACGGTTGATGCCGAAAGCATCATAGTGGCTATTAAAGTTATGAACTTTCTCATTAAAACACTCCTTTGTCAAATTCAAGTTTATCTGACTGCGTGTCCTTATTTTATCATAGTAATAATCGTTACACAACAACAGGCACAGCATTTCTGTCTGCCGTGCCTGTTACTGTTTTACAAGTACCGCCCGATTATCGGGTGATTTTCTGTTTGTTATGCAGTTGTTTTACTGTTTTTTCTCTGAAAGAATTTTACAGTTTCCACAATCGGGATTACGCATACTGCCAGCAGCATGGATATTGCATATTCCACAAGGCTGATATGTTCAAAACCGAATGCATTGCTGAGGAAAGGAACATACAGCACCGCTGTTGTAAGCACAAGGCTTAAAACCATTGAGCCAAGCAGGTATTTGTTATGTGCCGGCATTTTAAAGATGCTCTTGCGGCGGCTTCTCATATTGTAGCTGTGGAAAATTTCTGCCATGCTCATTGTAAGGAATGCCATTGTCATACCGTCGGGGCTGCCTGCAATTTCCCACACACCGCTTTCGATATAGTGGCCTGTAAAGTATGCTGCAAGGGTAAGCACCGCAACCATAATACCCTGATAGATTACATCAAAACCGAGGCCGTCAGAGAAGATGCCGCTGCCGCTTTCTCTTGGAGGTCTTGCCATAACGTCGCCCTCTGCCTTTTCCATACCGAGTGCGAGGGCAGGCAGCGTGTCTGTGATAAGGTTAATCCACAGCAGGTGTACAGGCTTTAACAGTACAAAGCCCATAAGTGTTGCCGTAAAGATGCCCACAACCTCGCTCATATTGGAGGCAAGCAGAAACTGGATGGATTTTCTGATGTTGTCGTAGATACGTCTGCCTTCTTCAACTGCACCTACAATTGTTGCAAAGTTGTCGTCTGCAAGCACCATATCTGCAACGTTTTTGGTTACGTCTGTGCCTGTGATGCCCATTGCAATGCCGATGTCGGCAGTTTTGATGCTTGGTGCATCGTTTACACCGTCGCCTGTCATGGCACATACATAGCCTTTTTCCCTGAAGGTTTTAACAATTTTTGTCTTGTGCTGCGGCTGTACACGGGCGTATACAGAGTAGTTTTCGATATTTTCAAAGTAGAATTTATCGTCCATATCGTCAAGCTGACTGCCGCTGAGTGCCCCGCTTTCATCTGTGATGATGCCAAGCTGTTTTGCAATTGCAACCGCTGTGTCCTTGTGGTCACCTGTAATCATTACAGGGCGGATGCCTGCTGCACGGCATTCCTTTATAGCTTCCACAACTTCGGGACGGACAGGGTCAATCATACCTGTAAGGCCGATAAAAATCATATCTTTTTCAAGATTTTCGGCTGTCTGGTCCTGTGGTACTGCTGTGTGTGTTCTGTAAGCTGCTGCAAGCACACGCAGTGCCCTATCTGCAAAGGCTTTGTTATGACCGAGAATTTCTGCACGTTTTTCCTCGGTAAGAGGCTTTACTGTACCGTTTTCTGCATAGTGGGTACATCTTTTGAGAATTTCGTCAGGTGCACCCTTTGTATACTGTGTAACAGTGCCGTCCACATTGTGAACTGTTGTCATCATCTTTCTTGAAGAATCGAACGGTGCTTCTGCCACACGGGGATATTTTTCGCTGAGGATTGTTTTGTCAAGGCTGTTTTTTAAGGCAAAGTTTACGAGGGCCGCTTCGGTTGCTTCGCCCACTGCTTCGCCATTTTCCAGATGTGCGTCGTTGCATAGTGCCATTGCTGTGCAAAGCAGCTCTGTCTGGCCAATGTGGTCGGTAACTGTCATCTTATTCTGTGTAAGAGTACCTGTCTTGTCGGAGCAGATAATCTGTGCACAGCCCAGAGTTTCAACCGCTGTAAGCCGACGGATAACCGCATTTCTTTTTGACATATTTGTAACGCCGATGCTCAGCACAAGTGTAACAACCGTTGCCAGCCCCTCCGGAATTGCTGCAACTGCAAGGGACACAGCAACCATAAAGGTTTCCAGCATTGCCCTGCCTTCAAAGCTGCCGTTGCGGATAAGTGTAAATGCAAAGATAAATGCACATATGCCCAGAACAACCACACTGAGAATCTTGCTTAACTGTGCCAGCTTTTTCTGCAGCGGTGTTTCGCCGTCCTTTGTCTGAATAAGAGCGTCTGCAATTTTGCCCATTTCGGTGTTCATACCTGTGCCTGTGATAACCGCCTTACCACGTCCGTATGCGATTGATGAACCCATATATACCATATTTTTTCTGTCGCCCAGAGGGATATCCCTGCCGTCTTCCGCCTGCAGAACCTCCTCTGTTTTTGTTACAGGCACACTTTCGCCTGTAAGGGCTGCTTCCTCCGCTTTGATGGAAGCACATTCGATAATGCGGGCGTCTGCAGGCACTGCGTCCCCTGCTTCCAGCACGATAACGTCCCCCACAACAAGTTCTGTGGATTCCACAACAGTCTGTCTGCCGTCACGCAGAACCTTGCTGGTTGCGGCGGTCATCTTGCTGAGTGCCTCAATTGCCTTTTCTGCCTTGCTTTCCTGATAAACACCCATTACTGCGTTGAGTATTACAACCGCAAGGATGATAAATACGTCTGTAAAGCTTTCGCCGCTGTAAAATGCAGTTGCAGCACTTACTGCCGCTGCCACAAGCAGAATGATAATCATAGGGTCTTTAAGCTGCCCGATAAACCGCTGAACAAGTGTTACCTTTTCTGCTTCGTCAAGCTTGTTGGGGCCGTTTTTTTCCAGCACCTTGTGTGCCTGCGTGCCTGTAAGCCCCTCTGCACTGCTGCCGAGAAAAGCAAAAACTTCGCTTAACTGCTGATTGTAGAACTTCATAAAATCCTCTCTTTCCTTTGCTACATAATAATTATGTCCCGATATCAGGTGATATACATTAAAAAAAGACCCATATACAGCACATGCCGTATATGAGTCTTGTTATTACTTCTAAGCCAGGTCTTTTGTGACCACGATGTTGACTTAAAACACACAGGGGGATTGCCTGTGTCCAACTACTCCCTCAATACCAACACTGATATGATATTAAAATTTTTGTGAATTGTCAACAATAAAACGGTTTACTTTTGTCAGTTTCACCTAATATTCACATATCCGTTATCTTATCAAAGCAACCCGATATGCATTTTCGCTTTATTATATTAACTAAACAAATAAAAATGTATAAACAACCGCAAGCAGCATTGCAGGCAGTGTGTTTGCCAGCTTAATCTTTGTAAGTCCCAGCATATTTGTACCGATTGCCAGCACTATTGCATAGCCCACAGTGCAGATGTTCATCATCATGGCGTCTGTTACAAAAGGCTGTATATATGTAGCCAGCATTGCAATTGCACCCTGATAAACAAACACCGATACACCTGCAAAGGCAACACCTATGCCAAGTGAGGTGGAAAGGATAAATGCTGTGATGGCGTCTATCATACTTTTAACTATAAGCACGCTGCTGTCGCCGCTGATGCCGTCCTTTAGTGCACCGAAAATTGCCATTGCACCGATACAGAACATAAGGGATGCTGTTACAAAACCCTTTGCAAAGCCGTCCACCCCTGCCTTTTCCTCAATTTTTTTGCCCCAGGCATTTATCCTGTCGTCAATGCGGATAAGCTCGCCTATTGCCACACCGAGGGCAAGGCATACAAGCATCATAATTTCGCCGTTGGATTTTATTGTGCCGTTTTCGATTGTAAGTGCTGTGGAGAAAAAGCCCAGCAATGCAATGAGCGAAACGGAAAGCCCCACCATATTCATAATCGGCTGTTCAATTCTTTCGGGTATTGCTTTTTTGATAAAACAGCCGAGAAAGCCTGTAACCAATACCACTACACTATTTATTATTGTCCCTGTCATACTTTATTACCATATTTTCCCTTTGTCTGAACTGTTGCTGCTGAAAGTAAGTGTACAGCCTGAAAATTGCCGATGCAATGGAAACGCCCACCGCAATTGCACCTGCGATGGATATTGTTTCCAACCCTTTTTCAATAAACATTGCCGTGTTGCCCTGCACGCCATACTCCATTGTATAATAGATACCGCCGCCCGGCACCATCGGCAGAACACCTATAACAAGAAAAACCGTTGACGGTGTTTTGAATATACGCGACATAAATTCTGAAAACAGGGCAACCGTTATTGCCGCAATAAGGTTTTGCATAACAACAGAACCCAAAGGTGCACTTAGCAGATAAGCAAACCAGCCCAGTCCGCCGCCAAAAGCAGAAATAAGTATTATTTTTTTATCCCTTACATTAAAGATTCCACAGAATACCAAACTGGACAAAAAAGCCCACAGACATGGAAGAAAGATATCTTTAAACATAATTATAATCCTCCTCCGAAAAATATAACGCTGCTCATGGCAATGGCAATGCCCACAGCTATGGCAAGGGCGATAAGCAGCACCTCCGCAAGCTTGGTTGTGCCTGTGATAACATCCCCTGCAATAATGTCTCGCATAATGTTTGTAATTGCCACACCCGGAACAAGCGACATAATTGCACCGATAATGATTTTATCATAGTGATGTGCAAGGCCGAGATTTACGCACAGAATAGCGATATATGCAATAACCGCACTGGAAACTGCATTGCTGAAGAATATGTTTGTTTTGCCGCGGGACATAAAGTCCAGACAGTATTTTGTGGAAAGGCCGCAGACAAAAGCAACAAGGGAGTCCCTTAAATCCCCTTTCCAGAAAAGGCAGAAGAAAAACGCCGTAAAACCAAAAGCCATAAGAGAGGTAAAAAATCCGTACGGCTTTTCGCTGCGTATGCTTTCAATATCCTTCAAAACACTCTCTATGGAAGGCTTGTTCTGACAGGCACGCCGGCTTAAATCGTTGAATTTGGAAAGCTTATCAAGATTTATGCTTGACCCTTTAACCCTTTCCACTATGGTAAGGGGTCTTTCCCCCTCCTCCTCTATGGTTACAATGATAGTTGCAGGTATGGCAAAAATCTGCGCATTAAAAATGCCATAAGCTTCCAGAAAGAAGTTTATGGTTTCTTCAACGCGGTATATTTCGCCACCGTTTTCCAGTATGTTTCTGCCCAATTTGCAGGCAGCCTTGAGTATACGCTCGTTTGTTGCACTCATAGTGTTTCCTCGTATAATTCCATATACAATAAATGTATCAAAAATAGATATTGTTGTCAATTTTATTACAAAATAATATTTAATAATAAATAACTGTTAATTTTATATTTTATGTGTTATACTTAATGAGTATAATTACATTGGGAGACAATAATCAATGGAAATTTTGAGAAAAGATTTATACAGTGAATACGAGAGCTTTTGCCTGAATCACCCAAAAGGCGCTTTTCAGCAGAGTGTAAACTGGGCAAAGGTTAAAAAGGACTGGCTGCACGAGGTTGTGGTAAGCCGTGACGAAAACGGCAGCATCAGAGGCGGCGTGTCTGTTCTTATAAGAAAAATCGGGCCTTTCGGCATGATGTATGCCCCAAGAGGACCTGTGTGCGACTATACCGACAAGGCTGTTATGCAGGACCTTATTGAAGGCATTAAGGCTGTAAGCAAAAAGCACAACGGCTATAAATTTATCTGCGACCCTCTGGTGCTTGCAACAGACAGCGAAACAATACAGTTTTTTAAGGACTGCGGCTTTTCCATAAAGGAAAACGCAGGCTTTCACGATACAATCCAGCCAAGATACAACTATATGCTCAACTATATCAAAGGTATGAGCGAGGACGAACTGATAATGAAGTTTACCTCCGGCACAAGATATTATATCCGTTTTGGCCCTAAAAACGGCGTTGTATGCAAGGTTGGCCTTGAATATCTTGATGATTTTTACAGAATTTACGAGGAAACAGGCAGAAGAAAAAACTTTTCCATCCGTTCCAAGGCTTATCTTGAAAGCATTCTTGTAAACTTTCCCGAAAATGCAAAGCTGTTTATGTGCTATTTTGAAGATAAGGAAAACGGCAGCTTCACCCCGCTGTGCGGCGGGCTTTCCATACAGTATGCAGGCACAACCAGCCACGTTTACGGCTGTTCCACCAGCGAGATGAGAAAGCTTAACCCAACCTATATGATGCAGTGGGAAATGATGAAGTGGGCATTGGGCGGCAACTGCCACACCTATGATATGCAGGGTATTGCACTGGACGAAGAAACCGATGCCGAACTTTACGGCGTGTACCGCTTTAAGGCAAAATTCTACGGTGATGTTATCGAAACCGCAGGCGAATTTACCCTCACCTTCAACTCCTTTGCAGACAAGCTTATCGCTTTTGCATTAAAGGTGAGAAGCAAACTGAGAGGATAAGTTTATTTATCTTGAACTGAAAGCAATTTTTTGGTAAAATTGTTAATTATAATTTGATTTTGAAAGGAGCGTTATTGTGGACAAACGATTCTACATTTCCAGAATTATCGACTATCCATCCGTGAGAGGCCGAATGCGAATGCGCAATAGCGCTGCAGTATAATTTTTGATTCAAGACGGTTTAATAAAGAAAATATATTTTATGAGGTTTATATAAAATGAGCGAAAGAAAATCCTTTTACATCACAACTCCTATCTATTATCCATCCGACAACCTGCACATCGGCCACAGCTACACAACAGTTGCCTGTGACGCATTGTCCCGCTATAAAAGACTGCAGGGCTACGATGTAATGTTCCTTACAGGTACAGACGAACACGGCCAGAAAATTCAGGACAAGGCTGCTGCTGCAGGCAAAACACCAAAGCAGTATGTTGACGAAATTGTTACAAACATCAAAGCCCTCTGGGAACTTCTTGATGTTAAATACGACAGATTTATCAGAACAACAGACCATTACCACGAAGAAGCTATCCAGAAAATCTTCAGAATGCTCTATGACAAGGGCGACATTTACAAAGGCTTCTACGAAGGCCACTACTGCAAACCTTGCGAAACTTTCTGGACACAGAGCCAGCTTGTAGACGGCAAATGCCCTGACTGCGGCCGCGATGTTTATCTTGCAAAGGAAGATGCTTACTTCTTCAAGCTTTCCAACTATGCAGACAGACTGCTTAAGCACTACGAAGAAAACCCAAGATTTATCGAACCTGAAACACGCAAAAACGAAATGATAAGCTTTATCAAACAGGGCCTGCAGGATCTTTGTGTTTCCCGTACAACTGTAAAATGGGGTATCCCTGTAGACTTTGACCCTGACCACACAGTTTACGTTTGGGTTGACGCTCTCTCCAACTACATCACAGCTCTCGGTAAATTCAACAACGAATACGACGACTACGACAGATTCTGGCCTGCAACCTGCCACATGGTTGGCAAGGAAATTCTCCGTTTCCACACAATTATCTGGCCTGCAATGCTTATGGCTCTGGATCTGGAACTTCCAAAACAGGTATTCGGACACGGCTGGCTTCTCCTTGAAGGCGGCAAGATGAGCAAGAGCGTTGGCAACGTTGTTGACCCTGTTCTCCTCTGCGAAAAATACGGCGTGGATGCTATCAGATACTTCCTGCTGCGTGAAATTCCATTTGGCAACGACGGTCTTTACACAAACGAAGCTTTGATGAACCGTATCAACGCTGACCTTGCAAACGACCTTGGCAACCTTGTAAGCCGCACTGTTGCTATGATTGAAAAATACTTTGGCGGCACAATTCCTGCAGAAAGAGAAGCTGCAGAAGTTGACAGCGAACTTATTGCCCTGTGCGAAGGTCTGGAAGCAAAAACAACCGAATGCATGGACAACCTGCTTATTCCACAGTCTCTGCAGGAAATCTTCAAGGTTATCCAGAGAGCAAACAAATACATTGACGAAACTGCTCCTTGGGTGCTTGCAAAGGACGAAGCTAACAAGGCACGCCTTGCAACAGTAATGTACAACCTTGTTGAAGCACTGCGTTTTGCAAACACAATGCTGCAGGCTTACCTGCCAACAACAGCAGTAAAAATCAGCGCACAGCTTGGCTTTACAGAAGATGACCTTAAATTTGAAAACCTTAAATTCGGTTACAAAACAGAAGTTACTGTTAAAAAAGGCGATGTAATCTTCCCTCGTATCGACATTGCAAAAGAAATGAAGCTGCTTGAAGAACAGGAAAAAGCAAAACAGGAAGCTGCTGCAAAGGCTGCTGCACCTGCAGTTGAAGAAGAAAAAGAAGAACCAAAGGCAGAAATTACAATTGACGACTTTGTAAAGGTTGACCTTGTTGTTGGCGAAATCCGTCACTGCGAAAAACTGCCAAAATCCGACAAGCTTCTCAAATCCACAATCTTTGACGGCGAAAGAGAAAGAACAATCCTCTCCGGCATTGCACAGTGGTACACACCTGAAGATATGATTGGCAAAAAGGTTGTTATTGTTGCTAACCTTGCACCAAGAAAAATGCGTGGCGTAATGAGCGAAGGCATGATTCTCGCTTCTGAAGCTGACGGCGACGTAAAGGTTGTATTTATCGACAAAGACGTGCCTGCAGGCAGCAGAATCGGTTAATTTATATCGGTTATTTCAAATATACAAAATATGTCCACTGCTCATTTATATGGGCAGTGGATAATTTTAAGGAAAAGCATTATGAACAAAATTTTTGACAGTCACAGCCATTACAACAACGGGGCTTTTGATGAAGATTATGACCAGCTTATGCAGCACCTTAAGGACAGCGGCGTAGGCTATGTTATGAACTGCGGCAGCAGTGTGCAGGCAAGCCGCAAGGCAATGGAACAAAGCCACAACAGCGACTTTATGTGCTTTTGTGCAGGCATACACCCTCTTGATATTGAGGAGGATACATGCGATGCCGACTTTGAGGAGATTGAAAGACTTGCCGCAGACCCTATGTGCAAGGCTATAGGCGAAATTGGTATGGACTACCACTACGATGATGCCGCCTGCCCTGAAAAGCAGAAAGAGGCTTTTATCCGTCAGCTTGACCTTGCCGTAAAGCTGAATCTGCCTGTTATAATACACATCCGCGAAGCCATGCAGGACTCCCTTGAAATTCTCAGAAACTACGAGGGAAAAATCCGCGGTGTTATCCACTGCTTCTCGGGCAGTGCCGAAAGTGCAAAGATACTTGTAAAGATGGGCTTTTACATTGGCTTTACAGGGGTTGTTACCTTTAAAAATGCACGCAAGGCTCTGGAAGCCATGAAGGTTGTGCCTTTTGACAGGCTGCTTATTGAAACAGACTGCCCCTATATGGCACCCGAGCCTTACCGCGGCAAACGCTGCGACTCCTCCATGCTGCATCAGGTGGCACAGAAGATTGCCGACGAGCTTGGAAAAACCAAAGAGGAAGTTCTCTGCCAGACATTTGAAAACGCAGCAAGGCTGTTCAGTATAGAACTGTAAGTCAGTATATATAACCCGTTTTAAAAAATTTTAAAATTTATATTCTGATAAACTGCAATTCTGAATACCTGCAAAAATACCAGTGCTGCAGCAGACAGAGAGATTCTTTATAGTTAACCTCCTCGGGAGTTAACCGCCCCATAATGGCATACCTTTAATTTAACAGCAATACGTCAGCTCTGCCTTTTCCTGCAGGTCTGACGTATTTTTTATTGACATTGCAGTCTACATATTGTAGAATAAAATCAAAGCTGCAGTCTACAACTTGTAGAACAAACAATGTAAAGAAAGTTGGTTTTTGTATGAGTGAATATAAACTTGGTATTGTGGAAGCAAAATTTGCGGAAATTATATGGAAAAACCAGCCGCTTGCCTCCAGCCTGCTGGCAAAGCTGGCACTTGAAGAACTGGAGTGGAAAAAATCCACCACCTACACAGTGCTTAAACGCCTTTGTGACCGCGGAATTTTTGTAAACAACGGCGGCACCGTTTCTGCCCTTATCTCCAAAGAGGATTTTTATGCCCTGCAGAGCGAGGAGGTTGTAAACGACAGCTTCAGCGGCTCGCTGCCTGCCTTTGTTGCCGCTTTCAGCAGCAGAAAAAAACTGAGCGATGAGGAAATAAACCAGCTGCAGGATATGATAAACAGAATGAGGGGGTAATTTTATGGCAAATTTATCTTATACACTGTTCCCCGCTGTTGTAAATATGAGTATAACCGCATCGGTTGCGGTGGCGGTTATTCTGCTTTTCAAGCTTTTCTTCTATCTTTTTAAAATCAGCTGCAAAAAAATACCCACATCCATATTCTATATGATGTGGCTTGTGGTGCTGTTCCGCCTGCTGTGCCCTGTGTCCATATCATCACAGATGTCCTGGTTTACAAGGTATGAAAGCCCTGTGGAACATACGGGCAGCAATGTATCGGTGCTGGAATATGTGCCGACCGATATTGTGCATACGGAATTTCCTGCTGTGGATTCTCCTGTGGATTTTGCCGACCACCTTATAAACTATTATCTGCCGCAGGGTGAAGAACAGCTTCGTGCCGACCCACTGGAAGCCCCCGTTGCCCTTGCTACAAACATATGGCTTTTTGGCATATTTATAATGGCGGTTTACGGCATATATTCCTATTCCACACTAAAAAAACAGCTTGCAGGCTCCGTAAAAATACGGGATAACATCTATATATGCGACTATATAACCTCCCCTTTTGTGACAGGTGTGATAAAGCCGAAAATATATCTGCCCTCCACCCTTGCAGAAAAAGAGGCAGAATATATAATACTGCACGAGCAGCAGCATATAAAACGCTTTGACCACATATTCAAGCTGCTGGCATTTACCGCTCTGGCTGTGCACTGGTTTAACCCTGTGGTGTGGCTTGCCTATCACCTTGCTGTGCAGGATATGGAGATGAGCTGTGACGAGGCGGTTATAAAAAAGCTGGGCGAGGATATACGCGGTGCATACTC
This sequence comes from Oscillospiraceae bacterium, assembly GCA_017435045.1. Lineage (GTDB taxonomy): Bacteria > Bacillota > Clostridia > Oscillospirales > Ruminococcaceae > RGIG3102. The sequence goes on from JAFSFT010000036.1 coordinate 15,837, forward strand.
TCAGTCGCTGCTTAACCTTTCCACAGGCAGACATATTTTTGCAGGCACTCCCCTTGCCTTTGGCGAGGGCGACACAAAGGTGCGTATTAAAAACCTGTACAACAGCGGACAGGCAACCTTTGTAAACAGTGCTTTTGCTGCTTTGCTTGCAGCTTTTGTGGTATTTACCCTTGCAGTTAACCCCGATACAAGTAAAGGTCAGATACTTTACAATGGTATGGTATACCGCCAGGATGGTGCCGCCGTAACCAGCCTGCCCTACCACAGCAGAGATGTGGGCAGACTTGAGGAAATTGTTGACGAAAACACTCCGCTTACAAAGGAATTAAGCGGAAAAAACATAGATGAAATAAACATACACCTGCCTGTTTTTGAAAACGAAGATATACCCGACACCATCTTTTTGACCACGGGTGACGGATGGATACCCTTCAGGGCAGTTTCTATGGATTACAGCACCACCGAAATATGGATTGAACCAAAACAGATTGGCAAGGGCGTGGAATACACCATACAGCTTAACCGTGATGTAAAGGAATTCGGCATTGCTGAGGATATCTATATGGAGGGCAAGTTGTACTCAAGCCGTCTTGTCTCCTACTGTGATTCTGTACAGAATCTTGAAGGTTATAAATTTACCGAATACATTGACTACGAGGTAAAAGGCAATAATGAATATCAGGCCTTTAATGAATTGAATTTTATAATGGAAGAAAACGGCGTAAGGGCTGTCTGCCCTGTTGCCCTGCCAAGAGACAGTTATACCGGATGCGGCAGTTATCCTATATTTCTCAGATACGAAAATGTAAAAAGGCCACGACATAAACTGCTGGCAAACGACAGCTTTGACCTTTTGGCCATTGCTTTTTCCACAATGGAAGACGGCGGAATATATGCAAATTTCAAAGCTGAATACACTCCCGGTGAAGCTGATTTTCTCAATGATACAGTTATAATTTACCGCCTTGTTACCTCCTCCACATCTTTAAAAGAACAATAATACAAGGGTGTTTTTATGTACAGAACACCCCCACAGCCACCGATGTTTTATGCTTTGGTGGCTGTATTTTTTTTACAGTTTCCACATTTTTTGTAATATATCCGTTACCTGTCATACACAATACCGACACAATTTTCACATTTTACATTTACAATAAAGTAAATTTATTATATAATTATTTATTGGAAAAAATCTATTTTTATAACGGAGAAAAGTATGCAGCAGAAAAAAAAGCGTGAAAGCTGGATTAAAACCAGACATAAAGTTATAACCGCTGTTTTAAAGCCGATTATAGGAACATATACCCGCTGGAAGTTTGGCATTGATGTAAGAAAGTTTACACAGCAGGGCGACAGACAGTATCTTGTTGTAATGAACCATCAGACAAGCTTTGACCAGTTTTTTATAGCAATGGCCTTTGACGGACCGATATATTATATTGCAACAGAGGATATCTTCTCCCTTGGCTGGCTGTCCCGCCTGCTGAGCTGGGCTGTTGCACCTATCCCGATAAAAAAGCAGACAACCGACCTTAAGGCGGTAAAAACCTGTCTGCGTGTTGCAAAGGAAGGCGGCACAATTGCCCTTGCACCGGAGGGCAACCGCACCTACAGCGGACGCACAGTATATATAAAACCATCCATTGCAAAGCTTGCAAAAAGCCTGCGTCTTCCTGTGGCAATTTTCCGCATAGAAGGAGGCTACGGCATACAGCCCCGCTGGAGTGACACTGTGCGTAAAGGCAGAATGCACGCAGGTGTTACAAGGGTTATCGAGCCTGAAGAATACAAGGCAATGTCTGACGAAGAATTTTTTGCAGTGCTGGAAAAAGAACTGTACGTTGACGAAAACGTCCTCAGCGGCACATTCCGCGGCAGCCACCTTGCCGAATATATGGAGCGTGCGGTTTATGTATGCCCCGACTGCGGCTTTGCAAAGTTTGAAAGCCACGGCGATATTGTGGAATGTAAAAGCTGCGGCAAGCAGATAAGATATACCCCTGAAAAAGAGATGGTTGGCGTAAACTGCCAGTTCCCGTTCCGTTTCTTTGGTCAGTGGTATGACTATCAGAGCGATTTTCTCAACAGCACAGACGTGACAAAGCTTGCCGAAAAGCCTATATTTACCGATACGGCAAATCTTTCCCAGGTTATCCTCTATGATAAAAAACGTCCGATAAAGGATAATGTTCACATTGAGCTTTACGGCGACAGGGTTGTTATAGGCGATATTCTCACCTGCCGTTTTGACGACACCGCAACCATTACCGTACTGGGCAAAAACAAGGCTAACATCTATTACAACGACAAGGTTTATCAGCTTAAAGGCGATGTGCGTTTTAATGCTCTTAAATATGTACAGATATTCAACAGATACAAAAATATAAAGGAAGGTAACGAAGATGGAAAATTTTTGGGACTCTAGTGTATGGGGTACACTTAACCTTGTTGCTTGCCTGCTTTTAAGCCTGCTGGCAGCAAACACCCTTAAAAGAAAGATAAAGCTTCTGCGTGCATCACTTATCCCAACCTCTGTGCTGGGCGGTGCAATTCTGCTTGCGATAAGCGGTTTTTACAAGCTGTTTACAGGCAATGTGTTCTTTGATACACAGTTTTTCGGCGGCAACGGCATGGCTTTTCTTGAAATTATTACATACCACTGTCTTGCACTTGGCTTTATTGCCTCCGCACTTAAAACCTCTGACAACAAGATGACAAAACAGCGTGGTGCAGAAATTTTCAACACAGGCGTTACCACAGTTGCAACCTATCTTATTCAGGCTGTTTTTGGCTTTGCAGTTACACTTGTTGCTGCATTTATAGTTAAAGATTTCTTTGCTGCTGCAGGCGTTCTGCTGCCATTTGGCTATGGCCAGGGTACAGGTCAGGCACTTAACTACGGCAACATCTATGAAACACAGTTTGGCTTTGCAGGCGGCAAAAGCTTTGGCCTTACAGTTGCCGCTTTTGGCTTTATAAGTGCCGCACTTGGCGGTGTTATCCACCTTAACATCCTTAAAAGAAAAGGCAAAATCGACTGGACAAACACCGAAGAAAAGGAAAACGACACAATCTCCGCCGAAGATATTCAGGCCGCAAACGAAATTCCTATGCAGGGCAGCATAGACAAGCTTACCATTCAGGTTGCTTTTGTGCTGGTGGCATATCTTATTGCATATTTCCTTATGTGCGGTCTTGGCAATCTGCTGCCAGGTATGAAAAGTGTTATTTTCGGCTTCAACTTCCTGCTGGGTGTGCTTTCCGCAACTGTTATAAAGACAATTGTTCAGTGGCTGAGAAAAACCAAGCTTATGGGCAGACAGTATCTCAACAACTTTCTTATGACAAGAACAAGCAACTTCTTCTTTGACATTATGATTGTTGCAGGCATTGCTGCAATCCGCCTTGGCATCTTCCAGCAGTACTGGGCAGTGCTGCTTATTATTGGTCTTGGCGGCGCACTTATCACATATTTCTACCTGTCCTTTGTATGCAGAAAGCTGTTCCCTGAATATGAAAACGAGCAGTTTGTAGCAATGTACGGCATGCTTACAGGTACAGCAAGTACTGGTGTTGTGCTGCTGCGAGAGATTGACGGTGAATTTAAAACACCTGTTGCGGACAACCTTGTATACCAGAACTTCCCTGCAATTGTGTTTGGTTTTCCTCTTATGCTGCTTGCAACTTTAGCACCTGTAAAGCCATATCTTACATGGGTAATTCTGCTTGCATTCTTTATTGTTATGAACATTATTCTTTTCCGCAGCAAAATCTTTAAGCGCCGCAAAAATAAAGAAACTGTAAACAACTAAACAAAAATATACTCATAAAAAGTATCCCGCAAAAATATACCTGCAAAAAAATTATACCCACCAAAGTAAATTCTTTGGTGGGTATTTTTGGTTTTTATGTATGTCGGCACAGGCACTGCCCTGCCGATATATTTATTGTGCCCGTTGTAATCCTGCTTTTCTGCGGCTGTGGGGGCAAGACAAAACTGTCTGCTGATATTCAGTGCGGATATATGCAGGCCTGCATATATCCGCTGCATATACCTGCGGCTGTATCGTCGTTACCCTGTGTGCCTGCAAATGCAACACATAACCATGCGTATCTGCAAATGCAGCACACTGCCCTGTCTGAAACTATATCAGGTCAGGCAGTCTGCAGTGTTCGCAAAGCTGAACAAAAATATCGCTGTAGCGGTTCATAAGCAGTTCTGCAGTATAGCTTTTTAAAGTTTTTGTATCTGATGCAATGCTGTCCGGCAAAGAAATTATATACTTTACGCCCTCGGCAAACTCTGTCTGCAGCAGCATTGTGCCACCTGCCTGCTTTACTGCCTGCTGTGCAATGTATAATCCCAGCCCGGGTTTTGTGCTTGGTTCGCCGTCGTTGTAAGGATTTGCTGTAAACAAAGGTGTAAATATATCCCCTGCAAGCTCGTCCTTTACACCAAGTGAATTGTCTGTATAGACAAGCACACTTCTGCCGTCTGCCTTTTTAAGGCTTACGGATATTTTTACATTGTCCTCCTGCCTGTAGTCAATGCTGTTGAGCAGTATGTTAAGCAGACCTACTGTAAGCAGCGAGGTGTTGCCATCGGCAAAGCAGCCGTCCTCTATGCTTTTTTCTATGCTTACATAGGACGGCAGTATCATCTGCGAGCTGCCGAACACCCCGTTTACAAGGCCCGAAAGGTCTATCGGTTCCCTTTTGAACTGATATCCGTCCATAAGCTTTGCCGCCATGGACATATTGTTGAGACCACGGAGTATTCTGTAGGTATTCTGATATATATTTTCCAGACCTTCTATAGCCTTTTCGGCATTCTGGCTGTTTATGCTGTTTACCATAAGCGGCATGGATGCAAAAATGCTTGTTGCAGGCTCGCGGAACTGGATATTTATCTGGTCCATATAGCTGATAAGCTTTTTCTGCATTGCCTCTGCTCTTGCGGCAGTTTTTTCTGTATCTTTCATATAAAATCTCTTTCGGACAATATTCGACAATTTGTGTTTCTTTAATAATAGCCTATATTGCTTTTTTTGTAAAGCACATTATATTTTTAAACTTTTCTGTAAAAATATCAGTTTTAGTTACATTTGTGTGTCATTTTACATTTATCGCTTTACTAAACACTGTTTTTATGATATCATAAATCTGTTAAAGAATTTAACAGTGCATGATTTAAAAGTACAAATTAAGGAACAATATTTTAATTGTTAAAATATTGACTAAATGCTTTAAATCAGTTATGATATACCCAGTAAGTTAATTTTTTAACAATAAATTTTTTAATCCAATATTACATTTTTAGGAGGGCTATTTATCATGGCAATCAAAATTGGTATTAACGGTTTCGGTCGTATCGGCCGTCTTGTATTCAGAGCAGCAATGGCACAGCCAGATGTATACGAAGTTGTAGGTATCAACGATATCGGTGTTACACCAGACTACGCAGCATATATGACAAAATACGACACAATCCACGGTCGTTTTAAAGGCGAAGTTTCTTCCACAGAAACAGAACTTGTTGTTAACGGTCATAAAGTTCCATTCTTCGCTATCAAAAACCCAGCAGAACTTCCTTGGGGCGAACTTGGTGCAGAATATGTTGTAGAATCCACAGGCGTTTTCACAACAACAGAAAAATGTCAGGCACACCTTGAAGCTGGTGCTAAAAAAGTTATTATCTCCGCACCTGCAAAAGACAAAGAAACACCAACATTTGTTTGCGGCGTTAACCTTGAAAAATACACAAAAGACATGACAGTTGTTTCCAACGCTTCCTGCACAACAAACTGTCTTGCTCCTTTGGCTAAAGTTATCAACGACGAATTCGGTATTGTTGAAGGTCTTATGACAACTGTTCACGCTACAACAGCTACACAGAAAACAGTTGACGGTCCATCCAACAAAGACTGGAGAGGCGGCCGTGCAGCAGCAGGCAACATTATCCCATCCTCCACAGGTGCTGCAAAAGCTTGTGCTCTTGTAATTCCAGAACTTAAAGGCAAACTTACAGGTATGGCATTCCGTGTTCCAACACTTGACGTTTCTGTTGTTGACCTTACAGTTAGACTTGCTAAACCAACAACTTAC
>JAFSFT010000037.1 GCA_017435045.1 Oscillospiraceae bacterium
CGTTGCGGTGTCCGTATATAGAGTCAAAATCCACAAGGTTGATAAAGCAAAGTCCGTCAAAATCCTTGTCGGCAAGCTCAAGGCTTTTTGCCATACCAATATCGTTTGTGCCTGTCTTGTGTGTCTCGGTCAGGCCCTCGCCGTCAAATATGTCGTATATTTTGCCCACGCCGATAACATCTCTGCCTGCGGCACTGATATAGTCCAGAACAGTCTTCTTCGGCGGCTTGAGAGAGTAGTCGTGGCGGTTGGTGGTGCGGACAAATTCGCCCTTTTTGCTGCCTTTGAACGGTCTTGCAATAACCCTGCCCACAGCGTGTTCGCCCACCAGCATATCCCTTGCAATCTGGCAGTATCTGTAAAGTTCCTCCACAGGCACTATATCCTCGTGTGCCGCAACCTGAAATACGCTGTCTGCCGAGGTGTACACAATAAGGTCGCCCGTCTGCATATGCTCCTCGCCGTATTCGTTTATTACAACAGTGCCGGAGTAAGGCTTGTTGCATACAACATTTTTGCCTGTAAGCTGTTTGTATTTTTCAATCACTTCATCAGGGAAACCGTCGGGATAAACCTTAAGCGGAACTTCGCTTTCCACCCCTGCAATCTCCCAGTGGCCCACAGTTGTGTCCTTGCCTTTGGAGGCTTCTCTTATTCTGGCAAAGCTGCCGATTGGTTTTTCTGCCTTTTCGCAGCAGTCCACTTCGTCAATGTTGAAAAGCCCCAGTTTTTTCATATTTGGAACACAGAATTTACTGCTTTTTGAAACGGAAAGCAGGGTGTTGCTGCCCTCGTCTCCAAAATCAGCCGCATCGGGCATATTGCCTATGCCAAAGCTGTCCAATACTATAAGAAATACTCTTTTGCTCATAAAAGCACCTCGCTGTCGATAGAAAAATATATAATAGGTAACAGTCTGTCAAAGATATACAATATATATTTATAGTATACCATAATATGCCATATATTCCACAGGAAAATTATTAAAATTAAAAAAATATGAGCGGAAAATACATAATTTTTTTAAAAGGCAACCATTTTCTATGGCGAAACAAATTATTAATAAGTATAATTATTCTGGAGTTAAAATTTACGCAATTTTAAGGGAGAGTGTATATATGAGAAAAACTAAAATTGTTTGTACATTGGGGCCATCCACAGATGCACCGGGCGTACTTAAACAGGTTATGGAAGCAGGTATGAACGTTGCACGTTTCAACTTCTCTCATGCCACACACGAAGAACATCTGGACAGACTTAAAAAGGTAAGAGCAATGCGCACAGAGCTTGGTCTTTATGTTGCAACCTTGCTGGATACAAAAGGTCCGGAAATCCGTGTATGCAAATTTAAAAACGGCAGCATCGAGCTTAAAGAAGGCGATAAATTCCACCTTACAACAAGAGATGTAGAAGGCGACGAAAATATCGTAAGCGTAACATATAAAGATTTTACAAAGGACGTTAAAGAGGGCACAAGAGTGCTGTTCTCCGACGGCCTTATCGAAATGAAGGTTGACAAGGTTGAAGGCACAGAGGTTGAGCTTACAGTTCTCAACAGCGGCAAGCTTTCCAACAACAAATCCATCAACCTGCCTGATGTAAAACTTTCCATGCCTTTCGTAAGCGAAAGAGACAGAAGCGACATTATCTTTGGTATTCAGAACGGCTTTGACTTTATTGCCTGTTCCTTTACAAGAAGCAAGGCTGACATTCTTGAAGTAAGAAAAATTCTGGAAGAATTCAACGCAACAGATATCCGTCTTATCGCAAAACTGGAAAACGGCGAAGGTATTGAAAACCTTGACGAAATCCTTGAAGTTGCAGACGGCATTATGGTTGCACGCGGCGACATGGGTGTTGAAATTGACTTTACAGAAATTCCAAGAATCCAGAAAGAAATCATCAGAAAGTGCTACGAAGCAGGCAAACCTGCAATTACAGCTACACAGATGCTGGAATCCATGATTGAAAATCCACGTCCTACAAGAGCTGAAGTTACAGACGTTGCAAACGCAATCTACGACGGCACATCTGCTATTATGCTCAGCGGCGAAACAGCAGCAGGCAAACATCCTGTGGAAGCTGTAAGAACAATGGCAGCAATCGCAGAAAAAACAGAAATGAATATCGACTATGTCGGCGAACTTAAAGACCGTCCATACGGCGACAACATTTCTGTTACAGATGCAGTTGCACACGCAGCCTGCGTAACAGCTATGAACCTTGATGCAAAGGCTATTATCACTGTTACAAAATCCGGTTTTACAGCAAGAAACATCTCCAAATACCGTCCAAACACACCAATTATCGGTTGTACAGACTCTGATAAAGCCTGCCGCAAAATGGCTTTGTCCTGGGGTGTAATTCCATTGCTTATGGCAACAGTTACAGGCACTGATGAACTTATTGATATTTCAATTGCTGCAGCTAAAAAGGAAAAAATCCTTAAAGAAGGCGACATGGTTGTTATCACAGCAGGTGTTCCTGTAGGCGTATCAGGTTCCACAAACATTATGAAAGCTCATAAAGTTGGCGAAGAAAGCCTTGGCAACCTTAAACTGTAATAAACGCTACGGCAATCTTAAACTCTAAAAAGTAAGGGTATCCCGATATTCCGGGATACCCGTTTTTTGTATAACAATTATGTAATATGCTGCAGAAAAAATTGCATATACAAAAAAGTCAGGGTGTAAATTTTACATCCTGACTTTTACATTTTAATTTATTCCAAGCTTTTCTCTGATATAGTCGGTAACCTGACTGCGTTCAAGACCAAGGGAATAACAGAATTCCTCCTCAATCAGCTTTTCCAGCAGCTTAAGTGTGTTTTCGTCCCTTGTGGACAGATGCTTGTTTGCGGCCTGCTTTTCTTTCTTTTTAAGGTGCAGACAGCTTGCAAGCAGCAGCCAGTCACGATAGTTTTCGCCGTCGGTAATTTCCTTAAAGCGGTCAGCCCTTTCGTTGTTGTTGTCCACCCACTTGATTTCCTCGCCCTTTGCAGAAGCAAGTATACCGTCAATTTCTTCCCTGGTCATTGGTCGGCGCATCTTTGCCACAAGGTTTTCCTTGTCGCAGGGAACATATATGGTAACAGCATTGCCTACAGCAGAGTTCAGTACATAATATTCAGACATCGGACCATTTGCCATACGCATTCTTTTGATTTCCTTTACAAAGCACAAACCGCTTTTTCCGTAGATAACATAATCGTTTACAGCAAATTCTTTAGCCATGACAAACTTCTCCTTTTACATAATCTTCACAATATAATTATACCAAATGGAGAACAGATTTTTCAAAGGTCAATTTTCACAAATTATAATGTGTTTTGTTTGTGCTTAAGCTGGCAAAAAAACAGCCGCAGAAAAGACTGGCACAATCCTGTTCTGTGGCTGATATTGTTTTTATAAAAGTGATGTTACTGTTTGTGCAATGCTGCTGATACTGCACGCAGACAAAGCCTGTGTACAAATGCGGCACACTCTGCCGCAGCTGCGGTTAAAGTATAACCTTTTCGCCGTCGTCGGGGATATACAGCTTGCCGCTGTAATACTGTTTGCCCTCGGCAGCATAAAGTGTTTTTCTGTTTTTGCCGTGGGTATCCTCGGTGTGGTAGAGGATAAGATTTTCTGCACCCAGCTTCTGTGCAGTTTCGCAGGCGTCCTTTACTGTGCTGTGGAACTTCTGATATGGCTTGAATATATCCCTCTCGCTGTAAAGGCAGAAGGCCTCGTGCATAAGCCAGCTGCAGCCGCAAAGCTTTTCACAAAGTGCCATCTGCAAAGGCTCGTCACCGCAGCAGGCAAGCTTTTTGCCGCCTATGTCCATAATAAAGCCAAACTGTTTTGTCTTGTCGGACAGGATATCAAAAAACTCAACCTCGCAGCCAAGTATGCTGTATCTGTCGCCGTCTTCAAGAATGTTCAGCTTAAGCTGGCCGCCAAAATGCTTTGTCACACTTTGGGGCAGGGTGGCACAGCAGATTGCCTTTAAAGCCTCTGCCGCTTCGTCGTGGCAGTAGATGTTGAACTGTTTGTCACAGCCGTCGTAGTTTATTGCCTGACCAATCATCCTCACCAGCCAGACAGCACCTAAAATATGGTCGGTGTGGCTGTGGGTTATAAATATATGTTCAAGGTCGGTTACAGATATATTTTCGTCATCAAGTATTTTTAATATCTGATTGCCGCCGCCTGCGTCCACCAGAAAATTCTGTCCGTTTTCGGTAAAGACAAAGCAGGTATTGTAGCAGTTTTTTACAGAGGCACTGCCTGTGCCAAGCATTGTAAGATGCATATTTTCCTCTTTAAAATTATTTTGTGCAGACGTAGCGTTTAACTTCGGCAAACACAATGCCGCCCACAGCATTGCCCAATGTGATGATAACAAGACGGATAACCGATTCTGCACTCCAGTTCATGCACATCCAGAAGTAGAACATATCTGCGATGCTGTGTTCAAAGCCGCTGAGAATAAACACCATAACGCCGAGAAAAAGGGAAAGGTATTTGCCCGTTTCGTACTGTATTTTGCCGTAGCCCTCCACCGAGATGTAAATCATTATATTACAGAATATACCAAGGAGAAAAAGGCTTATATAGCTGTCCGCCATCTTTACATCGCAAAGGCCCTGTGCGGCAGCGGCAAGCTTTGCACCGTTGCGGGTTGCTGCAGAGATAAGTGCAATAATGCCTGTGCCGATAAGGTTGCCAAACCATATAACAGGTATCTGCAGGGCAAATTTTCTGTCGTTCTGGCAAACATAGCACACCTTGCCTGTGTAAAGGTGCAGACCGTAGGAACAGATGGTAAGCAGACCAATAGCAAAGAACATGGAGCCGATAACCTTATTTTCGCTCATAAGATAGATAACGCCGCCAAAGCCTATGCAGCAGCCTGCAAGAATGGAAGAAACAAGCACTTTAAAATTATTCATTGTACACCTCGGGAATATGTAAATTCGGGAAATATAGAATAATTAGATTATACTATAAAAACAGTCCGCAGTAAATGCACATATATTATAAAAAAACACAATATTTGGTGTGGAAAATATATTTTGACAACAAAATATAGTCAGTGTTTGTTAAAACACTGACTATATATGCTTTGAAAATTTATTTGCCCCAAAGTTATAAGTGCATAAAGTTTGCTGTTCTGCCGGGGCAGGTTCTGCTTTAAGGCTGACAAATGTCTGTAAACTCATTTTTTATAATTTCCAGCAGCTCTTTGTTATCGCACAGCAGATTATGCACAGCATCTTCGCTAAGCACACCACGCTTTAAATCTGCAGGCAGCAGGCCTTTTTCGTCAGCTTCAAAATCGCAGAGCCATAGGGGAGAGGTGCAGTATTCCTCCAGTGCTTCAAACTGTGCCTTTGCACCCAGATATCTTTCCACAGCACAAGACAGCTCTTTTACGGCTGCGGCGGCTGTGTCCAGATTTTCTTCCATTATTTTAATGCGTTCAATACGTTTTTCCATATCCATTGTCATTAAAAATCAAAGGTTATTTTCGTGTAAGCTTTACCACACATTCGCAGTGTTTTGTGCGTGGAAACATATCAAAAGGCTGGATAAAGTCCACGCTGTATCCGTGTTCTGCAAGGTATCTGCAGTCTCTTGCGGCGGTGGACGGGTTGCAGCTTATCATTGCAATTCTGGATGGAGCCATCTTAAGCACAGCGTTAAGGGTGTTTTCGTCACAGCCTTTTCTTGCAGGGTCCAGCACCACAGCGGTAGGGGAAAAGCCCTCTTTAACCAGCATCTGTGCGGCTTCGCCTGCGTCAGAGCAGATAAATCTTGCGTTTTCAATGCCGTTCTGCTTTGCATTTTCCTTTGCGTTTTCGATAGCTTCGGGGATAATTTCCACACCTACAAGGGTTTTAACCCTGTCTGCCATGGAAAGGCCTATTGTGCCTGCACCGCAGTAAAGGTCCAGCAGAATGTCATCCTTTGTAAGTTCCAGAGCATCTCTTGCAATGGTATAAAGCTTTTCCGCACCCTGTCGGTTAACCTGATAGAAGGAGTGTGGGCTGAGCGTTATATTTACACCGCAAAGCACATCGGTAATGCTGCCGCTGCCATAGAGGACAATGTTTTCATCCCCCATAATAACGTTGGTGTTTTTGTCGTTTATGTTAAGCACCACAGTGGAAATTACAGGATATTTTTTTACAAGGTCCTTTACCAGAACATCAATATTCCACACCTTTTTCTTTGTGGAGATAAGGCATACCATAAGCTGGTCTGTAACTTCTCCATAGCGGAAATAGATATGGCGGATAAGCCCTGTCAGCTTTTCTTCGTCATAAGCCTTTATGCCAAGCTGATTCAAACGGTTTACAATATATTCCGCAATTTCGTTAAGCAGTTCAGGCTGCAGCAGACAGTTGCTGCAGGGGATAATGCGGTGGGAACGCTGTGCAAAAAAGCCTGTGATTGCCTTTGAGTTTTCGTCCTTGCGTACAGGAAACTGTGCCTTGTTGCGGTAGCGGTGTACCTTGTCGCAGGAAAGTGCATCGTTTACGGGTGTGTCAATTTTGCCGATGCGTTCAAAGCAGCTTTTTACAAAGTTTGTCTTTGCACGTTTTTCTGCATCGTAGCTGATGTGCAGAAAATCACAGCCGCCGCATTTTGCAAAGTTGGGGCAGAGAATTTCTGTTCTGTCGGCAGATGGGGTGATAATTTCCTCCGCCTTGCCAAAGCAGTAGGAGGACAGTACCTTTAAAATTTTAACCCTGCACACATCTCCCACAGCGGTCATAGGCACAAAAACAGCCATGTTTTCGTGTTTGCCCACACCGTTGCCGTCGGAAGATATGTCGGTTATTTCCAAAGTTATAATATCGTTTTTGTTTATCATTTCGGTCCCTAAATTGTGGCAGGAATGTAAATTGTCTTGTCTATGTAAGGAAAGGAAAAATCCTTCAGCAGATATTCGCGGCTGTTGTAGTTGCCGATAATTTCGTCTGCGGCGGCTTTGTACTGTGTGTAGTCCACAAAGCAGTTAAGCACGGTAAAATCGCCCGAAAAATCATTTTCGGTATTATCTGTAACGGTGATAATCTCCACACCGTCATCGTCTGCGGAATATTCCTCGATAAAAGGCAGTACCTTGTCGGAAATTACAATAATGCCCTCGTTTTCGCTTTTAAGCTTTTCAAGGTCTGCAGCAGAGGTGATATCCTCGCTGTTTACAGTTGCACTGTGCTGCATAGGTATGCCGTAAAGCTCGATATCGGCTATAAGTGTATCGAGAAAATTCTGCATATCGGCAGAAAGCTCTGCATCCTTTACCACTGCAAATTTGAAGATAAGGTTTTCGTCGCTGTCGATGATAATGTCCTTTTTCCAGTATTCTGTCATCTTTTCGGCAGCAATCTCTGCGGCATGGGTGTAGTCTGTCTTTATGCAGAATGCCTTGTCGTAGCTTTCCAGCACCTCTGCGGATACATCGGCAATGGAAAAGATAAGAGGGATATTTTCTTTTTTGGCAAATGCCATAAGAACGTCGCAGATTTCCGCGGAAATATCCTCGCTGTAAACAGTAAGGGAGTTTACGGCATCTTCGCTTTCCTTTATGGAAGCAAACAGACCGCTTATCTGTTCAGCATCAAAATCCATTTTTTCAACCCTGCAGCCTTCGTTTTCAAAGCTGTCAATATATTCACCCACAGCGGTAAGGGCACTGTCGCAGACAACAAGGTCATATCTTACAGTTTCCTCCTTGCTGCAGGCAGTAAAAAGCAAAGCAAAGGCAAGGAGAAGGGGAATTAAACGTCTCATAAATCTCCTTGTGTTTCCAGACTCTGCAGATATTTGCTTGGCGGAACTTTTTTGATTTTCTTGAATACGCGGGAGAAATAGAACTGGTCAAAAAAGCCCACGGATATAGCAATTTCCGAGATGGAAAGGTTTGTATTTTTGATAAGTGCACAGGCCTCGTTTATGCGGTATTCTGTAAGATAGTCGATAGGAGACTGGTTAAGGTTGGAGATAAATACGCGGTAAAGATGGCTGCGGCTTATGCCAACGGCACTTGCAATATCGTCAACGCTGATATCGGAAGAATAGTTAAACTGTATATACTTGATGGCGTCGATAACATAGTTGGACTGTGTAGCGGTCTGTGTCTGCACATTTGTTGTGCCTTCCTCCATAAGTCTGGAGAGGAAAAGGTACAGATAGCCAATCATAGCAGTGGAGTGCTTGATGGTGTTGCCGCTGTTGGTGTAGATTTTGTACAGATAGTTTTTGTATTCCTCAAACTCCTGCGGTGTATACACAGGCATATTGTCCTTGAACGGCAGGTGAGAAACCAGCTTCTGTGCAGTTGTGCCGTTAAAGCCTACCCAGTAGTATTCCCAAGGGTCGGCAGGGTCTGCAACATAGTAAACAACCTGCGAAGGCTTGATAAGGAACAAATCGCCCGCTTTAAGATGGAAGGTTTTGCCGCCGCACACATAGCTGCCCTTGCCCGAAATTACAAAATGGATAAGGAAATGGTCACGGATACCGGGCCCCCAGGAATGGTTTGGATTGCAGCTCTGCAGCCCGCAGTTGAATATTGCAAGGCTTGCATTGTCCAGCAGTTTCTGTTTGTAGGATTGTCTGTAAGGGTTGGACATAAAGTTCACCTCAATAAAAGCTTGTTAATATGTAAAAAAATTGATATACTGTTACACAGTATATATATTAAAATATTTAAAGCAAAAAATCAACAAAAATCCATAAAATATTTATAATAAATTGTTTTAAATATAAATACAGACAGAATATTACAGATAATCTGCACAGAAAGGGAGAGTAAAAAAATGTTGTCATCAGTACTTAAAGCAAAGATTAACGGCAGGGAATACGACAGCCTGCTTGCAAAGCTGTACGGCACAGATGAAAGCACAGTGGAAAAACAGCGTGCAAGATATATTGCTGCCATAGAAAAATTTGAAGAAAAATATGGCGAAGAAAGGGAAAT
This sequence comes from Oscillospiraceae bacterium, assembly GCA_017435045.1. Classification (GTDB taxonomy): domain Bacteria; phylum Bacillota; class Clostridia; order Oscillospirales; family Ruminococcaceae; genus RGIG3102. Next base: position 8,977 of record JAFSFT010000037.1, read on the forward strand.
TGCAATCTGTTCCGCCCCGGGCAGAACAGAAATATGCGGCAACCACACAGACCATAACTGCGGTGTTATTGTTGCAGCGGCAATCAGCGAGGACACCCTTTGTATAGCATCTCCAAACGGTGAAAATGTTGTAAACATAACCTCCGAGGGTTACGGGGATATCCCAAGCGTAAACCTTGAAAAGCTGCGTGCCACAGTTTCTGACGAGGGCACCACAAAAGGTCTTGTAAAGGGCATCTGTGCCTATATTATAAAGCAGGGTGGCGAATGTAAGGGCGTTGACCTTTACATAACAAGCGATGTGCTGCAGGGCAGCGGACTTTCCTCCTCGGCATCCTTTGAAAACGCAGTTGCCGCCACAATAAACGGGCTGTTCAACAACGGCAGATTTTCTGCGGTTGAACTGGCACAGATTTCGCAGAAAGCGGAAAACGAATACTTTGCAAAACCCTGCGGCGTAATGGACCAGACAGTTTCGGCAGTGGGCGGCACTGTATGCCTTGACCTTGAGGACAGTGCAAATCCAAAGGTGACAAATCTGCCGCTGGACCTTGATGCATTCGGCCTTGCACTCTGCACAGTGGATTCCCGTGCAAGCCACGACAATCTCACAGAGGAATACGCAGGCATAACAAAGGAAATGGCCGATATATGCCAGATTTTCTGGAAGGACAGCCTGCGCAGACTGGACCTTGAAACACTGGTAAACCATATCTCATTCCTCAGGGATATGGTGGGCGACAGGGCAATTCTCCGCGGTATGCATTTCTATATGGAATGTAAACGCGTGGAGGATTTGTGCAAGGCCATCAATGCAGGCGACAGGGAGATGTTCCTTAAAAAAATCACCGAAAGCGGACATTCCTCCTACGAATATCTGCAGAACGCCTACGTTGCATCCGATATCCGCAGACAGCCTATGTCGGTGGCACTTTCCCTTGCACAGAGTTTTCTGCAGGATAAGGGTGGTGCGTGGAGGCTGCAGGGCGGCGGCTTTGCAGGTTCCATACAGTGCTTTGTGCCAAAAGAACTTGTACAGCAGTTTACGGAATATATGGAAATTGTTCTGGGCGAGGGCTGCTGCAAAACCGTTACACTGCGCAGCACAGGTGCTGTAAAAGTAATGGGATAAAACTGAAAGGAGAAAATTATGAACAACTATTTATCACAGGTAAATGCAGGTTCCTTTTATCTTATTGTTGCTCTGGTGCTTGCGTTTATAACAATAATGTGTTTTGTATTTTTGATTAAATGTTACAGGGCAGGGGTTAAAATCGGTATGGACAAAGCCGTACTGCGTAAAACCATAACCTCCAGTGCCACATTCACACTGCTGCCGTCTGTCAGCATACTGCTGGGCGTAATTGCACTCAGCGGCACACTGGGCGTTCCGCTTTCCTGGTTGCGTCTTTCTGTAATCGGTGCTTTGCAGTACGAGCTCAACGTGGCGGAAATTGCCGCACAGAGCATCGGACTTTCGGGTCTTCAGCTTGCCGAACTCAATATCGAAAACTTTGTAACAATTGCCCTTGTTATGACGGTGGGCATTCTGGGAGGATTGTTTTTTACATTATTTTTCCTCAAAAGGTATCTCAAAAAAATCCGACAGAACCCTAAAAAGGAAAAAAGCGGCAAGCCGGGCTTTGGTGCACACGCAACAACAGCAATGTTTGTAGGTCTGTGCGGTGCGTACATAGGTGCTTACATCGGCAAGGCGGTTCCGAGAGAAGGCAGCGACATTCTGCCGCTGCTGGTTGCTGCGGTTGCCGCACTGGCCATGGCAGGCTTTGAATATTTAATCCAGAAAAAAGGCAAGGCAAGCCTTGAAAACTTCAGCCTTGCGGCAAGTATGCTTATTGCAATGGCCGCCGCAGTGGGCTTTGGCATAATTCTGTAAGGAGGTACGGACAAATGACAGAAAGAGAAAAATATCTTGAACAGTTCAACAACGGTCTGCACCGTCTTGGCAGAGTTACAATGCTCTCCACAATGATTATCCTTACACTGGTGCCATTTATCTTTGGTGCAATATACGGTGTATCGCCGGACGGCAAGGGATTCCTTGCAGGCTACATAAAGGTTGCTATGATTTATCTGCCTGTTTCGCTGGTGGAATTTCTGGTTTATGCCCCGATGCTTGGTGTTGGCGGCAGCTACCTTTCCTTTATCACAGGCAACGTTACAAATATGAAAATTCCATGTGCAATGAACGCACAGGACATTGCAGGCACAGAGCCTGGCAGTGCAGAAAGCGAGATTATCTCCACAATCAGCGTTGCAACAAGTGCAATAGTAACCACACTGGTTATCGTTGCAGGTGTTATTCTGCTTGTGCCGCTGCAGCCAGTACTGCAGAACGAAATGCTGCTTCCTGCCTTTAACAACGTTGTTCCTGCACTTTTTGGTGCTTTGGGGCTTAAATACTTTGCAAAGGCACCTAAAATTGCGGTTATTCCGCTTACACTTGTATCGGTGCTGTGCATCCTTGTGCCATCCATGATAAACCAGACAAGTGTGCTTATAATTCCAAGCGGTGCACTTGCACTGTTAATCGGCTTTATCCTCTTTAAAAAAGACAAGCTGTAAAAAGGAGACTGATTTATGACTGTATTACTTATAATTCTGGCTGTTGTCGCCCTGCTTGCCGCAGTTGTAATTCTGCGTACAGTGGCAGCAAAGCCAACCGAAGCTGTTACAGCAAAAATAGAACTGGATGCAGGCCCCCGTGCCGACGAATACGGCAGCAAGCTTGCAGAAATGGTCAGGACAGAAACAATCTCCTGCCGCGACCAGCAGGACAGAAGCAAATTCTATACACTCCACGATAAGCTGGAAAAGCTGTTCCCGAACGTACACGCAAAATGCGAAAAACAGGTGTTCAACGGCAGCCTGCTCTTTAAATGGCAGGGCAAAGGCAATACAAAGCCTGTACTGTTTATGAGTCATCACGACGTTGTGGAAGCAAACGGCGTATGGGAACACGGTGCATTTTCGGGCGATATTGACGACAGCGGCAGAATATGGGGCAGAGGCACAGTGGACACAAAGGCAAGTCTGTGCTGTATGCTGCAGGCTGTGGAGGAACTTATAAAGGAAGGCTTTGAGCCTGAATGTGATGTATACATTGCCTCAAGCTGTACCGAGGAATGGTCGGGCGAGGGTGCACCTGCCACAGTGCAGTACCTTAAGGACAAGGGTGTGGAGCTTGCCTACCTTATGGACGAGGGCGGCATGATACTGGAAGAACCTGTAGGTGGTGTAAAAGGTATGTACGGCATGGTGGGCGTTGTGGAAAAAGGCTACGGTGACGTAAAGTTTATTGCAAGAAGCAACGGCGGCCACGCATCTGCACCTGTAAAGAACACACCGCTTGTGCGTCTGGGCAAATTTATGTGCGAGGTGGAAAAAAACTATCCTTTCCGCAGCGAGATGAGCCCTACAGTAAGGGAAATGTTCCGCCGTATGACACCAAATATGAACTTTGGCATGAAGCTTATCTTCTCAAATCTGTGGCTGTTTGAAAAACTGCTGCTCAAACTGCTGCCGTCCATCAGCTCTGCTGCAGGTGCAATGGTGCGTACAACCCTTGCATTTACAACAGCAAAAGGCTCCGACGGCTACAATGTGCTCCCGCAGGAAGCTTATGTAACAGGCAATATGCGTTACATACCACATCAGGACAGAGACGAAAGCATAAAAATTATCTCTGAAATTGCAAAAAAATACGACATCGAAACACAGGTTATCTACTCCGATGCATCCTGCCCGGTGGTGGATTACAACAGTGCACCTTTCCATCTTGTGGAAGAGGTGGCAAAAGAGGTTTATCCGGGAGTATGCATCTGTCCTTACACAATGACAGGCGGCACAGACGCCAAGTTCTACAAGGATTTAACCCCAAATGCACTGCGTTTTGCACCGCTGTACATCGATAAACAGCAGTACGGCAGCATCCACGCACTCAATGAAAACATCTTCAAGGGTGCTTTGCCGTTTGCGGTGGACTTTTACAAAAAAATGATTAAAAAGAGCTGATGATGAAAAAGAATTTAAGCAATAAGCTGTCGGCTTTTATTACATCGGCAGGCATTGTATTTCTTTTTACAGTGTTTTTTCACTGGCTTTTTTCAAAAACAAATTTAACCTTGCATGGCGGTATAGCGGCAGCTGCAAGCGTGCTGCTTGCGGCGGTTATATACATACAGTTTGTGCCGCTGTGGCTGGATTTATGGTTCGGTGAAAGGCTTACGTCAGGGCAGAAAGTACAGTGCAGAGAAGAAAACACACATCAGCATACAGCGGAAAAAATGCCGGTATATGCTTCGGTCAAAATATCTGCACACCCATCGGCAAAGACAGATGTATCATCAAAAACTCCTCCACATACATATATAAAAATTTTCTTTGCCCTTGCCGCATACTGCATGGCGGTGCTGGTGGTTATATTTGCCGTCAGATATATAAACGGCTGTTCCCACACCTTCAGCCAAAGCCTTGGCGTGTGGAGGGAAACCGATGCAAACCATTATCAGGACATTGCAATGCAGTGGTATCTGTCAGAGGGCCATTGGGACAGGCTGGTTCAGCTTGTGTTTCTCCCGGGTTATCCCATTGCGGTAAAGCTTGCCGCTTTGATAACGGGGGATTATTACCTTGCGGCCTTTGCAGTATCAATTATCTCTTTTTCACTGGCAGGCTGCGTGTTCTATAAGCTTATGAGGCTGGATTTGTCCCACAGCGATGCTGTGCGTGCGGTAAAATATCTGTGCATTTTTCCTGCATCCTATTTCTTCGCAGGACCAATGAGCGAAAGCCTGTTTTTGCTGCTGTGCATCTGCTGCATTTACTGCATAAGAACAGACAGGTGGTTTTTGGGCTGTCTTGCAGGCGGTTATGCCGCCTTTACACGTTCCCTTGGCATAACACTGCTTGTGCCCTGTATTATGGAGCTTGTAAGTCGGGCGGTATCTGCCGATAACACAGCTTCAAAAGGAATACCGGCAAAAAAACTTGTGTCTGTGCTGCTTATACCTGCAGCTTTTGCGGCATACTGCGGCATAAACTATGCGGTGTCGGGCAATTTCTTTAAATTTATGGAATACCAGAGCAAACACTGGAGTCAGAATTTAGGCTGGTTTTTTAATACGGCAAGCTATCAGACGGAGCTTATAGCAAGCAACTGGGGCACAAACTTTAAAATTATTCTTGGTCTGTGGCTGCCGAACATTTTAATGATATTTGCATCACTTGCAATAATGGCATTTGCGGTTAAAAAGCTGCGGCCCTGCTATACAGCCTGGTTTATCGCATACTTTATCATTGCTGTGGGTGCCACATGGCTGCTTAGTGCCCCAAGATATCTTGCGGCAATGGCGGTGCTGCCAATGGCAGTTTCCGCACTTGCAAAAAGCAAAAGGGCAGATGCGGCATTTACAGTGTGCTGTATAATGCTTAATACCGCATATCTGTGTGCCTTTGCACTGCGGTGGTATGTGTGGTAAAAATCTTTATACGGCAAAAGTATGTTAAAGAAAGATTATACCAAAATACGTTAAGGAAAATGTGCCTGAAAGACTGTAAAAACAGTTATCTGCGGCAAAAGTTCATACAATAAAAAATTACAGAAAAAAAGCTGTACTTTCCCTGTAAAAGGGAGGAGTACAGCTTTTTATGTTATACATTATATCTCTGCTTTGCTTATATAAGCTTACAGCTTGAATTCTTCGGGGGAAAAATCGGGCAGCTTCGGCATTCTTTTGGGTATACGCTTGGTAGGGCAGTACAAAAATTTGCTGCAGGAGTAATAGGGCGATACCACACCTTTTTTGCTGCACAGAATCATCTGTTCGTCGCTGGACGGACTGCCGTACTGGCAGTATGTGCAGGCAGGGTCTATATTGTTGCCGAATAAGGGTTTGCTTGTTCTGAAAATGCCCATAATTTCACCTCTTTCAATTAAGTATATCTCATTTTTGTCCTTTAGTAAATACCTCACTTTTTTTGCTGCTTACAATGGCAAAGCACAGGCACACAGCAAGAAAGCACAGGGAAATATGCGGTTTGTTCCAGTATGCATTAACCGATATATCGCCGTTTGCATACACATTCAAAACCTGCGGAAACAGGTTAAGCAGGGTACGCAGTATTAAAACCGACAGGGGAAGCTGTAAAAGCTTGGATATAATCACCATTTTTAAGGAAAATGTACTATTATTTCCTATAGATTTTATCTGCAGATAGGCACTGACGGGTAATACCGTTAAAGTTAGTAATAACAAATATATATTTCTGCCAAAATGAATATACACAGTTTCGCAGGCAGTTGTAACCTCTGTAAATGCTGAAAGTATAAGTAAAATAAAGGAGTTGTCAGTGTAAAGCGAAAATACTTTGCACAAGGAAAATGTTATTGTTACCACACCGCAGATATTCAGAATTGCAGCCGTGCTGCTTCTGATGGAGTCAACAATATTGTTAGTTATTACTAAATGCTCTTTTGTTGCAGAAATATGTTGCGGTGTGTATATAAAAGACATAAAAAAGGCAGTTATACAGGCAGAAAGCAAAACCGAAAGGTATAAAATAACGCCGCTGCGGATATTTTCAAGGTAATGCACGCCCACCGCAAGTATGACAAAGGAGGGAGAGTTGCCCGTCATCAGTATGGACAGTATGCCAAGGGTGTTTTTATCGCAGTTGTATTCGTTGCGTATCCTGTCAAGCATAATCCCGCCTGTGGCAAAGCCACCAAGCACAGCCAGCACACAGCAGGCGGCAACACGGCGGTTTTCTATATGCAGCAGACGGAAAAATGGCATAAAGGGCACAGCCAGCAGACTGCTGCACTCAAGGCAGGAAACCACGCTGCATATAACCATAAATACAAACAGGGACGGTATCACCACATTATAGCACAGCAGCAAAGCCTGTTTTACCGCCGCCATAACCCCGGCGGCATTTTTAAAATATATGCCTGTGCACAGCAGCACGGCGGCGGTCTGCAGCAATTTTTCAGTTTTTTCATATCGCATAACATCACCCCACATATCCATATATATGTTGTAAAAAGCTTTTTTAGGTGATATGCAATGAAACTTAAGCCCTACAGGGAAAAACAGCCTTTGTCAAAGGCAATAAAGGATATATATTCTCTGGCACAGGATGCGGCAGGCGTATCTGTAACCATAGATGTAAACGGATGTGTTGTCATCGAGGATTTCCGCAGGATAATTGAGTACAACGGAGACATGATTGCGGTGGAAAACCGTGACAAAAGGGTGTATCTTTACGGACACAACATAACTGTTACAAGCTGCAGCCGCTACAGTGCAACGGTCTGCGGCGAGATAGAAAAGATAGAAATTTTTTCAAAAGAGGTAAAGTGATGCAGAGTAAGGTCAGATTTGAAATTGTGTCGGGGCTGTACTGCGATTTTCTTAACTGCCTTGTGGAAAACGGGTTTTACATTTCTTCGGTGGAAAACACGGCCTTTGGCATAAAGGCGGTGTGTCTTGCTGCCGATTACGGCACAGTTGCCCGCATGGCCAAAAAGTTCCAGTGCAGAACAAAAATTCTCGGCAGAAAGGGTATATATTTTAAAATCAGAAAGATACTTAAACGCAGGGGACTTGTGCTGGGGGCGGTGCTTGTGTTTGTGTATCTGTTTGTTTTCAGCCATATGATATGGCGTATAGACGTTATCTCTCCCAGCGAAAATATAACGCAGGATGTGTACAGCATGCTGTATGCAGGGGATATTTACGCAGGCAGCCTGTTTTCGCAGCAGAAAAACAGCCGCATGATACAGCACATCTTTATGGAGGTGGAAAATGTAGGCTATGTTACCATGAACTTTTCCAAGGGAATACTCACCTGCAAAATAGACCCTGCCATAAACCGTCTGCCTTATCTTCAACACAGCACCAGCGGCAATATTGTGGCAACCGAAAGCGGTGTCATAGAGGATTTACGGGTGTACAAGGGCTTTTCGCAGGTGCAGGCCGGGCAGTCGGTGTATAAAGGGGATGTGCTGGTAAGTGCAACCTATATAGACCGCAACGGAACTCTGCAGCAGGTTATGCCGAGGGCGTACATAAAGGCGGCCTGCAGGCGTGAGTACACCGCACAGATAGATTTTGAAAAGGACGTGTGGATACGCACAGGGCAGACGCAGCAGCAGACGGTGGTTAAATTTATGGGTAAAAGTGTGGAGATAATACAGCCGGACACAGAAAACTGGCAGAGATACGATACGGAAAAAACCTTTGAAAGTGCATCCTTTATGGGCTTCTGTCTGCCTTTTACCATAGAGAAGACAAGGTTTTACAACAAGGAGCTTATGCATATAACAAGGGACCAAGCCACCGCATATGCCGCAGGGGTAAAGGCGGTGGAAGCCATGATAAAAGCGGACAATGCACTGATAGATATAAGCGAAAAATGCTTTTCCTATACGGCAGATGCAGACGGTGCAACGGTAAGCTGCACTGTATACGGACATTATGATATAACCAGATATTAATTATAATTATATATATAATAATTTACTTGTCGTTTTTTTTATGGTATACTATTAAATTGAAAAAGTATTTATTTTTTGAGGTGGCAATTTGGCAGATAAAATTTTTGAAGCATTGACAAACGATATTGCCCTGCTTATAAGCGGGCCGTTCAATAAAAATATTCAGGATCTGGAAAAGGCATTCGGCGTAAGCATTGTCTGCCGCGGCACAGAGTTCAAGATTATGGGCGAGGACGAAAATGTACGCAAAGCGCTGACAGCACTCAACACAATGACAGACCTGCACTCCCAGGGCACAGCACTGGATGACCAGTCGGTGCATTACTGCATCAATATGGCACAGTCAGGCGATGCGGAAAAGGTTAAGAATATGCATTCCGACCTTGTGCTGCTTACCGCAAAGGGCAAGCCAATCCGCAGCAAAACCCTTGGTCAGACAGAATATTTAAGGGCAATCAGCAAAAACAGCATCACCTTTGGCATTGGTCCTGCAGGTACAGGCAAAACCTACCTTGCGGTTGCAATGGCGGTAAAGGCCTTTAAGTCGGGCCAGGTTTCCCGCATTATCCTTACACGTCCTGCGGTGGAAGCAGGGGAAAAACTGGGCTTTCTCCCGGGGGATTTGCAGAACAAGGTTGACCCGTATCTCCGTCCGCTTTATGATGGTCTGTTTGATATGATAGGCCCCGAAACCTTCCAGAAGCTTATGGAAAAAGGGGTTATCGAGGTTGCACCGCTGGCATATATGCGCGGGCGTACCCTTGACGACAGTTTTATCATTCTGGACGAGGCACAGAACACCACCAAGGAACAGATGAAGATGTTTCTTACCCGTATGGGCAATGGCTCCAAAATTGTTGTAACGGGGGACGTTACACAGATTGACCTGCCTTCGGACAAAAAATCTGGCCTTAAGGATGCCATCTCAATTCTCAGAAATATAGATGATATAGCAATTATCCGTCTTTCCGAAAAGGACGTTGTAAGACACAAGCTGGTTCAGGACATTGTCAAAGCCTACGAAAAGGCGGCAGATGAAAAGAACGACAAACCGCCATTCAACCCAAACGCATACAAGAGAGGTAAATTCAGATATGTCAAATAAAGTTTTAATCCAGAACAATCAGAAAGCGGTAAAGGTGCCCACAGGCATCAAGCTGCTTATCAGAAGAAGCTGCAATGCAGTGCTTGTAAACGAGGGCTTTGAGGAGGACTGCGAGGTTTCCGTAACCTTTGTGGACAACGAGGAGATTGCACAGCTTAACGGCGATTTCCGCAACAAGCCGCAGCCTACAGACGTACTGTCTTTCCCTCTGGGCGAGGAGGACACATACGATGTTGACCAGGACACAGGTGCAATCCTGCTGGGCGACATTGTAATCAGCCTTGAAAAAGCCATGGAACAGGCAGATTTGTACGGACACTCCCTGCAGAGAGAGGTGGCTTTCCTCACAGTGCACTCCATGTACCATCTGCTTGGCTACGACCACGAAAACGGCGGCAGAGAAGCACAGATAATGCGTGAAAAGGAAGAACAGGTGCTTTCAAAGCTTGGACTCCAGCGTACATTTACATACGGTCAGGACATTGAATAATCAGGGCACATAATAATCAGGACGCAGAATAAAATGATTGCAAAATTTGTAAAAAGTATCGGGTATGCCTTAAAGGGCATAATAATCGGCATAAAAGAGGAACGCAATGTCCGCATAGATATTGTGGCGGCTTTCTATGTGCTGGTTTTTTCGCACTTTTACAGTTTTACACTTACGCAAAAGGTGCTGCTGGTGTTTATCTGCTTTACAGTCCTTGGCTTTGAGCTTATGAACACGGCGGTGGAACGGGCGGTGGACAAGCCCGACAAAGAGCATTATATGCAGGCAGGGCAGGCAAAAGATACTGCGGCAGGCGGTGTGCTGCTGGTTGCAGCAGGTGCGGCAGCGGCAGGTGTTATGCTGTTCTGGGATGTGGCGGTTTTCAAAAAAATCCTTGCATTTTTTATAAATTCTCCGCTTATGCTTTTAGCCTTTGCAGCCACACTTTTTGCATCATACAAATTTATAACTTACGATAAAAACAAAAAATAAAGGAAAAACTATGGAACTTAACACAAAATCAATCTTTGTGGCAATGGTAGGCAAGCCAAACGTGGGCAAATCCTCACTTATGAACCTTATTTTAGGCGAAAAAATTGCCATTGTAACACAGAAACCGCAGACAACCCGCACAAGCATAACAGGCATTCTTACAAAGGGTGCAACACAGTTTGTGTTTATGGATACTCCGGGCATCCACACACCAAGAACAAAGCTTGGGGAAAGAATGGTAAAAACCAGCCACAAGACAATTGCAGACGTTGACCTTGCAGTTATGATTTTTGAACCATACGGCGAACTTAACGAGGCCGAGATGAGCCTTGTGGACAGCATTAAAAAGAACAGAATTCCTGCAATTGCGGTTGTAAATAAAAAGGACACCCTTAAAAAAGCGGCAGACCTTGACAAGCAGATGAAGATGCTGGGTGAAATTGGCGTTTTCGACAAGGTTGTGGCAACCAGTGCAAAGGACAACGACGGCGTGGACGAGCTGCTCTGCCTTATCGACAGCTATGCCATGGAGGGTCCTCATTACTTTGAGGAGGACGCCATTACAAATATGCCGGAAAAGGTAATTGTAAGCGAAATTGTCCGCGAAAAGCTGCTGCTTAACCTCTTTGAAGAAATCCCTCACGGCACAAACGTAGAGGTGGAAAAGTTCAAGGAACGCAAGGGCAAAAATATGGTGGATATCAGCGTGGTTATCTACTGCGAAAGAAAAAGCCACAAGGGCATGATTATCGGCAAGCAGGGTGCAATGCTCAAAAAAATCAGCAGTCAGGCACGCATGGACATCGAGCAGTTCCTCGGTGCAAAGGTGTTTATGGAATGCTGGGTAAAGGTAAAAGAGGACTGGCGTGACAGCAACTATATCCTCAATGATTTTGGCTTCAAGGACGAATAACCTGTAATTTCCACTGATAACATCTGTACAAAGCAGGCATAATATAATCACTTTCTAAAAAGGAGTGGTTTGTTTATGCGTATCGACTATTGGAACAGATTTTTGAGAACGGGCAGTGTGGAGGATTATCTGCACTACCGTCAGTGTCTGTCTCAGGCAGGGCAGGAGATTATAAAAGAGGTTGCAGATGGCAAATCAACTGTTAAAAGTGAACGGAGTAGTGCTGCGAGAGCTTCCAATGAAGGAGAGCGATAAGGTGCTTACCGTTCTCACCAGAGAACTGGGTGTAATATCAATATATGCCAAAGGAGCTATGAGACTTAAAAACAAGTTTCATAGCTCTACAGGTGTTTTTACATACAGCGAATTTGTGGTGTTTGAGGGCCGCGGCGACAGAATGTATCAGCTTAACGAGGCGGTGGTGAAAAAGGTTTTCTACAACCTTTCCGACTCGGTGGAGAATATTGCACTGGCAATGTATATGTCGGAGCTTGTGTGCGAGGCGGTTGTGCCCGACGAAGCCTCCAACGATATTCTGCGGCTGTTTTTAAACTGCCTGCATATGCTTTGCCAGGGCAGGTGGTCGCTGCTTATGACAAAGGCTGCATTTGAGATGAGGCTTATGAGCGACATCGGCTTCCGACCCAATGTTGCAGGCTGCAAACGCTGCAACGAATATCAGAAGGATATGTTCTATTTTGATGCCGAGGGCGGACATCTGGTCTGTCCCGACTGTGCAAAGGGCTACGACGCAGGATATTTTGTATGCGAGCCGCCGGTTACCCTTGCACTGCGTTATTTTGCTCTGGCAGATCTGGAGCAGATGTTCAGCTTCCGCCTTAAAGGAGGCAGCCTTGTGCAGCTTTCTGCCATCTGCGAAAGATATATCCTCAACCGCACAAAGGACAGCTACAAAACCCTGGATTTTTTAAAACCGCTTACAGAGCCGCTTATTATGGCGGAAATAAACAGCGTAAAAGGTAATTAAAGTGAAAGAAAAAAGTTTAAATTCAATAGAATACAACGTTATAACACAGCAGCTTGCAGGCTTTTGTGTGTTTGACGAAAACAAGGAAGCGGCTGTAAAGCTGGTTCCATTTACAGACCATGAGCAGGTTTACGAAAGCCTGCTGGCAACCGACACGGTTATGAGCTATATGCTCAAATACGGCAACCCAAGTCTGGACAGTGCAAACGGCTGTTACGGTGCGGTTGTCCACAGCGAAAAAGGGGCAATGCTCTCCTGCGACCAGCTGCTTTGCGTTGCCCGTATGTACCGCAACTTCAGCCGTGTAAAAAAATGGTATCTGCAGTACGAGAGAAACAGCGATATCATCGACTGGACAGTTATGTCCCTTACAGAAAATCCGCAGCTGGAAAAAACAATATTTGACAGCATCCTTTCGGATAATCAGGTGGCGGACAATGCATCCGATACACTTTACGATATAAGACGCAAAATAAAAAGGGCGGAAAGTGCCGTAAGGGAAAGGCTGGAGGGCATAATCCGCAACACAACATATCAGAAATATCTGCAGGAAGCGGTTGTTACCATCCGTAACAACAAGTTTGTTGTGCCTGTAAGGGCAGAGTTCAAAAGCGAAGTTCCCGGCACAGTGCACGACGTATCCTCCTCCGGCTCTACATATTTTATCGAGCCGCTGGCAGTTGCCGATTTGAACAACAAGATTATGCAGCTGTTCAACGAGGAACAGGATGAAATCAACAAAATCCTCACACGCCTTTCCGCAATGGTGGCACAGAACTCGGGGCTGTTCTTTGACAGCTATCAGAAGATGCTGCAGCTTGATATGATTGTGGCAAAGGCAAAGCTTGCCATAGGTATGAACGGCGTTATGCCAAAGGTCAACCCAAATCTGCAGTTCAGCCTTAAAAAGGCACGCCATCCGCTTATCGACAAGGCAAAGGTTGTGCCAACCGATATAGAGCTTGGATTCAGCTATGACACAATGATTATCACAGGTCCAAACACAGGCGGTAAGACAGTATCCCTCAAAACTGCAGGTCTGCTGTGTGCCATGGCCTGCACAGGCATGCTTATCCCTGCACACGAAAGCAGCTCTGTATGCGTGTTTGAAAATATCCTCGTTGACATAGGTGACGAACAGAGCATCGAACAGAGCCTTTCCACATTCTCCGGCCATATGAAGAATATCGGTCAGATTTTAAAGCAGGCAAACGAAAAAAGCCTTGTGCTTATGGACGAGCTTGGTGCAGGTACAGACCCTGCCGAGGGTGCGGCACTGGCACTCAGCATCATCGAAAAGCTCCGTTCCAACGGCTGCAAGGTAATGGCCACAACCCACTACGGCGAGCTTAAAGTGTATGCCCTTGAAACCGAGGGCGTGCAGAATGCAAGCTGCGAGTTTGACACAAACACCCTTATGCCTACCTACAAAATCATTATGGGTGTACCGGGCAAATCCAATGCGTTCTACATCTCAAAACGCCTTGGCATAGGTGCAGATATAATCGACAACGCAAGAAAACATCTCTCCGAGGACGAAAAACGTCTGGACAGTGTGCTTGCACAGCTGGAAGACCTTAAAAAACAGCTTAAGGCAGGGCAGGAAGAGATTGAAATGCTCAAGGACTATGCAGGCACAAAGATGCGTCAGGCAGAGGAAAAGAGCGAAAAGATTATAAAAGAGGCACAGCGTCAGGCAGATGCCATCACCGCAAAGGCAAAAAACGAGGCACAGAAGGTGCAGGACGAAGCCTACCGCCTCAGCGACGAGCTCAAGGTGCTGCAGAAGCAGGAAAACGTCTCTGCACAGCAGCGTCTGCAGAAGGCAAGGGAGATTGCCCGCAAGGATACAGCAAAGCTTATTTCTGCTGTGGATAAGCCCGAAGAAGAAACAATGGCACTGCCAAAGGTTGAAAGCGTTAAAAAGGGCGACAAGGTTGTCATCGGTTCCCTCAACAAGCAGGCTGTGGTTCAGGGACCTGCAAACAAGGACGGCATGGTAGACGTTGTGGCAGGCATCATCAAGACAAAGGTGCATATTTCCGACCTGTATCAGGATATTGCACCTGCCAAAAAGCCAAAGCAGACAGGCGGTATGCGCAATGTGCGTCAGGGTATAAAGAACAACACCACCTCTGCATCCTCCCGTTCTGCAAGTATGGAAATCAACGTTATCGGTCTTACTGTTGACGAGGCAGTTATGGAGGTGGACCGCTTCCTTGACAACTGCTTTATGAACCGTCAGCACACAGTTTACATCATCCACGGCAAGGGCACAGGTGCACTGCGCAGCGGTATCCACCAGTTCCTCAAAAAGCACAAGCATGTAAGCTATTTCCGCCTTGGTGTATACGGCGAGGGCGAAGCAGGCGTAACCGTGGTAGAACTTAAATAACTTTTTATATATTTTGGAGGCAAAAGTTGAGACAGGATTTTCTCACAGGCAATCCGGGCAAAACGGTGCTTATCTTTGCAGTACCTATGCTTATCGGCAATATATTCCAGCAGCTTTACAGCACGGTTGACACCATTGTAGTGGGCAACTTTGTGGGCAAAAATGCCGTTGCGGCTGTAGGCGGCACATTCAGCATTCAGTTCCTGGTGCTGTCCCTTGCAATGGGCTTTACAACGGGTATGTCGGTTGTAATAAGCCAGCTTTACGGTGCAAGGGATTATCAGAGGCTGCAGAGGGCGTTTTCCACAAGTGCAATTTTTTCTCTGCTGCTTTCTGTGGTGCTGGGCATTGTTGGCATACTGGTTATAAATCCGCTGCTTACCCACATGCTGCAGACCCCTGCAGAAATATATGCAGACAGCTACACATACCTTTTTATAACCTTTATCGGTTATCCCTTTACTCTTATTTACAATATGTATTCGGCAGTGCTGCGTGCAGTGGGGGACAGCAAGACACCGCTGTACTTCCTTATAATTTCAGCAGTTACAAACATCATTCTCGACCTGCTGCTTGTAATACAGTTTGATATGGGCGTTGCAGGTGTTGCAGTTGCAACCCTTATTGCACAGGCTTTAAGCTGTGTATGCTGTCATATATATGTGGGCAGAAAATACGAAATTTTCCAGCTTACAAAGAACACACTTGTATTTGACAAAGACCTGCTTAAAGGTATTATCAAATACGGCGTGCCGTCGGCAATCCAGCAGTCGGTGCTGTCCCTTAACTTTATGGTTGTACAGCGTTTTGTAAACTTCTTCGGTGCAGATATGACAGCGGCGTTCAGCGTTGTAAACAAAATCGAAAACTTTGTTACAATGCCGCAGATGAACCTTGCAATGGCACTTTCCATGTTTGCAGGGCAGAACATCGGTGCAGGGGAGGAAAAAAGGGCAAAACAGGGCGTTACAGATGTCCTCAAAATACAGGCGGCATTCTGGGCGGTTATCGTGTTTGTACTTCCGTTGGTTGCAGGCGGTCTTATCAGCCTGTTCGGTATGGGGGACGATGCCCATGTTATGGCAATCGGTGTGGAAGCAATCCGCCTCTGCTCCAAGCTGTATATTCTCTTTGCGGTTATGCAGACATTGTCCAACTTCCTGCGTGGCGTCGGCGATGCAAAATTCTCTATGGTTACAACCATCTGCATGATTTTAATCCGTCTGCCGATTACCTATGTGCTGGTACACATTATTCACTATGGCGAAATGTCCATCTGGCTTGGCATGGGCATGGGCTGGCTTACAGTTACAACTATGAATGCGGTAAGATACCTCAAAGGCGGCTGGAGAGGCAAAGCCTTTGTACAGGCAAAAAAACAGGCCTGATATTTTCTGTATATAATAGGGGAAAATGTACCCTCCAGACCACTCTGCGGTGTTTTGGAGGGTATTTATGTTTTTGTACTTATACTGTTATTCGGTCTGTTTGCAGACTGATGTAACTGTGTTTTTTCAGAATGTTGCTTTAAGAAGGTTTGCATAAAAAACACCGCCTGCATAACGGCACTGTTATGCAGACAGCCTTAAACCGCATTGATACAAGATAAATAAAAAAGTGGAAATTTCCAGGGAAATTTCCACTTTTTGTATGTTTGCAGATTGTTGTATCTGTGTTTATAAACTGTTGCTTGTCTGCTTGCCAGAATGTTACAACTGTGCTGACAGACTGTCAGGTGTATGTTAGCACATTGTTATCTCTGTGTTTGTACGTATGATTGTCAGACTGTTATTCTGTCATATATGCGGCATAGTCTGTAACCTGTTCAAAATTGCCCATGGCAGTAAACTCTGCAATCTGTTCATCGGTGTACAAGGTCGGTATCATAACAAGCTGTCCGTCCACAACAAAGGCCTGACTTGTGCCGTTTTCAAGTATTGCCTGTGCGTTGTTCAGATTGTCCATTATAAACAGATGGTTGCGGCACTCCTTAAGTTCACGGAAGATATAGCTGTGTGTTTCAACACGTCTTTGTCTCTGCACATAGTTAAAACGTGCACAGAAGTTGGAGTTTATGCCCTTGCCGTATTCGCCGCACATGGAGGCAAGGTCAATCATGCCGTTGCCGAAAAGCGGCCGGTGTACATCGCAGATTTCCACCACACTGTCGGTCTGCTGTATTGTCTGTGCCCAGAAAGGATGCTGCGGAATAAGTTCCTCGCACTGGCGGTTATCTGCAGAAAAGTTGTAGAAATATTCGTGTTTTTCCAGCAGTACATCGGATATATCAAAAAGCTGCACCGCAAAGAAAACCGTCATCACTGCAAAAACCAGTTTTTTGTCGGCAAAAAGGCGGCTTATGCCGTACAAGGCAAACAGAATAATAAGATAATGCACAATCCAGCCAAAGCGGCCTGTTGCACGGAACATACCGAATATCTGTTTTAATGCATCGGGATATGGAATATCAAATAGTTTAAGTCCGCCATAGTAAACTGCATCGCCAAGGCTGAACACAGCAAGGCAGCAGGCAGAGAAGATAAGGCCAAAGCGGTTTTTTACAAAATGTACAGCAGATTTTCTTTCTTTTGCGATAATTATGCAAAATGCAGCGGCGGCAGCGGCAGTAACACCTATGCCAAGGTAGTTAAAGCCCTCTATCTGTCCGCCAAAATACGGCCTGTCACCAAGTACCTTTGACCAGTTGTGTTCCCCGGTAAATTCAACGCTTACAGGGTTAAAGAAGCTGTTGAGATTAAGGCTGAAATATCCGTAGCCTGTTGCAGCAAGTATGTCGCCGCTGAAAAACGCACCTGTCACATAACCCACAGCAAGGGTAAGTGCAATGCTCAAAGCAATATGTGCCCACGGTTTCCATCGGTTTTTGGCAAGGAAAAAGTCTTCCAGTGCAAATGCAAACATTATGGCAAAGGTAAAGGGCAGGAAATATGGATGTATGGTTATGGCAGCCGCATTTATTATATAAAAAGGTATATAGCTTTTATCCGCTGCTTTTCTGTTTTTAAAGTAGTAATAAAGTGCAGCAACAATCAGAAACTGTGCGGTAAGTGCACAGTGACGGAATGCTCTTTCCACAAGAACCGGTGCAAAGCAGAACAGTGCACTGCCAATACCGCAGAAGAACGGACAGTCGGAAAAAAGCGAAACCAGCAATGCCGCAAAAGCACCCTGAAAAACAAAGCACAATGCCACAAACAGGCCAAAATACTGGAAGGTGTGGGGCAGCACAGGGGACAGTGCCTTGAAAAAAATTGCAAATAGCGGAATGCTGTCTGTATAGGACACGCTGTTGCCGTAGGGCTGTTCTATATGTTCGCCCACCCCAAGAGGAAACTGCCACGGGCTGTTGCGGAACAGTTTCCAGCCTGCATAGTGCTGGGCAACGTCCTTTTCAAGATATCCTGTAAGCACAAAATTCTCGTTAAGGGGGTTAAGCGGGGCAAAGCCGTATATAAGCAGAAAAACCACAAAACCCACAGCGGCGCCGATGGCGGCGGTTTTAAAACGTTCATTGGATTTTATATTAAGGTTAATAGCAGACACAACCTTTCTTATAAATATGTTTATTCTATTAATTATATCACGGATACGGGCATAAAACAAGAAAAGCACAGATTAAGTATACATCTGTGCTTTTGCATTTAAAAGGTCATAGCTTTATTCTGTTCTGTCGTCTATGCCGTTGCCGTCAAAATCCGGCACCATATCAGGGCCGAGAGACTCTGCACCGTCATTGTCGATAAACGGACCGCCCGGACCCGCGCCTGCACCCATAAGCTCGGAGGTACGCACACCGTTTTCTCTGCGTGCAACCTCTACCGACTGGGAGATAACGTCCTTTACCTTGCGGGCATTTTTTATATGGTCAAGGTGAATTTCCGGCACGGAGGCATCGTTGGAGATTATTCTCAGCGTACCTGTGCCGCCTATGCGTTCAATCAGACTCTGGGTGTATGTAACATCCTTCACTCTGTAAAGACGCACTTCTTCTTCCCGCTGGTTGATAAAGCCTGTGGAGATAACAAGGCGGGACGGTGTAAGCTCGTATTTTGTAAAGGACCAGGGCAGTGCAAAAATTGTAACACGTTTTCTGTCCATCCAGAGGATGGGTTCTTCTTCCATTGCAACACGGATATCACCGCATTTTATTTTGTTTTCAGCCATAATATACCTCCTGCAGTAATTCTTTAAATTAATTATACTGATATTTGTGCCAAATATCAATTAAAAACACGGCTGCAAATGTGTAAGATGGGTGATAATATTATAAATAAAAGAAATATTTAAAATATATAAAATAACCAATTGACTAAATCTGAGAAAAAGCATATAATATAAGGCACTGTTTTAAAAAATGGAGGAAAATTATGAAAAGAAGAGGCAAATCTATATTCTTTATAGTTGCCGCTCTTATCTTCGCTTTGGTATATACCTCTTTCTTTGGTATCAAGCAGGTATATGGCGACACTGAAACCGTATGGTTCAAAGGCGCAAGCGATATAAGATTTGGTATTGACATTAAAGGTGGCGTAGATGCAACATTTATGCCTGCAGATGGTCAGGATGCTACAGATGAAGAACTTGA
>JAFSFT010000038.1 GCA_017435045.1 Oscillospiraceae bacterium
ACATCCCCATGACAAATATGTAATACAGAAACATATTATCAAATATCTTACTATTGCATTTTTTGTGATACTCTTTTTCATTACAATTATACCTCTACTATATGGAATTACTTTTGTATTCTGACATCTTTACAAATTGGAATTTATCTAACAGTTTGTTTTTCTGTTTTTACATAATAATATGTTGCCTATGCCAAATTTTATATGCAAGTAAAACCACCGGCGGAACATTCAATTTCTGCCGGTGATTTTTGTTTGTCGGTCAGAAAGTATTTTCTGATATTCAGATACTATCTGTTTTCATATTCTTTTTTCTTTTTGAGAACAACTGCAAGTGCAGCTATGCTTGAAAGCATCACTGCCATCCAGCCAAGAGTATTTGTAGTATCTCCTGTTTTTGGAACATTGTCTGTTGGTGTTGCAGTTGTATCCGAAGTGTTTTCTGCAGGTTTTGCCTTTACTGTAAATTCACAGTCCGCAATATGTTCCGTACCAAGCACATCGTAAACTACTTCCAGTTTATGTTTACCTACAGAAAGAGTATCAAGGTAGGACTTGTTAAGGGTAACAATTGTGCTGCCGCTCTGTGCTGTGTAGTCCACATCTCTTGTAATAACATTACCGTCAACTCTTACTTCTACAAACAGTTTGAACAATCCGTTTGCAGTAAATCCAAGTGTTTTGGATGAACCTTTTGTCCAGTTACCGCCTGCGCCGTGGATAATTTTGTAAGTTTTGCCTATATCGTTTGCAATATCCTTGATTTCATCCAGTTTATCCTGAATTTCAGCTTTTTCTTCTGCTGTATAGTTTTCATCATTCAACAGTTCTTCAAGGTTTTCTTTAGCTGTTTGCAGATTATCTATATCTCCGCCTGTTACATTGTCTGTATCTACTGCAGGTACAGAATCAAGTGCATCATTCAGTTTTTCCTGATCTTCTGCCATCTTATCCAGAATTCCTTCCGCTTCATCGATACTCTGCTGGATTCTGTCTTTCTGCGCTTCTGTCAGATTTGCATCGTCCAATTTATCTGTCATTTCACCGATAAACTGTTCAACTTCTGGCTTGTCATCAGATGTTACAGTGTCAGGGTTCAGTGCACCAGCTTCAGTTTCAATATCAGAAACTTCTTTTTCTGTGTCTTCGATAACCTTCTGCAGTGCATCAATATTTTCCTGTGCTGCTGCAATTTCATCTTTTTCTGTCGGTGAAGCATCGGTTTCATCAACTGCCGCAAGAGCTTCCTCCACATCTTTGATTGTATCAGCATTGTCTGCTGTTACATTTTCTTCTGTCAGGTCTTTGATTGTTTCGCTGATAGAGGCAATTGTTTTCATCTGTACAGTAACTTTTGTGCTGTTGCCTGCTTTATCGGCTGCAACCACAACATATTCCCTGTCAACATTTCCGCCAAGGGCAAAGGTCGTTGACTGATTGCCGTTAACTGTCACATTTTCAAGATTGCTGTCCTGAGCAGTAAATCTCTGTGTAGTGTAATAGACTGCTCCCTCTGTGATACCATGGATTACAGGCGGCTGTGTGTCAAAGGTTGCACCGTCTGTGGAAAGATATGTCACATTACCTGCATTGTCTGTAATACGGATGTAGTAAATAAACTGTTTACTGTCTTCGGCTGTTACAGAAACCTTGTCGTCTGCGCCCATTGGATTCCAGTTGGCAATCTGCTGCAGTGTTTCCAGTGTCAGCGCTTCGCCGCTTTCAATATATTCAACGGATTTTACGCCGCTGAGTGCATCTTCTGCTATTACTTTTACATCAACTGTTTTATTAAACAGCAGACCGAATGTTATATCGTTAACAAATGCTGTCCAGCTGTTTTCTTCAACTGTAACTTGACCTGTTGGTACAATTGTATCTTTTACAGTTACTGTAGCTGTGCTGTTTGCAGATGTATAGTTTGCATCATCAGGTATAAATGTAAATCTAACTGTATTTTCGCCCCAGGTCATAGGTCCTGTGCTTGCTATAGCAAACTCGCCAGCCAGTGCACTGCCGTCCACGCCTTTTGCACCATCCAACTGAACATCTTCCTCTGATGTGCTGTTGTCTGCGATTGTTGCCACAACACCGCTTACATCAGGTGTTGCCTGTGTGATTTCAAATTTATCTGTTGCTTCAAGTGTTATATCATAGTCAGGATTTGCCAGTGAGCCCAGATTGTATGCATATTGGTCCACGTTTTCCCCTGTTGTTCTGCCAAGGGCACCGGTCAGTGTATCTTCACTAAACAGCTGTCCGCTTGTGATTTCATACTCAAATTCAGGGTCTTCTGTTCCGTAAACTTTGGTTTGGCCTGCCTTTGGAGTTACTGTGATTGGCGCAGGACTGATTGACCATGTGGTTGTGTATGTATCTTTAACTGTATAGTTGGCTGCATCATCACCTGTAAGACTGATATTTGTAATGTATACTGTTTTGTTTTCTCCCACATGGGCATCTTCAAAATGGGCTGGGGAAGTATAACCTATAATTATATCGTCACTGGCAACAATATTGTCGGCGTTCACTCTCATTACAGGCAGTTCTGTTGTTCCGTCATATGTTTTAGGATTTGGAGCAAAAAATCTAAATGACGGAATAAGTTCCTTTGGTGTGATTTCAAAGTCAGCAGATACACTTTCACCACCCATAGAAAGTATGGCTGTGTAACTGCCTGCATCGGTTGATGCTGTTGTGCTGTTGTATTCAGCACCGCCGCAGGTTGTGCCTGTATAGGTTACAGTATATGCATCGCCTGTTGTAAGAGTGTTTGTCACAACAGCTTCCGCAGCATTACCATTGTACTCTATGTCTGCCACAGAAATTTTCACACTGCCGCCGTCTGCATTTGTCAGCGGGCATCCGTTCTCTGTACATTTTGCTGTTATTGTATCTGTGTTTTCATCTGCTATGTATGTCCAATTGTGTGTATGTTTGTCTCTGCCACAGACGCATTTGTCATTTACACCATACTGATGGTTTGCATTGTCAATGAATACAGTGCCGCAAAGTGAACAAACAACATCGTGGGTTGTTTCTTTTATATCTGCATAGCCTGTTGTTCCGTGGGTTGTGTAGTATGTATTGTTACGGTTGCAGATATATTCTGCTGTACCTGCAGTAATTGTATTTACCGCTGTATTTGCAGGCAGATAGAAATACAGTTTGTCTGTATCAAGGGTTTTTACGTCTTTAACGCCATAGCTTGCACCCTGTGGCAGAACAACTTCTGTAACAGCTGTGTTTGCTGCTGCGCCATCCAGTGTGATAGTACACAAAGAAACACTGTTTGTGCCGTCGGTTAATGTTCCATCGTCTCTTGACCCGCTGCCGGCACCGATGTTGAAATTACCTCCCAAATCAATAGCTTTGATGTTACCGCCTGTAATAACCACATCACCGCCTGCACCATTATACCCGCCGCCGATACCGGCACTAAGGTGGGCGCCTGTTGCAGTAACTGTGCCGCCGCTGATTGTAATATTGCCGCCTGCACCATTATTCCCGCCGCCGATACCGGCACCATACGCTACACCTGTTGCGGTAACTGTACCGCCGCTGATTGTGATGTTACCACCACTACCGCTACTGCCACCGATACCTGCGCCATACTGTCCGCCTGTTGCGGTAACTGTACCGCCGCTGATTGTGATGTTACCACCGCTGCCGTTGCTGCCACCGATACCTGCGCCATACTGTCCGCCTGTTGCGGTAACTGTGCCTCCACTGATTGTGATGCTGCCACCGCTGCTTTTGCTACCGCCGATACCTGCGCCATATTGCCCGCCTGTTGCGGTAACTGTACCGCCATTTATTGTGATGCTGCCGGTGCCACCAGAGCCACCGATTGCCGCACCAGAACTGCTATTTTCAGCGATAACTGTGCCGCCATTTATGGTAATGCTGCCGGTACTGCCGTTATTGCCGCCACCGATTGCCGCACCAGAACTGCTATTTTCAGCGTTTACTGTACCGCCATTTATTGTTATACTCCCACCACTGCCGTTGCTGCCACCACCGATTGCTGCACCATAGGAGCTGTTTTCAGCGATAACTGTGCCGCCGTTTATTGTTATACTCCCACCACTGCCGTTGCTGCCACCACCGATTGCTGCACCATAGGAGCTATTTTCAGCGATAACTGTGCCGCCGTTTATGGTAATGTTGCCGGCACTTTCTCCGCTTTTTCCGCCTATTGATGCGTTATTGTACATAGATTTAACATAAAGTTCACCAATACCATCGATAATCAACCGGGCATCCTGCGGTACGTATATTGCCGGCCTGCCTATAAGATTATTTTCTCCAGACAGGGTGATTTCGGCTTTTGCACCGCTGCTAATCTTAACAGGAATTATATCTAATGCATGCGCATATCCTGTGCCTATTGCGCAGTCTTTCAGCACAAAATTAGCTACACCGCTTAGTACTGTTATTGTGTTTGTTGAAGTGCCTGTGATGGTCACAATTGTACCCATAGGAACATTTGTAACATTGCCTGCACCATATTCAATTTTCATAGTGCTGTCATCAATTTTGGAGAATGTGATATTTCCCTCCTCCAAATTATAACTTGTCGGGGCGGATACAGTTATAGAATAGTCCTTTGTGAAATTTTTTCCGTAGCCGAGCCCGTTTTCAACTGTAGCACGCAGGACTGCTGTTCCTGCACCAATAAATCGTGCTGTATTTCCGCTTACAACTGCACTGCCGCTTACAACTGACCACACAACGGTTGTTTTTGATGCATTTGCCGGCAAAACACCTGTCGGCAGCTGTAATGTGCTTGGATTTACAGACTGCGGTATTGCACTGTCACCGCTTATGCCTGTAACAGCTATAATTTCAGAAGTAATATCAAATGTTTCACTGTATGTCTGGTCAAAGACGTCAATAGCTGTAACGGTGAGTTTGAAAACGCCGTCCAAATCTGTGCAGACAGTTGAGCCATTACTGATATATGCTCCGGTTGTGCCGGGGTCGGTAATTTTATATTCCAGTTTTACTGCCATTGCACCCGGTGTGGTAACAGTTGCTGTGAATTCTTTTGGTTCACCTGCATTTATTGTATTTGAAGAGATATTAAGGTCATCAATTTCAGTATACTTTTCAAGCTTTGTGGTCATGGATGTGTGGTTGCATATATAATTCACACCGTTTACTGTTGCAAGCACTACGCCATTCGGAACAAATATATACAAAGTGCTGCCAACAATTTTGTAATCATCTGATGCCAGCGTCTGCGCTATGCCGTTTACCGTTACATCGATGGACTCTACCTGTGTAATACCTTCAATATATGCGCCGCTCCAGTGAGCTGTGTACAGGCCGTCTGTGCCTTGTACAGTATACATACCTTTCGGAAGTGATGCTGCAGGGTCCTGCACAAATTTGCCGCCCTTTACAGTAAGCACGTCTTTATACAAATGAGAACCGATTGATGCAGCATCAATAATGCCGCCTGTGATGTTTACTTCAGCATTGCCGGAAGATGCTCCGCTGCCGATAGTAACAAAAGCGGTGTCGGTTTCGTAGGAAGCAGCTGTAATGTTGCCGCCGCTGATATTCAGTGTAAGGCTGCAGCCGGCATTAATACTGCTGCCAATAGCTGTAAAATCGGCTTCGGCTGTCACTGTACCGCCGGTTATATTGATTGTCACATCTCCGCTTGATAATTCACCCGGTCCAATGGCAGGTGCATATCCACCCCTATCTGAAGGTGTTTCTGCATATACATCACCGCCATTGATATTGATTGTGCCGCCTTTGCTGTATCTGCCGCCACCAATTGCTGCAGAAGTTGAGTAATTATCATCTGCAACAGCTTTGGCCTTCACTTTGCCACTGTTTATAGTAATAGTGCCCAGTGTGGTATCAGCATCGGAAGATATGATAATCTTGCCATTATCATCAATGGTAGCATTGCCGTCAGAACCGATTGCTGCACTGCTCAGATAGCTGTATGCATACAAAAGCCCTGAATCAGCAGTTGCACCATAGATTGTAAGGCTGTTGCCGCCGCTTACTTTAATACCTTGGAGAGCTTCAAGATAAGCGTTTATTCCCAGAATAAGCGTTACATCGCCGTTTACGGTAATACGCTCCCCAATTGAAACGTAATCTTTTACATAGTACCAGCCGTCAGACCAGGTTGTGCTGTCTTCTGTTATTTCTGTTGCATTATCAACTGTATGTATCGTACCGTGCTGGTCTGTATAGGAGTAACCTGCATATACCACAGCAGTTTCTTCCTCTGCTGCCTTACAGGCTGCATCACCCTGTACGCCGCATACATCGCACCAGTAGTTCAGTGTTTCTTCGGTACATTTTTCACCGCAGAAACACTGTGGGTTTTCCACAGGTGTGTACAACGGGCAGTTTGCCGCGTGGATTGTTTCGTCATCAGTTTCGCAGATACATTCCACAACAGGTTCAGTTTCGCCGTTTTTGATGTCCTGTTCGTCGTCCACTGCAGGCTCTGCTTCGCTATTATCCACAGGATTGCATTCTGTACAGCTTTCGGCTGTCCATGTGCAAGATGCGCCGGCCACTGCTGCAATATAACCGCAGCTTTCATCATGTGTGTGGGTGCAAGGCTGTTCTTCAGCTGCAGGGGTATATCCGCAGTTTTCAGTATGCAGCACTGCACCGTTTTCATCGGTTTCTGTACATTTGCACAGCACTTCGTCTACTGCTGCAGCAAAACCGCAGCTTTCATCATGCTGATGTGTACAAGGAACCTCATCCACAGCTGCAACATATCCACATTCTTCGCTATGAATATGGTGTGTGCACACTGCGGTGCCTGTTTCCTCTGCGTAAGCCGTTATCGGCTGCAAAGGGAGAATTGTGATAACCATAGCCACAGCTGTTATAAAACTGACTGCTCTTTTCATCAATTCTTTGGTTTTTAAATTCAGAGATTTATTTTTCATACCTATGCCCTTTCTCTGTTTATTATTTTCTTCTGCGACCGGCAAGCATTTCGCTGAATGCCTGCTCGTTTGTTTCATTAATGTATTTTATAAATTCGGCAAGAACATTTCTGCCCAGCTGCCTGCAGTCCATCTGCAGAACTTTATCAATTTCTTTCTGTCGTGTTTTGCTGTCTATACCATATATATTCAGAATATATTCCAGTGCGCCGCTGATTCGCTTATTCAACGGAAGAATGTTGTCATCTGCTGTTATGGTGGTGTACTGTATACCCATTATCAGTAGCTCTGCCTGTACAAAATCCTCGTCAGTCCAGTCGCTGCAATGGTCTGCAAAAATCCTCTTTGCCCTGTTTATATGGTCATTACGCAGATAATCACGACACATTTTGCTTTGGAATGCTGCGGTGAAAAAGTCGCAGGCAATTTCGTTTTCCTGACAGGCTGCCGCAACTGTCATTGTCTCAAGACATAGAGAACCCACCGATTCTATCCCGTGCTCTGCTTCTATGCCCAGCAACTTCCACTGAAATTCACACAGCATCCGCACTACAACCAGCAAAAGATGTTCTTTTGTTGGAAAGTGATATGTCAGATTGCCGGGGCTGATGTCCAGTGCCGATGCAATCATCTTTGGCGATGTGGCGGAATAGCCTCTTTCAAAAAACAATTCGCAGGCCACCTGTATTATTTCTGTTCTTGTTGTTGATCTGCTTACTCTCGCCATAAACTTCTCCTGTTTATTTATATAGTATTATACTATTATTGTATCGGTACTATTTTACAATATGTGCCAATCTTTTGTAAACATATTTTTACACATAATTATGTTATATTTTTTGTGGTGTTCTACAAAATTTTTATCGCTGTTTTTTTAGAATTTCTCTAACAAAAACTATGGATTGCCTATTTAATATTTATAGTAGATTTATCA